>CAZUAY010000208.1:0-6846 GCA_964618405.1 uncultured Lentisphaerales bacterium
CCGACAAGCCGTCTCGCGAAGCTCAAGGTGGGGCGCAGTCGTCCCGACAAGCCGTTTTTCCTCATGCTTCGAAACGATGCCGAAGAAAAAACCTTTGTACCTCATCCTTCGAAAAACACAGAGATCAGCTTCGGCTAATTTTAAACAAACGGCTCGCTGGGACAGCGTCGCCCCACCCTGCTCCGCAAAGAGAATAAGCGATTATTCGAATCAAAAGAGGAAATTGAACTTGCGACAAGAAAGTAGAAAAAAACTCAATTTAGCGAGGTCTGGTTCTAACCACCGCTTTGTCACTTCCTGCCACTAGCGACTAGCGACTAGCGACAACACAAAAAAGGTAGAAGGCATGATCTTCCGGCGGATTACATCCCTAGGAGTAGCGCGACACGCAAGAACTCAGAAATGCCCCAAGCTTGTGCGTCGCAGCCGCGACCCGTATGGGGTGCATCACCGTCCATAATTTCGGGCAACTGTCCGACACAATCGCGATGAAGTAAATCGACAGCACTTCCGATCAGGGCCTTGGCAGTCTCCTGCGCACTTTCACCATACACGGATACGAGTGCTTCCGCATACGCGGGAAACGGCCATGTCCACCCTGTCCCGTTATGATACGCGGGTTTGCGGCGTGTATCTTCATCCCCTTCGTAACGTCCCCAATACGGCATTGTCGGATCGTTGAGTGACACCCCATCTCGGTAGACGGGTAGCGCAAAATCTACCTTGCCCGGTGCCAAGGTACGAATACCGCCAGGCACGAGAAGTCGCGCAGAGGAACGGAGCGAGCGAGCGCACTTCTCCTTGTCGGTCAAAGCCCCAAGCGTCAGCGCAAAAAGTTGATTGCAT
Source organism: uncultured Lentisphaerales bacterium (assembly GCA_964618405.1). Classification (GTDB taxonomy): domain Bacteria; phylum Verrucomicrobiota; class Kiritimatiellia; order RFP12; family UBA3636; genus JBBQIY01. The sequence continues at coordinate 847 of CAZUAY010000208.1, forward strand.
CGCAAATGATCGTCCGCTACCGCCTGCGAGGCGGGAGCAAAGGAGTCGGCATGAAGGCAGTCGGACAAGAATCCTTTGTCAGCAAGCCAGAAGTACTGAATAAAGCTACTCCGCGCAAGCTTCTCAAGTGCCTTCCACGGCCCATCCTTATCAATCTTGGTCATGAAGGCAAGCGAGGCAATCCAAAGCGCCTGAATTTCAACCGGGTAGCCAGCGCGGGGCGTTGCCGCAGGGTGATTGGTGTCCATCCACGTGTAGTGCGAAGGACTATAAACGAGCCCTGAGGCTTCATCCATGCGGATCCCATTCTTTGTACCGCGTTTGTAGCCTTCGCCAATTCTGAGAATGACCTCGCGCACGGTTCGGTCTCCACACGTCGCGTCGAGAACCTTTTTGGCTCCAATCTTTCGAGCAAGATCGCCCACCGAGACCACATACCAGAGCTGGGCATCTGAGGTATCGCGATTGGAAGCGTCCGCGCCGTTGATCATGTTCGGGAGCGTGCCGCCAAGCTCGAATTCGCCGAACTTGCGCACGATATCGAGCGCCTCCTTCGTCATGCCATCGGCAATCATGCCACGCAGCACAATGAAGGTATCGCGTCCCCAATCGAGGAACCACGGGTAACCGGCGATGACCGTCATAAATTCATCTCGGCGCACCACGTAGTCACGAAGCGCATCCGATAAAGCAGTGCGAAGCGGAACGGGTTTAAACGACGGAATCGGCTTCTCGCCACTGCCTCGGATCACGCCACCCGGTGCACCTCCGTTGCAGAGGCATTCCGCATCAAGTTCAATCGTCTCTCCGCCTTCTAACATTGCGGTAAACCAACCGGGACTAAAGAGGTCGGAGCTTCCGTCGAGACCACGTCCAGCATCGTCCGGATGCGGAACCATGTAGTGCCATTCGGTCTCCGAAATAAAGGCACCGCCAGAGGCACGCATGACAAGTCCTGGGACGCCATGAGGCTTGAAGGTAAAACCGCCTGGCAGCGGACTCACGCATCCCGGCCATTCACGTTCAGGTCCGGCGAAGGCTTTCGTCTTGTGATGAAAGCTCCGACTTTCTATGTCAGGTCGCAAGATCAACTGCACCGGTGCATCATCATCGAGCATCTCAGAATCGTCAGCACCCGACAAACGCTCTGACACCAAAGTCACGCGGTTCTCGTTGCGATGCAACAAAAGCGAAATCGAGAGTGACACGCTGCGCCCTGTTCCTACAGGGACTTTGAAGAGCCACCGTGCCACGGCACTGCCTGCTGCGCACTCAAACTTAACAAGGCAGGAGGCATTAATTTCAGAGGAATAGCCTTGATTCACAATCCACGCACGGCATCGCGTAAACAGCACTTGCCGATCGCAGGGAATCCGAGGGTCTGGATTGGCGGCGAGAATCGCATCGTATTGGCTTCGGATATCGCCCCACTTCGCGCGGACATGCGACATGGCACCGCACCCGTTCGTTAGCAGGCCAACCCTATCGCCACGCAACACCTCTGCGCCCGTGAACGATCGGCGAATCTGTAACGATTTCACGTCCGCTTTCGGCAGTGCGCACAGCCTTATCGAAGCAGGAGCACACGGCTTCGCAAAGGGATACGAGACAAGCTTGAGCCATCCCATTTCTTGATTCTGCTTCGTCTTCAAGGGCGCAATAAGAACAGCAAAATTTCCGCCTCCAACCTGTTCGTTCGACCAGGCCACGCCGCGGATTCGTCCTGAATCCTGCTCTACTGAGCATCGGAAGGGATGTGGCGCGCGGACCAAAAGGAGATGTCCCGGCGGGATCATCACGATGCGATTCAGATCCTCCGGAAGCACGCATTCGGTCACCCGAGGCATGGAACCTTCTCCAGTCAAACTCGAGATGAATGCCATTGGATCCTCAGCCAAGGACTGCGCCATCGCGTCAACATCATCCTCAAGCCCCAAGGCCGTATCGTCAACCAGCGCCTGCCGGATACGCAAGGCCAAAACGCGTAGCGCCTGCTTTCTTACGGCAGGGATTGCAAAGCGGCGTGGCCCAGCAACCTCTGCCTCGAGGGCAACAAGCTCTTCCTCGGTCTGCGCAAGACACAAAACTTGACCCGGCTCCAACGTCACCGAACAAAAGCCGTGCTTCTCGTGTGGCAGGGTGTACACCTTGCCCCCGAGGAGATCATAAGACGGAGCGGCAGAAATAAATTCCATCGCAGGCCAAGAAACGGACTGAGGTGAATCCACGTCGAGGTTGACGAGCACAAGCAATCGAGTTTGCATACCGCCCGCCGCTGGCGTTCGGATAATGGCGAGGGAATTGCCGGTCCGACGTTGCACCATGCGCACATGCGCTCCCGCCCTAAAAGCGGGATGACTCGACAGCAAGTCATTAAGCCGTCCGATGAAGGCGACTTGATTGTCGGCATGACCCCAGCGCAGCGCACTGGCGCCATGGACATCGACCTTCTCCGTGGCAAACCACTCGACACCGTTCGTGATGCCAAAGCAACCTTGGTGCGATAGCATCGCTGCGAGGGCTGTACGCATGGTGGAATTTCGAGGCGAACGAGCTGCCAGTCGGCTGTTATCATGCGTTTCCGCATAATGGATCAACGGGCCCGTTTCGTCAGAAAGCGCCAAGGCTCCTGGCAGATAGTGTTCGAAGGCAGCTCTATCCTCCGTTTGAAACACTTCGGAGTAAGCCCAGTTCAAACCAGCTTCGGCAATCAACTCTCGCGTCACGGAAATTTTTCCGCCGAGACCTTCGAGCAAAAAAACCGTGTCAGGGAATTGTTCGCGCACCTTGGCGACAATATAACTCCAGACGGTCGCGGGAACCATGTAGCCCGCATCGCAACGGAATCCGTCGACGCCTTGTTTACACCAAAACTCAAAGACCCCCGCCATAAATTCGCAAAGACCTGGCTTTGAATAATCGAGCTCGACGAGATCTTCCCAGATCGTTCCCCACGCTCCCGGAGAAACGAAGCGACCCTCCTCGCTATGTCGAAACCATTCCGGATGGTGAACTTGTAAGGTCGATGCCCAGCCCGTGTGATTGGCCGGCAGATCGAGGAACACACGAGCACCGCGGGAATGAACAGCAATCACAAGCTCTCGAAACTGATCAATCGGCGTCGCCGACAAATCGAACTCAGCAAAGGCTGGGTTCACGCCGAGGAAATCGGTGCTCGCAAACGGCGAACCGTAACGCCCCATGCGCGCAAACGTTGTCGGCACCGGATGGATGGGCAGAAGTTGCAAGATCGCGAAACGCTCCTCGCCGAGAATCGTGTCGAGTTTTTTCGCGAGACTTCTGAAGGTTCCCGACGGAGGAATCACGGTCCACCCCACTTGATCAAGTGGCGCCGACAGCGAATCATCGAAGGCGGATTGTTCAGCTTCACAAAATGCGCCGAACTGTCGGGGGAAGGCGGTATAAACGGAGGCTCCCGCAACCGTCCAAGAAGGCTCGGTCTTGATGTGAACATCGTCGCCCGTCGGCCATTCGGCTCGGCCCCCGCCTTCTGGGAAGAAACAGGTCTTCGCATGGAAGCACCCGACCTCGAGCAGCGGCACCCGCACCTGATGCAACCCTGGCTCTACTTCGACCATGGCTCTGTCGCTCCAATCAAGCGCCAATGCTGGCCTCCCCTCTTCAGCGGATGCGAGCGTTTCGCGATGCTTAATCGCGGCACCGCCCAGTGACGTTCGCAACACCGCACGACCACGACGCGCCACGCCCATGCGCAACGTGAAAGTGATCGTGTCACCGCAATGGGTCAACAGGTTGGTTCCGGGAGCCGGTATTTGTTTCATCAAGGATTAATCGATGCTCGTGTCGGCTTTATTGCCAAGAATGCGATAAACTTGAGCTGAGAGCCCGATAACAGCAGTAGCAGTTGCAACGACCGTGACGGCAGTGACTATCCATCCGACATAGCTGATTCCGCCCAAGAAATGGAGAATCACCGCGGCAATCAGAAGCGGGACGGCATAGATCGCGAAGACTTGAAGACGCACACCCTCGGTGATCCTAAAACTTTCTTTCAATGCGGCGGCAGGCTCAAGTCCCTTGTCAATCAACAAGAACGGCGCCATCGACCACGCTGTGGTCATCATGAAAAACGGAACTGCTGCACAGCCAAAAAGTACCAATACGCGCACCCAAGGCCAGAAGCCAGGATTATACCTGCCAGAGAAAACTCGTATCGCCGCATAGCTACTTGTCATGACCATAAAGAAGACCAAGCAAGCTGCGAGCACAAGCCCATGAAGACGGAGTAACCCAAACATTTTCGCGCGATGCTCGCCGAGAAACAGGTCGATGGGCGATAGTTTTTTGCCAGCGACAATCCAGACGGGCAACGTGAACATGGCAATCGTGGTGCCGATATTGATGTAAGGAATCCAAACGGTAACGAGCCATAATGCCGAGGCAATGACCACGGGAATCAAGTCTTGTGCACCTGAGACGAAACAGTTCTTATAAACGCTCACAACGTCAAGGCCCGAAGTACTTTCTGGGCTTGCTTTAATGTCTTGGCTTGCGTTGATATCCGAATCGGTATTAAATTCATCACTCATGTTAACATCCTCCATTTTGCAGTTGAGCTTTGTTACACTCTTGAAACAACTGGCATTATTGTATCAAAATAAATAGTAGAATAAAACTCTATTTTGGAAAAGTAAAAATCGCCGGCAATCCTGTCAAAGACGAACCGAGACAGGCTTGTCTCGGCTACGTTCTAGTCTTTGTCTGGTTCAAGCAACCCTAAATAATCTCTTTTTGCATACAAAATACGGGCAACGGAAACCATTTTTTCTTCTACCCGATAAAATACGAGGTAATGGTTACACTGAATAAATCGGTAGGTTTTAAGAAGAGAGATGTCGGTCCTCAGTCGTGCTCCTGTTTGCGGCAGAGAGGCAAGTATTCCAATCTTTGTAAACACAAGCTCAACAAGTTCCGTAGCAGCTTGGGGATTTAATAGATCATAAGAAATGTATCGCTTGATCTCTTCCAAATCGGCTATTGCGCGAGGCGTGAACCGAATTTCGTACATGGCTAAACTCCGAGTTTTTTCATCGCAGAATCCATGGAGACCCATCCGCAATTCCGAGCAGACTCCTCGCCCTCGGACAAGGCTGACATCAGTTCTAATTCGGCACGAAGTCGTTCATACGCGCGAATATCAACAATAGCAAAGCGCCCACGTCCATTCTTAGTCAAAAAGACTGGAGACTCCGCTGTGACTTCACGCAGAACGGTATTATAATTTCTGAGATCTGAAATGGGTTTTATAGCTGGCATGATCAACTCCTCTAAGTGATGTGGAGATTGTAGCTAAATCTTACGTATATAACAACAGCAAAGGTCTCGATTATTTGCTCTCTATGTCATCTTCAAGCCGGCTACATTCTTTTCGGGACCCGTGTTAAAAACTGAGACGCAAGAGTAACCCCGACAATCCTGTCGGGGACGAACGAGACAGGATTGTCGGGGCTACGGTCGTATTCGGCTTCTTCGGCAAGTTTTGATCACCTATTTGAGGCGGTATAAATGAACAGCGTAGGGCGCAAATGTATCGGTAAAAACTCCCTCCTTCAACTTCAGCGTCCGGTTCTCACCAAGAACTTCGACAGTTGCCGTCCCCTTCTGCTTGCAGGTGAAGGTTGCTGTAGTCGGCGCGTCGCGCATCGCCACTGCGAACACGTAGGTCGCCTCTAGATCCTGTTTCACCATGATATCAATCGGCACCGTGGTCTCGGATGACTTCACGCTCACGTGATTGCGCATTATCAGGCTCATCACCGTGCATCCACCCGATGATGATGTCGTTGCTCGCATCCGACAGGCCTACCTCATTCTGTTCGCAAATCACAGACATGCCTGCGGCCTTTAGCATCGGTGGGAGGAGTGAAAGTATTTTGCGAGGGTGGCGCCTGAGATCTGCCCTGCTGTGCTATCAACCCAGTTGTCGCAATAAGCGCGGTGCGGTTTTAAACATAGAGA
>CAZUAY010000209.1:0-6837 GCA_964618405.1 uncultured Lentisphaerales bacterium
CCCACCTTGAGCTTCGCGAGCAGATGGAGCGGAGGCACGGAGCTTTCCGTGCTTTTCCGTGTTGGTAATGTGGACAAAAAAATAGTCGGCGTGGCCGCCTCAGCAATACAAATCCCTTTTGTGGTTAATCCCTCTCTGAAATTTCGTCCACGGAAAGCAAGGAGGTCATTTTAAGTTGCCTCTCAGTAGAATCCATGTGATAATTGAAAAGAATTCAATCTCTTATTCGAACACGATATCCCCATGACCCTTTTTCTTCATTTTCTAAAATACTACAAGCCCTATAAATTCTTGTTCACAATGGACATGCTTTGTGCGCTGGTGGTTTGTGCCGCCGACTTGGCGTTTCCGAAGTTTCTCGATATTCTCGGTAATGGTTTGTATACCCGTGGCGCAGCAGAGGTGTTGAGGTGGTTGCCGTGGATTGGGGCTGGACTTGTGTTGCTGGCGGCGATTCGCTTTGGGTGCATGTACTTCATCACGTCGTGGGGCCACATTATGGGCGCTCGGATGGAGACCGACATGCGGCGCGATCTCTTCGCGCAATATCAGCGTCTGTCGTTCTCCTACTACGATAAAAACAACACGGGCGAGATGATGTCACGACTTGTGACCGACCTGTTCGACGTCACAGAACTGGCGCATCACGGTCCAGAAGATTTTACTATTGCGACGTTGAAGATCATCGGTGCCTTTGTGATTCTGTTTATGATGCGGCCTGAGATGACCTTTATTTTGCTTGCGATTACGATCGTCATGGTGATCTATGCCGTACGGCTGAACTCGCGGATGCGAGCAACGTTTATGGATAACCGTAAGAAGATCGCCAAGATCAACGTACGCATTCAGGATTCACTCTCAGGAATTCGGGTGGTGAAATCGTTCGCCAATGAGGATGTTGAACATAACAAGTTTCGCGGATGCAACGAGGCCTATCTCGATTCGAAGACGGATAGCTACAAGGTTATGGGCGCATTTCATGCGGGCAATTCGTTCTTTCAAGGGCTTCTGTATGCAGCGGTGCTGACCTCGGGCGGCTACTTCATTACACAGGGCAAGATGACTCCAGCCGACATTGGAGTGACCGCGCTTTATGTGGGCGTGTTCCTCCAACCCATCGAAATGCTGCTGCGCTTCACGGAGCAATTCCAGCGTGGCTACACGGGGTTCAAGCGCTTTCATGATGTGCTTCGCGTTGTGCCCGACATCAAAGATTCTCCCGGCGCAAAGGCGCTCGTTCCTGGCGCGGGTGCCGTCTCATTCCGGAATGTGACGTTCGAATATGAGAGTGACATTCCGATTCTCGACGACGTGTCATTCGACATCCCCGCCGGAAAAACGGCCGCCCTCGTCGGCGCCTCGGGTGGCGGCAAGAGCACAATCTGCGCGTTGCTGCCTCGGTTCTACGATGTTAAAGATGGCGGCATTTTCATTGATGGAATCGATGTGCGCGACGTGAGCGTGAAATCGCTGCGGAGTCATATCGGCATTGTGCAGCAGGATCTTTACATGTTCGCTGGCACGATCGGCGAGAACATTGGCTATGGCAAGCCCGAGGCGACACAAGACGAGATCGAGACGGCGGCGAAACGTGCCGATATTCACGAATTCATCGTGTCGTTGCCCGACGGCTACGAGTCGAAAGTCGGCGAGCGCGGTGTGAGACTTTCTGGGGGACAGAAGCAGCGCATTTCAATAGCACGCGTTTTCTTGAAAGATCCACCCCTTCTTGTTTTGGACGAAGCGACCTCGGCTTTGGACAACGAAAGCGAACGGCATATTCAGAAGTCGCTGTTTGAGTTGTCCCGTGGACGAACCTCGCTCATCATCGCGCACCGGCTTTCGACCATCCAACACGCGGACATCATCATGGTGGTCGAAGGGGGTCGGATTGTGGAACGTGGCACGCACGCCGAGCTCCTCGCAGCCGACGGCGCTTACGCCCATTACTACCATCTTCAGTTCGGGGTCGGTGACCACGGCGTGTAATGGGTGGGTGAAATTTCCAACAGCCAACACTCAAATCCAATTTCCAAGTGGGGAACTTCAGTCAGGCCGTCTACGATCTTACGTTATTATCGTAGATTTCGCGAAGGGTCATTCCTTTGGACATTGGACATTCCTTGTTGGCTGTTGAATATTCCATCTCTTCCATAGTTTAAACCCTTTTCGGATGGGGCCTAGCAAAGGTGTATGTGCACAGGTAAGATGCACGATGCTTCCACTGTAGATGGCATCCTTCTCAAACTGCGTTATGTTGCGTACTTAAAGTCAATCCTCCCTAAACAGAGGAGAAATAGGGCCCGCGCAACATAAGTTGCGAACGTTGTCGATCAAAAAGTAGCGAGAGATACAGGAGCGGGGACTTTCCAGTCCCCGACATGAAACGGGTTGGAAAACCCGTTCTCCGTTTGCTCCGCACCTCGTAATCGTAATCTCTTTGATAGCACCCCGCGCCTGACGTCGGCCGCCTGGCGTTGGGCGCCTGATGGGTGGGATTTGTTTGCTTTTCTGAGTCGTTCGTGATAAATAGTCTCCGTGAAAACCAATCTTTTTAGAACCGTGTATAGATGACAGGCTCCACTACAGTTCTTCTGTTTTGAAGGTACTATACCCTTCATAGTAGTAGCTGACATCAATGCCTTTCATAAAAAATTCCGGTTGGAGATTAGATGGCTCCACCCACGCCTTTGAACTTCTCTATAAAAGCTGCAATCTTCTGGAATACGGCCTGTTTTTTGGTCAGGTATTGTGGGTTTAGTGGGCTCATTTTGGGCAAAATAGTATTGAGCTCTGTCCCATTCTCACTGGCGTATTCACGCTTCAATGAGATGGCGATGTATCGCCGCGCTGCCTCTGTATTCAGGCTTTCGGACTGGATGAGCGTTTCCGCTTCTCGCTTCTGTTCGGCTTGGGCGTAGGCGAAAAAGGCTTCGATGATGGCCACTTTATCGCGGAACTGATCGAGATCGGCTTGGTTGATGAAATCGACCACCAGACTTTCCTTGGCACGATTCCCGATGCTGGCGCGGATCACCCGGCGTACATCTTCTATCAAGGCACCCTTGTCCTTCAGCTTTTGGTTCTTTTCGAAGATCAGTTCGAGGATGTAATCCAGGTTGATCTCCTGCGATTTGAGCAGGTCGATCTCAAAGACCACGTCATCCCAATCCACGGTGCTTTTCGCTTTCTCTTTGCCGTCTTTCTCGCGGCGTAGCCAGTCGCGGATGTCGTTGTAGGTAGAGCGATAGTCCTGCGCCTTGCGCTCCGGCAGAACCTCCGTTGCCTCGAGCTTTTCCAGATCCTCATCGCTCAGATAATGCTGCGCCTTGAAGGATTCGACTGCCTCCGCATCAGCCGGATCGACCTGCTGCCAATCTTTCAGACTGACGAATTCATCGAAGTTCTGGAGCGCGTTCTCGATCTTCAGATATTCCCCGAAGAGTTTGGTGAAGGCCTTCTTGTCGACCTCCTTCTCGATGGCCGCAGGGTCGGGGAAACGCTCTTTCAGCTCTGCGACCACCTCGACGAAACCCCGCCGTGCCTCACCCGTGGCGACTTCGGTAAAGCCTTCCATGTATTCCTTGTAGCTCTTCTCCAGGACAACGTTCTTTGTATTGGCATCGCCGAACAAGGTGATCGCGTCGATGGTCGCCTGCTCCAGGTCGCGGAAAGTGATGATGTTGCCGAAAGTCTTGGTGGCGTCGTAGATTCGGTTGGTGCGGGAGTATGCCTGGATCAGGCCGTGGTATCGGAGGTTTTTATCGACGAACATGGTGTTGAGCGTCGGGGCATCGAAGCCGGTGAGGAACATGCCGACCACGATCAGCAAGTCCACTTCTTGCCGCTTCACCCGCTGGGCGAGGTCGCGATAGTAGTTCTGGAAGCCGTTGCTATCGACACCGAAATTGGTTTTGAAAAACGCGTTGTAGTCGGCGATGGCCGCGTTCAGAAACTCCTTGGCGCTGCTGTTCATCGCGGAGACCTCGAAGCTTTCATCGGGAATCGTGCCGATGGCTTCCTGCTCCTCATTGGCGGCGAAGGAAAAGATCGTGGCCACCTTGATCGGCCGCTCACTCTCGCTTTGCAAGGTCTTGAAGGTCTCGTAGTAGAGCTTAGCCGCGTCCACGCTGCTCACCGCGAACATGGCGTTGAAGCCCTTGCCACCCGCGTGCAGGCGGTGGGTCTTCTGGCGGTAGTTGTTCAGGATGTATTGGCTGACCTCCTTGATGCGATCCGGGTGCAGCAGGGCTTGGCGGTTCTCGGCGGCGTTGAGTTTGTCGGTGTCCTGTTCGGCTTCGATGGCCTTGAAGCGCGGGCGCACGTCGTTGTAGTCCACCTTGAACTTCAACACCTTTTCATCGCGGATGGCATCGGTGATGACGTAGGAGTGCAGCTCGCGGCCGAACACGCTGGCGGTGGTCTCCGCGCCGCTGGCGTTCTCCGGAAAGATGGGCGTGCCGGTGAAACCGAATTGGTAGAACCGCTTGAACTTCTTTTGCAGATTGGCCTGCGCTTCGCCGAACTGGCTGCGGTGGCACTCGTCGAAGATGAACACCACCTGCTGGCCATAAACCGGCAGCGAAGCCTCGGTTTTCATCAGGTTGTTCAGCTTCTGGATCGTGGTGACGATGATCTTGTGGTCGTCTTTCTGAAGGTTTCGCTTCAGGGCGGCGGTGCTGTCCGAGCCGTTCACGCTGTCCGGCGAGAAGCGCTGGTATTCCTTCATCGTCTGGTAATCCAGATCCTTGCGATCCACGACGAAAAACACTTTGTCGATGAAGTCCAGTTCGGTCGCCAATCGCGCCGCTTTGAAGCTGGTGAGCGTCTTGCCCGATCCGGTGGTGTGCCAGATGTAGCCGCCGCTTTCCGGCTTGCTCCAGTTTTTCGATTCATAGGAGCTGATGATCTTTTGCAGGATGCGCTCGGTGGCGGCGATCTGGTAGGGACGCATCACCAGCAGGGTATCGCTCACGTCGAAGACCGAATACTGTAGCAGCACCTTGAGCAGGGTGCGTTTCTCGAAGAAGGTGGCGGTGAAGTCCTTCAAATCCTTGATCAGCGAATTGTCCTTCATCGCCCAGTGCATCGTGAAATCGAAGCTGTTCTTGTTGCGCTGGGTGGTGTTGGCGAAGTAGCGGGTGTCCGTGCCATTGGAGATGACGAAGAGTTGCAGGAACTTGTAGAGCGAATGCTCGCTGTTGAAGCTCTCCTTGCTGTAGCGGTGGACTTGATTGAAGGCCTCGCGGATGGCGACCCCGCGCTTTTTCAGCTCCACTTGCACGAGGGGCAGGCCGTTGACGAGGATGGTTACATCGTAGCGGTTGGCCTGGCTCCCACTTTGCTCGAACTGCCGGATGACCTGACAGGTGTTGCGCAGCACGTTTTTCTTGTCGAGCAGGTAGATGTTCTGGATGTGCCCGTCATCGAAAACGAAATCGTGGATGTAATCATCGTGGATCTTGCGGGTTTTTTCCACGATGTGGTCACTCGGGCGGTCGAGGTAGGTCTCGACGAAGCGCATCCACTCGGATTCGGTGAACTGGACATTGTTGAGGCTTTGGAGCTGGATGCGGGCGTTGGCTAGGAGTTTTGCCGGCGTGTTCAGCTCGCGCTCGAAGGTGTAGCCTAAGTTGCCGAGATCTTGTATCAGCTCGCGCTCCAAAGCATCTTCGCTTTGGTAAGTTTCCGCGACGGTCCAGCTCTTGTCGTAACGGTCGAGGACGATGAACCGGTTGGTCTCGGCGATGGTTTTATATTCGATCATGACGAAGAAGAAAATTTAACCACGAATGGACACGAATTTTCACGAATGGATTTCATAGGACAATGCGCTCCCATTCCAGTTTGGCGTGCTTGAAGTTTAGGATGACTCCTACACGCAGCCCGGTGATTTTGAGATAGTTGATGATTTGGGCTCTTTCGTTGTTTCCGATTTTTTCAATTGTTTTGGCATCCACAATGATTGAGTCAAAGGCGATCAGGTCGGGAATGTATTCACCGACATTCACTGACTTGTAGATCACGGGAAAGCGTGGCTGCTGTGCCCATGGGATGCCGCGCAGCTTGAACTCAACCACGAGGGCATTTTCATACGGCTTTTCCAACAACCCATGCCCCAGCGTATTCAAAACCTCCATGGCACAACCCACAATCTGGAAGACTTCCTCTTTGAATATCAATTCGTGTTTATTCGTGTCCATTCGTGGTTCCTTCTCCGGGTTTGGGGAAGCTCAACAGCAGGTCGCGGTAATGCTCGTATTGCTTTTGCCGCAACTCGATTTCGCGCGGCAAGCCTTCGCTGATTGAGTGGGTGAGGGTATCGAACTTGTCGAGGATGGCGACGATTCGGGCTTGCTCGGTTAAAGAAGGGACGGGGACTTCGAAGTTCTGCAACATAGGCATTGTGATGTAAGGGACTGAACCCTTCTTCGAATGTTGCATGATATAAGCTCGTAGATATGCCTTCAAATATGCCAGCAAGAAGCCGAGAGTAATTTCGTCCGCGCAGTCTGCTAAGATGTAAGTCCGCTGATACGCGTTGAACTTACCCTTGTAGTAATTGATGTGGCCTACCTGGCTGCCGTTCCCAGAGACAATGATCGCCTCTGCATCAAAAGCATAGGTATCAATTTTGAACGGATTGGCATCACATGTGAAAAATGGGTATTTCCCATCTTCAACCATCGCATTAGCATTCAACTTCCCAGTTCTTATCGTTGCAACAAGCTCCTCCAACGTCTTCCACTCTACCTCGCCCTCTTCAAAGCTGAGTAATTGGTCGCGGTAGTGGTTGTATTGTTTTTTGCGGTTGGTCAGCTCGGTGGTCAGCTCGGT
>CAZUAY010000210.1:0-6780 GCA_964618405.1 uncultured Lentisphaerales bacterium
CGGCTTGCCGAGACGGCTGCGCCCCACCTCGCTTCGCAACCACAAAGAAACGGGGCCTGGGGTGTCCCCAGCGGAAACTACGCCCTACGCCCTACTAACTCTCTTCAACCTCGCAACTCACAACTCGCTACTTCTCTCCTGTGGCTGGCCTCGTTGAGGCCGGAATCGTCCGCGATCACCGATCGCGGCTACAGGAAGTCAATGAATCGTGAGTGCGCAGTGTAGATGGCATCCTTTTCAAACTGCGTTATGTTGCGTACTTAAAGCCAATCTTCTCTAAAACGAGGAGAAATAGAGTCTGCGCAACATAACGCGATTAAGTTTTTTTATCCTCATTCCGCGTTGTCTGTGTCGCCTGTGGGAAAACCGCCACCATCAATCTGTCTGTCCGATTCGCACCGAGTCGATCACCACTCCAAGGTCAGCATCAAATCCTTTTGTTCCATACACAGCGGGATTGTAGGGTGTCTGCGCATGGAAGCGGTACACACCCGTGAAAGAGCCGTCATCAACATCATCCGCCGCACGCTCGATCACGGCCTTGAGCGATGAAACACCACGCCTTGCATCACCAACCGTAAAGACAACAGAATTGCCCTTAAACGGTGGCGTCAGCACAATCACCTGATTTGTCCACGTGTCATCCGGCGGGAACCACGAGGCAGAAATTTGAATAGTCATGCGCCCACCCGGCGGTGGCAGAGTCCCCACAATGCCACTGCCCTCTCGACTCCACATGCCGCCTTTTACCACGCGTCCCCATGGAGGACGAAGCCCGAGCGGACTTCCATCTAGCGTCTTCATCTGAACGGCGCGAGCGCGATTGAATTCAGTAATCGGCACTGCATCGAAAACAGTCTGCCCCATCCATTTTTCAGTTTGTTGCGCCGGAAAAAATGCGCGTGTTGCAATCGTCTCAATAGACGTAGCCAAAACTTCTTGCTTAGGCATTAGCCAGAAACCGTCTTCAACCAGAGAAGGTGGAACGTAAGAATAAGGTTGCAGTGTGCCGCTGAAGTCTGAGCCAATAATCAGCACAGGGCGCGTCTTCGCTTCTTCCGCTAGCCATTGCATAACCGGCCCATGTTCGAGGCGTTTCCCGACCGATTCATTCAGACCGAAAACGGAACGATGCAAATTCCATTGATACGGCACGCTGTGTGGATAGTAGTCGAACAAGGTCAGGGCGTTCTCACCAGCGTTATCAAGAACGGCTTCTACCTGCTCCACCATTTTCTCCGACCCCTCACCGTTGGGACGGAAGTACGCGGCATGACCAGAAATGATATGTAAGACGATGGGTAGCAGGACAACGCCGGACACGCACCAACCCCACTTTAAAGAGCGCGTAGCGATTCCGCTCAGCCCTTCTGCCAGCGGGACAGCCAGCAGCGAAATCAGATAAAAAATTACGGGACAAAAGCGTCGCTGCGACCAGAGTCCAACGGGAACCTCTGAGCCTTTGATGTAGAGAAATACAAGTGCGCTGAGGCAGATGCAGGCCAACAAGACGCGTGCAGAAAGCGGGTAGCGTCGACGAAACAGAAACGTTGCGGACAGCACCACAGGAATAACGAACAACCCAATGCCACTCCACGTCGCCATCATCCCCTTCTGCAAGGTTCCGCCAACGAGAAACGGCAGGGCCCACGGCGCCACGCATAGGACGATGCAACCCAGCGAAACCAATCTGCGGCTCTTGTCCGTTTCAAACCAGGCCCGAACCTTCTGTACATGTGCCAGTGTCACGACCATGACACCGCACGCTAGCGTAACCGCAAGGCCGACCATAACCATACGAATTTCTGGCACCGATCGACACATGGCCGCCAAGGCGCTGAAACTCAAAAAATCGCCGTATGGCTGGCAAACATAAGCATTAATCAGCAACAGTGGGAGAACGCCGACCAACCCACCGACAAGCAATAACGCCGTATCGCGAAATCTTCCACTTCTCATGACCAGTGCTAGTGCCACAGGCAAGGCGATTACGATCATCGTCAGGTGAAAAGAAATGGAAAGGCCGAGCAAAATTCCCCGTACTAAATGAACAGGTTCGGACTGTCGTTTCTCAAAAAAACCCAGCACCACGATCGCGGCCAGAACGCCTCCAACTGCATCCGCATGAAATCCGCATAGGAACCAAGCGGGCCATGCGGTTCCCAATAACAAACCCACGGCCGCCACCCATTCTAACTTGCGGTTTCGTCCCGTCGACACCATAAAAACACTCAGCACCCATAGCGCACCTACGAGTGGCACGAACCCATCCCGCGAAAGCCCCAGAACGCCTGCGCCTGCAGCGGCGAGCGGGAGCGTCGGCATGAAAAACGGCTTCGTCTCGGCATGAGGATAATCGGTAAGCTCAAACAAACAATCGCGCGTCTGACGCGCGCCGGGCTCTTCAACATTGCGGTATAATAACGAAGGCTTGATCGCTCGTGGAACTTGGTCAAACGGCCGATCGACATCGTTGAAACCACGGCCTTCTTGGAACGCGCCGGACGTGAGCCGATACATCGCCACATCGAGGCCAGTAAAGTTATCCTGATGTGGATGTATAATGATTACGAAGAAGGCGGCGAGATACATCGCAAAAAAAGGGAACGGGGAACGGCTGGGGATAAGGTTCAGCTCACGATACCGACACTGATGGCTCCGCACCAATAGTACCGTTGCAAAGACCGACGGGACGATCGTCAGCAGGAACATAAGGACTGACCAGACGCGTATCATTTTCCAACTTTCTCCTCAAGCGCCTTGATGCGCGCTTCGAGTATGGCACAGCGTTGTGCAAGCTTCGCAACATACTTTTCGTTCTTTGAAATACTTTTCGACAACACAAAAACCGATACCATGACAGAAAGGAATACGACCGCCACCATCGTCGACGAATACTCCATGCCGAACGAAGAACGGAGCCAGTCCATGATGTCGGGATGCGCGGTCAAAAAGAGGACCAAAACACAAGGAATCACCCACAAGAGCGCATAGCGCTCCTTGAGTTGGGTTCGGCGGATCGATTCGAATGTCACGACCATAATAAAGACGGTCATGACCGCAACCGCCATCCGAATGCGCCCCATCCGCGTATCGGGCATAAAAACATCGAACAGATGTGGGAAAAATGCAAGCAACAAAAAAGCAAACGAAACGATGGCGAGAATGAAGACAAGCGGAAACGATACCCGCGAGCGCATGACCTGAAGGTAGCGCAGCGTCCCCAGTAACATAGCCGCTCCAGCTAAACCGATCAGCACATGCGAAAACTCGGGTGTCATCAAAGCGATCATCGCTCTTCCTCCTTTTTTCGGTTTGTCTTTGCAAAGCGTCTATCCACTGGGCGAACCCGATCCGCCAGCAACGCGAGCCCTACGCGCAAGGCAAAGTACACGGTACCCATCGAATCAATGGTCGAGACGCCAAAGGCTCGTGGGCGAATGGGCACACCCACCTCCACCATCTCGTACCCCTGTCGGCGCAAGAGCGCCAGTGCTTCAGGCTCTGGATACTCACACGGATAGTCATGCGCAAAGTAGTGCAAGAGTTCTCCATGGACACACCAGAACCCGCAAGTCGGATCCGTTACACGAGTCCGGCAGATTAAACTGAGGAACCACGCCAGCATCACATTCCCAGCCTGACGCATGACCGTGCCACCTTGAAAATCGCTCTCTCCGAGAAATCGTGAAGCCACAACGAGGTCTACCCCGGTTCGCTCAAGCGTCTCCAAGAGCTTGCCAATCTCTGAAGGCGGATGCTGTCCATCACCATCAATGCGGACGACACGTTCATACCCCAGATCACAGGCATATCGCATTCCCGCTTGCACCGCACCACCCACGCCGAGATTACAAGGCAGATCAAGCACCGTTGCCCCCTGTGCTGCGGCTACCACTGCGGTTTTATCCGCCGAGCCATCGCTAACAACAATCACTTTCGCCGTTGGATGATAACCACGCAACTCATCCAGCAGTTGTCCGATCGAAGCCTCTTCATTGTAGGCTGGGATCACAACCGCAAAGGGTCTCTGTAGAATCGTGGCAGGGTCTTGCTCTGGCATCGGTTAGCAGGTTTAGTTAATTATTTTTCAGCACTTTCTCGCAGTCTTTACCGTCTTTGTAGGAACCAAGGAACGGTAAATGGCGACTGTTTTCGTTGCGCAGACATCCCAGTCAAACAGCGCCGCGCGCGAGAGTCCGGCAAGCTTCATTTGCTGCATGGTATCGGCAGAACTGAGCACATCAGCAATCGCGCCTGCCATGGAAAGCGAATCGCCCGCCTTCACAATGCAAGCAGCATCGCCTGCGATTTCCGGTTGCGATCCGCCGTCTGTGCAACAGACGGGAAGGCCGCTCCTCATCGCTTCGACAAGCTGAAGCCCGAACCCTTCATAGCGCGAAGGATGCGTCAGCAGATCGGAGGTACGGTAGAGATTGGCAAGTTCCGCATCGTTGACAAACCCAGTAAAGCACACCGCATCGGCAACACCCAACTTTTCAGCCATTTCTCGCGCTTCGGGGTATCGGTCATCGGCAGGCCCACACACGACGAGGCGCACAGGGAACGGAAGACGCTTCTGCGCGAGGGCGAGGGCTTCCACCAGCCCTGCCACGTTCTTATAAGGATCCATTCGGCCAACATAAAGCAGCGTGCGAGGCGTTGTTTCATCGGTCTTAATCGGATCATGCTCATGGACATCAAAACGTCCACCGGCTCCATCGTAGACAACCTGAATGCGATTCGATAGCGATTGATCCAGCGCAAGCGAAGCAATCATATCTCGCTTCGACGCTTCGCTACCCGTAATCACGCAGTTTGCACGGCTGACACTCATCTTCATGCAAAACCGGAAGATTCTCTTGAAGCGGCTGGTAAGCGAATTCGGGGCATAATTTTTCACCACGAGCGGAATCACGTCATGAATATTGACAATGCACTTCGTTTTTCGGGTGCTCGACCGTGGAAACGCACGATAGGGCATCATGTAATTCGGTGTATGAAAGAGATCAGCGCCGATTTTTGATAAGACCTCGGGCATTTTGAGTTGGCTCTTCAGCGACATCGGTCCGTAGGGAACGATAAGGGATTCGACGTTTTTACACGATTCAACACCCGCCATCAACCGGTCGCGGAGCTCTGTCGAGCGGAAGAGGAAAACAAATTTAGAATCGGTCATGAGACGGGGGATTCTGCACATCATCTCACGCGCGTAAACACCGATACCGGACGGCTTCTCGTAGATCCATCTCGAATCAAAAACAATCTTCATTATCCGACTACCTTCTTGTAGACCTTCAGCGTCTGGGCAGCCGTGTGGTGCCAGCTATACCGTGACGCGCAGAGGATGCCGCGTTGAACCATTTCGCCGCTACGGTCAGAATCGTTGATAATCCCAACTGCTTCGTGTGCCCAAGCATCGGCATCGAAGGCATCCATGATGTGGGCGGCATTGCCGAGTACCTCAGGTAAAGAGCCACCCGACGATGATAAAACGGGCGTACCACAGGCCATCGCCTCCAGCGGAGAAAAACCAAACCCTTCGTAATGCGAAGGGATCACGAAAAGCGAGGCGCCAGAATAGAGGCACGGAAGACATCCGTCTGGAATAAACTTCAGATAGTGGAGTTGATCCTTATATTTCGTATTCTCAAAACGTTTCAAGATGGGTTCACACTTCCAACCGGGTGCACCCGCGATGACGAGGTCGATCCCCTGCCCCGCCAATTTCTCAAACACATCAACCAAGAACTCCAGATTCTTGCGCGGCTCGATCGTACCGACCGTCATGATATACGGGCGTTTCAAGCCGAATCGGCTTTTAACCGCTTCCACATCATTTCGGGAAGCGATCGAAAACTCGGGTCCAATGCCAAGATACGTCACCTGCACCTTGCCGCGAGATTCCGGCAGGAGCGTTTCAATCTCACGCTTGCTGAATTCAGAAATCGTGACAATGGCATCAGCACTTTTAACGGTTCGGCGGATTCCCGAACGCAAGTACTTCAGATTCCGTTTTTCAGCAAATTGCGGAAAGCGTTCGAAACTCATATCGTGAACCGAGACGACCGACTTGCCATACGTCAGCGGCTTGGCAGTGAAATTCGTAAAATGATAGACATCTGCATCGCCAGCAACCCAGTTGAACGGCGGAAAACCAGCATAGTGCCATAACTTTTGCATAACGGCACCTGGGATGGTCCTAAACGCAACGGTCTCTGCACCAGCAATTTCCAACGCGTTCGACTTGCGCCGGAAGTCGCAGTAAAAAAGCGATAACGTGTCATCTGCAGACAACAATCTTGCCATCTCAGAAGCCAGCACCCTCGTGTACCGCCCGATGCCAGCGCACTGTGCCACTGCGGGCTGATAGTCCATGCAAATTCTCATGCATTGCATTCTACCAAACCATCACGCAGCTAGGCAACTAAGAAAATACATTCTAAAAAATCCTAAAAAAAACAGGTAATCGGTCAGGCACAGGGGGCTGTGCCTGACCGATTACAGTCGCTAGTCGCTAGACGTTATTCGGAAAGGTTTCTGAGTTCTTTGCACTCTCAATTTCCAACAGTCAACACTCAAATCCAATTTCCAAGTGGGAAACTTCGGTCAGACCGTCTACGATCTTAGATTATTATCGTAGATTTCGCGAGCGAGCATTCATTATTAGAAAAGGAAATTGAACTTGCGACAGAAAAGTAGGATAAGCCTCAATTTAGTGAGGTCGGAACTCGCTACTTCTCCCCTGTGGCTGGCCTCGGTGAGGCCGGAATCGTCCGC
>CAZUAY010000211.1:0-6758 GCA_964618405.1 uncultured Lentisphaerales bacterium
AAAGTTAGCGACAAAGCTCACGACAAAGTTTTTTTCAAACGAAACTACGCACTACGTACTCATCACCCGGCTTGCCGAGACGGCTGCGCCCCACCTCGCTTCGCAACCACAAAGAAACGGGGCCTGGGGTGTCCCCAGCGGAAACTACGCACTACTCACTACTCACAACTTCTTGGTTCGACAAAGTTATTTCGCAACTCACAACCCGCAACTCGCGACTCGCGACTGTAATCGGGCTGTCAACGGGGGGCACCCCCGTCACTGACCGATTACGAGGGTGATTTATTTTTGAGTTGACTTAACCTCGCGAAACATGCGACACTCAATCCTTATTTGCCGAATGTTTTGAACTTCTTTGTGACGCCTAAAACGATGAAAGAACTGCTTAAGTGTGATCTTTGCCCACGCATGTGCGCAGCCGACAGGCTGGCTGGTGCGACTGGGTTTTGTCGTGCTGGAGCACAGGTGAAAGCGTTCCGATGGGGACCCCACATGGGAGAAGAGCCGCCACTTTCCGGCAGTAACGGATCTGGGACGGTTTTTTTTTCGCACTGTACACTCGGCTGCATCTATTGCCAGAATTACCCATGGAGCGCATGTGGGGAAGGGGAGTTGATTGGAACTTCGGGTTTAGAGAAGGTGTTTAGGGACTTAGCAGCGGCGGGTTGTCACAACTGGAATCTCGTGACGCCGGGTCCATGGCTCCCTTTTATTGAGGTTGCTGCAAAAAATCTGCAACAGGAAGGCATTCGCTTGCCTTTCGTTTATAACACGAGTGGGTATGAACGGGTTGAAGTGGCCATGCGGTATCGTGACTTGATGGATATCGTTTTGACCGATTTACGCTATGCTTCGGCAGATGTCGCGCGTGAGGGGTCAGGAGCCTCAGACTATCCAGAGAAGGCACGAGCTTTTACGAAGTGGTGCTGCCAAGAGATGGGGCCACTGGTGACGGATTCGGTCGGCATTGCCATTCGCGGTGTTATCATCAGAATTTTAGTATTACCTGGGCATGCTGATGAAGCCGTTTCGAACTTGGAGTGGCTTGCTGAAAATGTTGGAAACGAAGTTTTTCTCAGTGTGATGTCTCAGTATACGCCTGTGCATACGGCGCTTCAGCGAGAAGGCTGGAACCGTGTGGTCACACAGGAAGAATATGAGACAGTTACGGATTGCGTGGAGCGCCTTGGTTTTGAAAATGGCTGGGTGCAGGAGTATGGATCCTCGACGGCAGATGATGATCTTCTGGGGCGAAACATGGGGCCTGGAAGCGGCATAACCGGATCGGTGCCCGTCGCAATTTAATCAGGATTTAACAACTAAAACATCACAGTGCCACGCATTTTGTGGCAAGGACAAGGGCGGAGGAGTCCACCCGAAAAAACGGAGAGAGAGACATGAGCGGTCATAGTAAATGGGCAACAATTAAGCATAAGAAGGGCGCTGCCGACGCCAAGCGTGGCAAGATGTTCAGCAAGCTTGCCAAAGAAATCACCATCGCTTCTAAATCAGGAGGCGATCCGGATAGTAACCCCACGCTGCGCACCTTGATGCAGAAGGCTAAGTCGATCAACATGCCGAACGATAACATCGATAAGGCAGTTAAGAAGGGAACGGGCGAGCTCGCTTCTGAAGCACTTGAGGAGATAACCTACGAGGGTTATGCGGCTGGGGGGATTGGCCTCGTCGTCAATGTACTCACTGGCAACAAGAACCGTGCCGCTGCTGAAGTAGGCCATATCTTTAAGCGTAATGGAACAGAATTCGCTTCACGCGGCTCTGTTTCGCGCAACTTTGAACGTCGCGGCCAGCTCATCATCGAGAAGGAGGCTGCCGACGAGGATACACTCATGGGTATTGTTCTCGATGCTGGTGCAGACGATATGATTACGGATGATGTGGGATACGAGATTCTGACGCAGCCTTCCGCTTATCAGGCTGTTGCCACAGCACTCGAAACGGCGGGCATCCCAACGGTTAGCTCTGAAGTCGCTTACCTGCCGATGGTTACCAAGGAAGTCGAAAACCTCGCAAAGCTGAAGTCGCTTCAGAAGTTTATTGATGCACTTGAAGAGAGTGAAGATGTCCAGGACGTCTATCATGACGGGGATATCAGTGACGAGCTTTTGGAGCAGTCAGAAGAAGCGTAGGCGGTACACCGAGAGCCCAGCATTATTCATGTTGGGTTCTCGTTTTGGGTGCGTGAGGCGGTAGCTTCACTTTTTTACACGGAGTCTGTTAATGAATGGGCTTTTGCTTTTAATCGTAGCGATCGTGTTTTACGGGTTGGGATACCGGTATTACGGGGCTTTCCTCGAGCGCCTTTTTGGCCTTGATAAGTCACGTCCTACACCCGCGCACACGATGCGAGACAACGTGGACTATGTTCCGAGCAAACCTTTCATCCTCTTCGGGCATCATTTTTCCAGCATCGCTGGTGCAGGACCGATCGTCGGGCCGATTCTTGCTGCTTACTTTGGATGGGGGCCTGTCGTGCTCTGGCTTCTTTTCGGCTGTGTGTTTATTGGTGCTATGCATGACATGGCTGCCATGATGCTCAGTGTTCGTAATAAGGGACGAAGCATTGCCTCGGTCATTGAGCAGTATGTTGGGTATGCTGGGCGTCAGTTGTTTTTAGTCTTTTGCGCCGCTTCGCTCATTCTTGTGGTGGCAGTTTTTGCAGGCTTTGTTGCGGATGGGTTTGTAGCCGCTCCAGGTGTGGCAACGTCTTCCATCTTCTTTATTTTAATTGCACCCATTTTCGGTGTCCTTGTCTACAAGAAAGGCGTTTCTATTGTAAAAGCATCGCTGATTTTCGTGCCCCTGGTTTTCTTCTTTGTTTGGCTCGGAACGATCATTCCACTGGACATTGAAACCCTCTTTGGTTTTTCAAAATCGCAGACACGAAGCATTTGGATTGCGTTGCTCATGGTTTACGCGGCTCTCGCTTCCGTGCTTCCTGTGTGGACCTTACTGCAGCCTCGTGACTATTTGAATTCCTACCTCCTCTACGCGATGCTGGTGTTTGGTCTCGTAGGAATTGTTGTCTACCGTCCAGAGCTTCAACTTCCGGCGTTTGAAGGTGTCCTCGCCGCCGATTTTAAGGGCACTGGAACGGGTATCTTCCCATTCCTTTTTATTACGGTCGCCTGCGGCGCCTGTTCTGGTTTTCATTCGCTTGTCGCCTCGGGAACCTCAAGCAAGCAAATTGATCGGGAGGAGCATATTCGCCCTGTTGCCTACGGAGGGATGCTCGTTGAGGGCATCCTGGGTATTGTTTCGCTCATTGCCGTTGGCTATCTTGCCAAGGATGTGATTGCGACGATGATGGCGGCTGGCATTTCAGCTCCTGTCTTGTTTGCGCAGGGACTTGCAGAGTTCGGCACTCGGTTGGGGGTGAATCGGCAGCTCGGGACGGCATTCATCTCACTTTCCGTTTCTGCCTTCCTGTTGACGACACTCGACACGGCGACCCGCCTTGCGCGTTTTACGGTGCAAGAGCTTTTTGAGCCAGCCCGCGCTGCACTTCGTGTTTCTGCTCAGGAGCCAAATCCCGTTGTAAAGTCAGGCCCCATAGCCCGCGTGTTATCTAACATGTATGTGGCAACGGCTGCTTGCGTCTTGCTTAGCGCATGGCTGGCCATGGGCGAAGGTTCACGGATCTGGCCCATTTTTGGCGCCTCGAATCAGCTCCTCGCTGCGCTGACGCTTTTGGTGGCATCACTCTGGCTGATCCGCCGCAAGACAAAACCGATCATTGCCTTAGTTCCTATGGCGATTATGCTTGCAGTCAGCGGAACGGGCCTCTACCAGCTCGCAGCAAGGGAATTCACGTCGGGTAAGAACGTGACACTGGGTGTACTTTGCGTTCTGTTGCTCCTCCTCGCTGTTGCGTTAATGGTCATTTCTGGTCTGTCACTTTTCAAGGGGTATTCGAGCTCGGAGAGAATCTAACCATTCCTAAAAAACATTATGAAAGAACTCGCTTACGTACTAATTAATCCTTATACAATCCGAAAATCTCGTCTCGGTGGTGTCATCGGTCGGTACTTGGGGCGAACGGATTTACGCCTCGTTGCGGCGAGGATGTTCGGACCGAGCCGCGAGCTGGCTGAGGGCTATGCGTCCGAAGTTCGGAACGGTCCTGGCGCAATTCCCGAAATTGATAATCTGATCGCGGATTATATTCTCAAGGAATATGCACCGAACAAGCCTACCGGAAGACCCCACCGTTGTATGTGCCTGCTTTTCGAGGGCGAAGATGCCATCCGGAAGATTTGGGAGGTCACGGGAAGCGTGACGTTACGCTGGGGCTGTGGGCAGACGGTTCGTGAGACTTACGGTGATTATATTACCAACGAGGAGGGTGAGGTTACCTATTTCGAGCCAGCCGTACTGGTTGGCCCTACGAAAGAATTTGTAAACCGGACGCTAATTCTGATTGGTAAGCATATCGAAAAGGACTCGGGACTTGTCAATACGCATGGGCGAGAGAAAACGCTCGTGATGCTCAAGCCTGATAATTTTCAGCGTCCATCACTCCGCGCGGGAAACATCATCGACGTGCTCTCGTCGGCAGGGCTCCGAATCGTAGCGGCCAAAAAATTCGCCATGACGGTTGCTCAAGCAGAAGAATTCTATGGCCCCGTACTGCAGACTCTCAAAGAAAAATTTCCGCTTTTTGGCGCAGAGCGCGTCGCCAGTGCGGTTTCAAAAGAACTGGGTTTGACCATTACGCCAGAAATATCTCAGACCTTTTGCAGTGAAATTGCAGAAGAGTTTGCAAAGAAACAATTCGAAGACATTGTTGAATTTATGACGGGATATCGTCCGTCCGCTGTCCAGGGAAGCGAAAAGGATCTCCGTTGTGGGGCAGACAGTCTGGCACTGGTTTATGAAGGTGTTGACGCCGTCTCGAAAATCCGTGATATTCTTGGCGCTACGGATCCTACGAAAGCCCGTGCGGGATCCGTCCGAAGAGAGTTCGGAACCAACATTATGGTGAACGCCGCCCATGCCTCTGATTCACCAGAAAATGCTGAACGCGAAATGAAAATTATCGATATTTTTCTTGACAACATGTCCCCTTATATCCAAAAATACTGCTATGAATAAAACCCTCGAAAGCATCCAACCCTCCGCCACCCTCGCCATTAGCGCTGTTGCGAAGCAACTCGTTGCCGATGGAATCCATGTCTGCAACTTCGCCGCAGGCGAGCCAGACTATGACACACCCGAAAGCATTAAGTCTGCCTGCGTGAAGGCGCTGACCGACGGCATGACGAAGTATACCCCCGCCCGCGGTTTGCAGTCACTTTGCAAAGCAATTTCAGCGAAATTCAAGACCGACAACGGACTCGATTATTCAGCAGATAATGTGATTGTCAGCGGCGGCGGCAAGATGTCCCTCTCCACGGCTTTCACGGCGATGCTCAATCCTGGTGACGAGGTTATCATTCCGGCTCCGTACTGGCTGAGCTATCCCGAGATGGTTCGCATCGCTGGCGGCGTTCCTGTCGCAGTCAGAGGTAAGGACGAGGACGGATTCAAAATCACGCCTGCACAACTTGAAGCCGCTATCACGCCCAAGACGGTGGCCGTTGTCATCAACAGTCCTTCAAATCCAACGGGCCTCGTTTATTCATGCGAGGAGCTCAAAGCTCTTGGCGACGTCTCTGTTAAGCATGGACTATGGGTCATCTCTGACGAAATCTACGAACGTATGGTGTACGGCGGCGAAAAGCACACCAGCGTCGCTTCGCTTTCCAAGGAGCTTTTTGATCGTACGCTTACGGTCAACGGCCTCTCGAAAGCCTATTCGATGACCGGCTGGCGCATCGGTTATGCGGCAGGCCCGAAGGAGATCATCAGCGCCATGACGACCGTTCAGAGCCACATGGCCTCCGCTCCTGCAACCTTCGCCCAAGTCGGCGCTCTCTACGCCCTAACGGGTGCCGAAGCCGAAATTCAACCGATGCTCAGGGCCTTTGAGGCGCGTAACGCGTATATCTGCGACTTGATGGCCGCTATCAAGGGTATCGTTTGTGTCCGCCCCAAGGGCGCATTTTACGTCTTTCCTAACATTGCCTCCTTCGGTATGAGCTCTGGCGATTTTGCAAAGCGCCTCATCAACGAAAAGCATGTCGCTGCCGTTCCAGGAGATGCCTTTGGAGCAGACGAAAACTTGCGCTTCAGCTACGCTTGCAGCATGGAAGAAATAAAAGAAGGCATGAAGCGTCTGAAGGAATTCTGCGAGAGCCTTTAGGCAGAATTAGGATAAAGCGAATGCCTTCGTCGCCATTCTTAGTCGCCACCCTTAGTCGGATACCCTTAGCCGAACTGCTTATTCGCTGATCCGCAGTCCTTTACCGACTGAGAGATACGATTAAGTGTAGCCGGTTAAGAGTGGCGGGTGAGATTCGACCCCAATTGGTGCGACGAAAGCGGAGCAGCAGTATGCTTGCATGTCGCGCATGAGCAGTCACTTGCGAGCATCATTCGCAACCGCGGGGCAGTTGAACCCTCCGCCTTAATCTTGAACTTCTGCGCAAGATTATGGTGACGTTCGAGATTACATTGACGTCGTTGTATGAGAACAGTCGGGTTTGCCTATAACTTCGATCTAAAAGAGTGGTCGTTAGCTTTGTCGCTAACTTTGTTGTGAGCTTTGTCGCTAACTTTGTCGAACCAAGAAGTTGTGAGTAGTGAGTAGTGAGTAGTGCGTAGTTTCCGCTGGGGGCACCCCAGACCCCGTTTCT
>CAZUAY010000212.1:0-6756 GCA_964618405.1 uncultured Lentisphaerales bacterium
CGTTCTTGTTGAAGCCCAAGGATCACCGTTATACTTCGGCAATCCGGATGCCCCCGTGAACGGTTACAGCAAATCCAAACGGACAGGTCAACGGAACGAGGATGCGCCCGTCTCTTATAATCCGTGAAAATCATCATGTTTTTTCCGTGCCGTTATGTTACAATTAGAGTCTTTTGAAAGCTCCAGATCGAAATAAAATGAGGCGAAATAAGATTTTTTAGCAATGAAAAAACAAGGGATCGTAACATGAGTAAACCGCTGGTGAAGAATCCGAATGCTATCAAGCTGGGTATGATCGGGATGACAGACGGGAATGGGCACCCGTATTCCTGGAGTGCCATGTTTAACGGCTATGACCGAGAGCGAATGACTCGAGAATGTCCTTTCCCCGGCATTCCCGTCTACCTGAACAAAGAACCAGAATCGGCTCTAGGGATTCCCGGTGCTGCCGTGACGCACATCTGTTGCACAGGCGATGGCGGTTTCACCGCTGATCACGTTGCAGCATGCTCGCTCATTCCTACGGTGGTAGAGAAGCCTACGGAACTGATCGGGAAGGTGGATGCCGTCATCATCGCCACAGACCGGGGTTCTGAGCACGTGGAGCGTGCCCGCCCCTTTATTGAGGCAGGACTCCCTGTTTTTATTGACAAGCCCCTTGCGGACAACACGGCGGACTTGGATACGTTCGTCGACTGGGTTGCGGCGGGCAAACCGTTGATGAGCTCCAGCTCGATGCGTTACGCAAAGGAATTCATGCCTTACCGACTCTCTACGCACGAGCTAGGTGAGTTACGGTTTGTCAGCATCACCACCCCAAAAACTTGGGAGCGCTATGGCATTCACGCACTTGAAGCCATGTACCCAATTCTTGGACCTGGATTTATATCGGTTCGCAACACCGGCACGGCAGAACGTAACGTCGTGCATCTCAAGCACCGTTGCGGTATTGATGTCGTCGTCGTGGCCATCGCCGACATGTACGGCTCTTTCGGATGTCTGCAACTCTGCGGAACTGCTGGGAAC
The DNA here is from genome assembly GCA_964618405.1 of uncultured Lentisphaerales bacterium. Taxonomy (GTDB): domain Bacteria; phylum Verrucomicrobiota; class Kiritimatiellia; order RFP12; family UBA3636; genus JBBQIY01. Next base: position 1,027 of record CAZUAY010000212.1, read on the forward strand.
GTCCAGCTTAAATCGGGAGATAGTTTCTATTCCTTTAAAGCGCAGTTGGTTGCCTTCGTCGACTACTTGCGCACGGGCGTGCATCCGTTCCCATTCTCCGAAACCGTTGAGTTGATGCAGCTCGTGATCGCCGGCATTCGCAGCCGAAACGAAGGCGGATGCGAAATCATGCTCGACGGGGCTTATCAATAATCAAGGAATAAGTATGCATTTTGATCTTTCTAAAAAAGTAGTATTGGTGGCTGGCGGCGCGGGCTATCTCGGGACTTCGATATGCCGGATGCTGGCCGATCAGGGCGCAACAATCGTCATCGCCGATTTAGCAGGTGAACGTGCCCAATCGCTTGCGGCAGAAATTGTTTCCGGTGGTGGCAAAGCCTATGCGATCCAATTCGATGCAGGCGACGAGTCTGCCTCGAAGGCTGTCGTGGATTACACGGTCTCCGAATGTGGACATCTCGATGTGCTTGTCAACGCGACCTGCAAATCAATTGGCAAGGCTGTCGCTGACCTGACCGGAGAAGAGTTCGACCAGGCGAATCGCGTCAATATCACCGGAACTTTTCTGCTGGCTCGTGAGGCGGCGCGTGTGATTCCCTCGGGCGGCAGCATCGTTCTTTTCGCCTCGATGTACGGGCTCGTTTCACCCGACCCGCGCGTGTATCATCCGCCCATGAACCCCAATCCAATCGAATACGGTGTAGCGAAGGCGGGCATTGTTCAGATGGCCAAATATTTGGCTGTCGCTTGGGGTGATAAGGGAATCCGCGTGAATGCAATCGCGCCAGGCCCCTTCCCGAACCCCACGATTCAGAAGCAGTACCCCGCTTTTGTGGAACGACTCGCAAACAAAGTTCCGCTGGGCCGTATTGGGCGGCAAAACGAAATCGCCGGTACCGTCGTTTTTCTAGCCTCCGAAGCGTCGTCCTACATGAGCGGTCAAACCTTGCGGGTGGACGGCGGCTGGACCGCTTGGTAACAACAATCATCAACCATCAAAAAATAAAAAATAAAATGAGTACACCTAAGCAAAAAATGCGTCCCAGCCGCGTACTGGCAAAACTTCGGGCAGGAGAGATCGTGAACTGCTTCAAAATGAACCTGTCCGATGCCCGAGCGGTAGAGATTGCGGCGCTAGCAGGTTTCGACTGTATATGGCTAGACATGGAGCACGTGGGCAATGACCTGAGCGCCATTGAGAATGGAATTTGGGCAGCCAAAAGCCAGAACACCGACGTGATGGTGCGCGTCTCGCGGGGTGGCTACAGCGACTATGTCCGTCCGCTGGAAATGGATGCTGCTGGCATCATGGTTCCGCATATCATGAACTTGGAAGACGCCAAGGCCGTGGTGCGAATGACGCGTTTCCACCCGATCGGGCGTCGTCCGGCTGATGGCGGTAATGCGGATGGTGCTTATTGCAAAATCGACTTTAAAGACTACATCAAACAGGCCAACGAGCAACGCTTCGTCGTGGTGCAGATTGAAGACCCGGAACCTCTCGCAGAGTTGGACGCCATAGCGGCACTCCCCGGAATCGATATGCTCTTTTTCGGACCTGGCGATTTTAGCCATGGCATTGGCGCACCTGCTGTTTGGGACGATCCTCGTCTATTGGATGCCCGACGCCGTGTCGCGGCAGCGGCAGCAGCGCATGGCAAGTTCGCTGGAACCGTTGCCTCGGCTGGAAATTTAGACGAGTTAATTGCGATGGGCTACCAGTTCCTGTCCATGGGAGCCGACGTCATCGCCCTCTCACAATACTGCTCGCAAACCCTAGCAGAATTCACCAAGCGGCCTGCGGTGGCGCCCCAAGGTATCTACGTAGCCAAATAAGGAGGATCACCCGTGACAGTTCTTGAAAGTTTTTCCCTCAAAGGCAAAGTTGCACTCCTGACGGGGGGTGCAGGCATGTATGGGCGCCAAATTGCCGAGGCGTTAGCCGAAGCGGGCGCAACGACCTACCTCGCCTCTCGCAATCTCGCTGAGCTAGAGAAAGTCGCCGCGGAGCTTCGCGCCGCAGGCGGCGATGTAACTGCGTTGAAATTCGATTTGGAAGACGAAGCCTCTATCCATGAGCTTGTCGAAACGATCAAACGCCGCTCAGGGCGTCTGGACGTCCTCGTCAACAATGCCGTTACCCGCTGTGCGTGCGCGAGTTGGGACCAGCCGATGAAAACGTTTGACGAAAGCCTTCGTATTAACGCCTCTGCCTTATTCTGTCTGACGCGACTTGCCGCTGACGAAATGAAAAAAACAGGTAGCGGCTCCGTTATTAACATCGGCTCCTACATGGGTTTGCTAGGCCCCAATCCGACCAACTACGTCGGTACGGATATGATGAAAACGCCATCGCCAATCTATTTCTTCGAGAAGGGAGGCATGGTGAACTTCACTCGCTTTGCTGCGAGCGTGCTGGGGCCGCTTGGCATTCGTGTCAACGCGATTCATCCTGGGGGGCTGACGGGGAATCAACCCGCCGCTTTCGTCGAAAACTACTCCGCCAACACCATGCTGGGGCGATTAGCGAATGCAACGGACTTGAAAGGCATCATCGTCTTCCTAGCATCCCAGGCGTCGGCCTATTTGACGGGAACAAACATTCCCGTGGATGGTGGCTATACAGCGAAATGAGGAACACCATGGAAGCATCTAGAATCGTCCTCGGTACCGTGCAGTTTGGATTGGCCTACGGCATTGCAAACGTTCACGGAAAGCCCACGCTTGAAACGGTTTGTGAAATCCTCAAAACCGCTTATGATGGCGGTATCCGAACCTTGGATACTGCGGCGGCGTATGGCGACAGCGAAAGGGTGTTGGGGCAGGCGTTGGCGAAGCTCGGACTTGCTAACAAGCTGTCGGTTGTCAGCAAGATTCCGACGATGAAAGTTCAGACGGATGCTGAGGCGGCGACGTTTATTGAGAACACCATCACGACGTCGCTCAAGCGCTTGGGCGTCGATCAGCTTTCCGCCTGTCTGCTTCACAACGAAAACGATATTCGATACCTGCCGCTCCTGGAAGACATGGTTGGCAAAGGACTCATCGGTGAGGCCGGCGTGTCACTCGACACGGCTCAATTTATTCGGGAAGGTGCATCAGCCCGCTGCGTGCAATTACCTTGCAACATTCTCGATCGGCGTTTCGACGCCTTTTGGCCGCTGGCGAAGGCGCACGGGACGCATGTGTTTTCGAGAAGCGTCTATCTTCAGGGGTTGCTGCTCATGCCCGAGGATAAGATCATACCTAAGCTAGCGACGGTCGTGGTGCCCATTCGACACGCCTTAACGACAATCGCCCGTGAGGCGGGTTTCACGCTGCCCGAACTCTGCATGCGCTTTGTGCTGTCGAACCCAGCCATCGCAAGCGTACTCGTCGGTGTGGACACGGCAGAGCAGCTCCAGGAGAATCTGCGAGCGGCGGCCCCGGGACCGCTTTCATCCGATCTCCTCAGACGCGTGAATGCTGCCGTTCCCGAACTCCCAGAAGCGATTGTGCGACCCGTGCTTTGGGCTCTAAAATATCAATGATGAAACGTGCCGTCGACGTTTGGTTTTAGAGGATGCCATTTGGGGCGGTAGCCAATCGTAATCTGTTTATTCCCATTTGGCTTGATGGCGATGAACACGAGATTCCCATCGACATCAAACGGCATAATTTCCGCACCAGACGTGCGACAGAAGAGGCCATCACGCCAGTTGTAGCGAATGACTACGCTGTCGGCATTCGCGTCATCGGGGAAGATCTCGATTTGATTTTCTTTCGCCTCGACGCGTCCTGATCCTCTATAGAAGCGAGTTGGGTTCACCACATCAATGACCTTGAAGAGGTCGATGGTGCTACTCTGCATGCGCAGGGTATGGACGGGTTGAAAGTGTTCCGGGGTTCGCTTAAAAACATTGCGCCAATATTCTTCGGCGACGGCCCAGTGCGTGATGCCGTAAGCCTTAGAAAAGGCCACCACGCCTTCGATCGATTTTCTGTAGGGTGCCGGTGGATAGGCGTATTGAATCAGTCCTTTGGGGTAACTATAGTAGTCATCGGCCATCATTTCCCGATTCGTCAAAATCGGTAAGAAGGTAGGCTTTCCCCATTCATAACGCCAGTCAGTTGCTCCGGCGAAAGCGAGACGTGCCTCTTCGGGTACTTCACGGCGGACAACCGACACAAATTCAGAAACGCTGTCCTGTGCGGGCCACATTTTGAAACCTGCTGCGTTACCACAATGTGCGATAGCGATGCGGAGGCCGAGAACGAGCAGAGCAAGGACGATGCCTCGCGCGGCGAACACAAGCGGACGCCGGTGGGTAAACTTACGCGAGAAAAGTCGGCCAATCTCGATGGCTGCGGGCAAGATGCAAACCATCGCAAGGGAGATTGCCATGCGGTCGAGCTGTGACTGCCGTTTCCAGCCGATACTAAGCGTGATGAGCGTGAGTGGGGCAATGAGCGCCAGCAAGAAGCGACGTTGATTCCGACGGAAGCGAAAACAGACGGCAAACAAGCCAGAAAAGATGATGAGCGGATGCCATTCCTGCAAACGGCGAAAAAACTGTTGCAGCGCCACATGAGCCATTTGAATCTGCGTCTCTGATATCTCGCCCCCACCGACATGCTTCAGAATTCCGCGGCACGGGAAAAGCGTGACCCAAAGCCATGGCGAGAGCAAGACAAGCGCTATCACACCTGCGGAGAACAGGACAATGAATTGCCGCCGAGTCCAGTGCTTGAAGTTCAAGAGCCATCCGAGTCCTACGCCGACACAAACAAAGACACCAGGCGACCAGATGCAGACAAGCCAGGCGAGGATGCCCAAAGCCAGCGCCGTCGCCATTCCACCGCGGCGGAGTACGACGATCCGCCAACCCAACGCGGCAACGGGCAGAGAAAGCATAGACGAGACCATTGCGCCAACATTGCCGGACTGCCAGAAGAACAAGAACATCGCTCGCGTGGCGGCACAAAGTAGAATTCCGCCTGCGATTGCGCCAGGCCATTTCACGGCCGCCGCACGCAAGGAGAAAACTCCAATCCACGGAAAACCAATCATCAGCCAGAAGAAGAGCGCTCCGCCGTAGAACGTCTCAATGTCGAATAATTTGAGCAGCGGAAGATTCAACAGTCCAAAATTCTGCGCACCGCTCGTTACACCGATGAAATGCTCAATCCCCCCGTTCCACCAGGGGTCGTAGCTTCCCAACGCAAACGGAAAAACCTTACCAAATTCGCGAACACGGAACATGAAGGCGGGATGATCAATTCCTTGTGGGAATGTTCCAAAAATTAGGTCTTGAGCCGCGATCAAGGCCGCAACTTGTCCCACCCCAAGTATAATGCCGAGAAAAATGGCCAGATGCTTTTCAGTGCTTTTTTTAAAGATGGCAAATAAAATGGTGGCGAACGAAGCGAGAACGGCAAAGTCGAGAACAACATTGCTAAACCATGGCTTGAGTCCGACAGTCCACTGCCCCATCTGGGTGCTCCATGCCTGTCCGTTGCCAAGATAAAGCATCCAAAAAACGCACAGTGCGGGCGAAAGAAAGGCGAGGTAGGGGCTAACGGTAGATCTGAAATGCTTGACGTTCATTGATCAGGACTCTCCAAGTGAGTTACGGCTATATCGAAGACAATATCACCTCTGACAAATCTTCGCAATCCATTAACAGTAATCGGTCGTAATCGGTCAGGCACAGGGGCTGTGCCTGACCGATTACAGTCGCTAGTTGCTAG
>CAZUAY010000213.1:0-6747 GCA_964618405.1 uncultured Lentisphaerales bacterium
ATAAATATCTTTTTTTGGAGAATATTATGAGCAACATACATCTGCTTTCTGGCAACGAAGCCATTGCACACGGTGCCTATCGCGCGGGATGCCATGTGGCCGCCGCCTATCCGGGCACACCGAGTACCGAGATTCTTGAGAACATCGCGAAGTTCAAGGGCACGATCAACTGCGAGTGGTCCGTAAACGAAAAGGTCTCCTTGGAAGTGGGTATTGGCGCCTCCATCGCTGGAGCGCGCGCGCTCGTTTCAATGAAGCACGTGGGGCTCAATGTGGCGATGGATCCGCTGATGACCTTTACCTTCGTCGGCGCCCACGGTGGCATGGTTATCATTTCTGCCGATGATCCCGGCATGCATTCCTCGCAGAATGAGCAGGATAATCGCGCGCTCGTCAAATTTGCTCGTGCCGTGCAGTTCGAGCCTGCCAACAGCCAAGAAGCGTACGATATGACTCGCGAGGGTTTCGAACTCTCCGAGCGCACGGGGTCCATCGTTTTCTTACGCCTCACGACTCGCACCTCGCATACGTCAACACCCGTTGATCTCGGTGACGACTTCGCTTATGGCGCTGTTCCCGTAAAACCTTACGCACGAAATTTTAAGAAAAACGTAGCCGTTCCAGCCAATGCACGAGGCATGCGTTACGATGTTGAAAAACGGCTGGTCGTCCTCAAGGCCGAATCGGAAAAATCTCCTTTCAATCGTATCGAAATGGGCGACACGCGTCTCGGCATCGTCACCAGCGCCGTAGCCTATCAGTACGTCAAAGAAGTTTTCCCAGAATTCTCCGTCCTCAAGCTCGGCTTCTCCTACCCACTTCCCACGGACCTCATCCGAAACTTTGCGGCAAAGGTGGAGAAGCTCGTTGTGGTGGAAGAACTGGATCCCGTCATCCGCGAGGGCATTCAGATCAGCGGCATCAAGGTCGAACTCTACAAAACCGAACTCTCCATCATGGAGCTCAACCCAATGCGTCTGCGCGCGCTACGCCACGAGCTGCTCGGCGACACCCCAGCACCGGAGCCAACGCCGCTTCCGCTCGAACTCCCGACCCTCCCCACACGTCCACCCGTGCTCTGCGCCGGATGCTCACACCGCGGCGTTTTCTACACACTGTCGAAGCTCGGTGTTACCGTTGCCGGTGACATCGGATGCTACACGCTCGGCAGCATGCAACCGCTCGGGGCGATGGACACCACAATCTGCATGGGCGCCAGCATTGGCACAGCCTTCGGTATGCAGAAGGCGGGCCTCAAGGGTCGCATTGCCGCCGTCATTGGTGACTCCACCTTCTTCCATTCTGGCATGACGGGGCTGATGGATGTGGTCTACAACAAGGGAACAATCACCACGATCATTCTCGACAACCGCATCACGGGTATGACGGGGCATCAACAAAACCCCGGCTCGGGCAAGACGGTCCTCGGAGAAGAGACCTTCCGTGCGAACATTGCGGAAATCTGTCGCGCCATCGGCGTCAAGCGCGTCAAAGAAGTCAATGCCTACAATTTAACCGAACTCAGTCGCGTCATCGAAGAAGAGCTCGATACGCCAGAGGCGTCTGTGATTGTCGTTGTCGGCGACTGCTCGCTCGTCGCGAAAAGCGTTCGTGCGGTCATACCGCATCAAGTCGATCCCGACAAGTGCACAACCTGTGGCGCTTGCTTCAAGATCGGCTGTCCGGCGATTATGCGTGGGGAAGCGAAAGGCAAACGATTCAAAGCCTACATTTCACCTACCGCATGTATCGGTTGTGATGTTTGCAGACAGGTTTGCAAGTTTGACGCCATCTCGTCGACGAAACCCGTAACGGACCAGTAATTCGAAAATTTATATTATGAGCAAGAGCATCATCACGAATATTACCCTCGTCGGCGTTGGCGGCCAAGGCATTTTGTTGACCAGCGAAATCCTCGCGCGTGCCGCTGCATTCTCTGGCTTCGACGTCAAGAAAAGCGAAATCCACGGCATGTCGCAACGCGGTGGTAGTGTCTCGAGCCAAGTGCGCTTTGGCGGGACGGTCTATAGCCCTATCGTTCCCGATGGCGAGTCCGACATTCTGGTTGCCTTCGAAAAACTCGAGGCCATCCGCTGTTTCACCCTTTTGCGCCCCGACGGAAAAGCGGTCATTGATAATCGCGACATCATCCCAGTGACCGTGTCGAGCGGCGTACAAACTGGCGTCGAGGAACGCGACGAAATCATCGCCAAACTCTATGGCGATAATGCGAAGCTTGTCGATGCCGAGAAGATAGCCCTCGACATCGGGAACACCCGCTGCGCGAATCTCGTCATCGCCGGCGCTCTCTCAAAGTTCTTGCCCTTTGAAGTCGAAGCCTGGTACAATGCCATGCGCAGCCGCATCAAAGAGTCTCTAGTCGCCATAAACATTAAAGCTTTTGACGCCGGTCGAAACGCCTAAAGGCTTGTGGCCTGCTTTCTCGGACAAAAGAAACGATCTCTTTTCTCGAGATGAAAGACATCCGAGTATGATAGGGTAACGGATAGAGAAACTGAGGTTTAGCGGAAGGAGTCCAGCGATGAAAATGAACAGATTAGTCGTGATCGCAATGAGCTTTGCCTTCGCAATCTTAGCGCAGGCTCAATCGTACACCATCCAAAAGCCTGGACAGGCGCCGACTTATGTCCGTCCCTCTCCCGGAGGTGGATCAACAATCACAACACCCGGAAAACCTCCGACCTATGTACGCCCCAGCCCAGGCGGCGGTTCGACGATCACGAGACCAGGACAGACACCGATTTACGTTCGCCCCTCACCCGGAGGAGGATCCACGATCACCCAACCCGGGAAACCACCGACTTACGTACGCCCAAGCCCAGGCGGTGGCATGACCATTACGACCCCAGGACAGGCTCCGACTTACGTCCGCCCTTCCCCCGGAGGAGGCTACACGGTTCAAAAGCCCGGAGCGGCTCCAACCTATATTCGAAAGTCGCCCTAACATAGACCCAACGAAATACTCGTAATTTCTTGTGGCTTTTGGAGTTGATAACGTTATGAAGTCTAAACAAACACCCTCCCCTGCGATGCTCTGCGCGATGGTCGTAGTAGTATTTTTCGTCACGTCTTGCGTCTCGACAACGGACTTTGCCACAGGGCAACAAACACGTAATTTTTACTCCGTTCAAGAAGACATCAAGATGGGCAACCAGACCTTCGAAGAAATGAAAGTACAGATGGCCAAAGATGGCACAGCCGTGCCAAGCAAAAACGCGGCGGAGGTCCGGCGCGTGAAGGCCATCGCAAATCGAATTTTTGCTGCCACGGGCCAGCAGGACACCTTTAACTTTGATGTCGAGCTCTTCGACTCCAAGGTCGTCAATGCCTTCGCCGTGCCGGGTGGCAAGATCGCGGTCTTCACCGGCATCTGGGATCCAAAGGAAGGACTCGTCACCGGCGACGATGAACTGGCCGCCGTGATTGCCCACGAAACCGCTCACGTGACTTGCCGTCACTCTACCGAAGAAATGACGCGCCAGATGCCTGCACAGTTGCTTCTGGCTGCTGCTGGGCTCTACGCAGAGTCAAAAAAGGATGACACCTGGAAGTCCGTCGTTGATGGTGCCTTCATTGTGTACAATGGTCTCGTGGTACCGAAATATTCGCGCAGCAACGAATCTGAGGCGGATCGGCTTTCAATGGAATACATGGCGCGTGCAGGATTCGATCCCGCCGCTGCGGTGCGCTTGTGGAAGCGTGCTTACGAGAAAGAAGGCGCCGAACCTGGTTACATGAGCATTCTCTCCACGCATCCTTCGAACAAAGCCCGCTACGAGGCGTTGGAACGCCAGCTAGCGTCAGTCCAAATCGATCGAGGAACTCCTCTTTCGATGCCCGCCCCACCACCCGTACAAACGCGAACCAACGCGGCAAAACCAAGCACACCGAAAACAGAGACCGCACAACCCACGGCAACGAAGACGGGATCCGCAAAAGCACTCGTCACGTCCCCCCCAGCCTCAGCTCCATCGGCAACCGCTCTACCGAAGGCCACCTCGTTGCCCTACGTCCCCGCTCCTCCGAAATAGCTTCAGCTTCGTTTCACATCGCGCGTGCTTTTTGTTTCGCTGTCGTCGTGTTGAGCAATCTCGAATCTGGCGTTACACCGACTCTGGGGAGATCGAGTCGATCTGCATCCCAGCAACACGCAGCGGTGGGGTTATCGCTGAAAGTCAAGTCGGTGTGATTCTCGCAGGCATAGACTAAAATCTGAAGCTGCTCGTCGGTCACCTCAAAAAGCCCTTCCGCTCGCAACTGCTCTGCAAGTCTCGCGCCCCGACTGCCGTGACCATGGTCTGTATCATCGTTGAGGCGACGACAATCGTGAAAAAGGGCAAAGAGACTCACCACCTCGGGGTCACCTCCTTCTGCGGCAGCGAGGTTCAACCCATTGCGCTCAACCCGAATCCAATGCGGGAGACCGTGAATCCCATAAGTTCGCGAACGGCTTGAATCGATCACACGCGCAATGAGTTGGGGAAATGTTTTGTCCTTGAAAGTGCATTTTGGAATCTAGAACGTGATGATCTCGTATCCAGCATCGCGATAGCCGGCCATTCCCGGATGCCCTGACATATCCGCCAGAAGCTTCAACTCTTGCGCTTTGGCCGCTTCTAGAGTCCCCAGCTTCGCGGCGCATGCATGGCAGACGCCGCCAACCAGATCCGCCGCAAGGCACTTTTTCCACAAACCATACAAGATGCTTTCGGGTTTGATAAATTCGGGAACCAGTTTAACCGACGCCCCTTCAAGGATGATCGTTGGCGAGTCGCCGTGGGCTTTCATATCCAAGGCATTGAGCAGAACGTGGACAAAACACAGGGCCTCACCGTTAAAAACAAACAACGCTACTTTCTTCATTTTTTATTCCTTTGCTACAGCTACAACCCAAGTACGCTAAAATCAGCAAAATAACCGTAGATGGTGACGACCGCGACCAACAAGCCAATGCCGCAGGGAACTGCCCATTTCCAAGGCGTGATGTCAACATCGCCGGAGTAAACTTGTACCCACTTTTTCTCGCGCGGATAGAGTACGCCGGAAAGAACCATCAGGAGAGACAACAGCACAAAGATAATGCCGAGGAAATGATATTGGCCGATCGTTTTAACGATGTCCAATGACGGCACCAGTGGAAGCACAAAGTAGCCGATGATGATCACACCAATTCCGCCGAGCATGCCAATCGTCGCCGCGCGCTCCGGAATATTACGGAAGAGGAGGCCCATGAGCACGACCGCAAAGATTGGAATGAAATAAATGCCGTTGATTGTCTGCAGATAGGTAAAGATGCTCTGCGTCCGCATCAGCAGGGGCGCAACGGACATCGCCGCAATCGCAATGAAAAGGCCGAAATACTTACCGGCACGGACGATTTGTTGATCAGAGGCGTCTTTTTTCATGAACGGTTTGTAAACACCAAGGCTGAACAGCGTGCAGGTTGCGTTCAGCGCCGAGTTGAAGCTCGACAGAACAGCACCGACCATTACCGCCGCAAAGAAGCCCGTGAGCGGAGCGGGAAGCACATTGCGCACTAGCGTACCGTAAGCATGGACGGACTTCATCTCGCTCGTACCGAAGGCACCCTTTTGGTACAGATAAAACGCCATGATGCCGGGAAGTACGAGATAAAGCGGGCCGATCAACTTCAGAAGTCCCGTCAGCAGCACACCCTTCTGTCCCTCTTTCAACGAACTCGCCGCGAGCGTGCGCTGAATGATCTGCTGATTCGTGCACCAATAGAATAAATTAATAACAAGCACGCCCGTGAAAATCTCCCAGAAGACAACGGGAGCGCCCTTGCCGCCGATGGAGTTGAGATGCTCAGGAACCGCCTCAGACAACGTCTGCAAGCCAGCCATCACGGTCTGCTCGCCTCCTCCGGCCAAGCCGACGGCGCGGAGACCAAACCACGAGATCATCAAGCCACCCGCCAGGAGTCCGATGCCGTTGAGCAAGTCGGATATCGCAATGGAACGAAGACCACCGAACAACGCGTACATCGACCCAACGATGCCGATACTCCAAACCATGACCCACATCAGCGTGGTTTCGCTCTGGATCCCGGTCAGCGCGTGCATGTCGAGAATGCCCGTCAAGCCTACGCCGCCTGTATAGAGGATGATCGGCAACAATTGGAACATGTAGGCCAGCATGAAGACAATGTTGCAGACGAGCTGCGCCGATTTGCCGAAGCGGATTTCGAGGAATTGCGGTACGGTTGCAATGCCGCTCTTCAAGAATTTCGGCAAAAAGTACAGAGCCATCACCACCAGCGCAACAACCGCGACAACCTCCCACACCATGACGGAGAGTCCCGCTGTAAACGCATCGCCGTTGAGCCCCACCATCTGCTCGGTGGACAAGTTCGTCAACAACAACGAACCGGCAATGAACGGAAACGTTAGCGAACGACCCGCCAAAAAGAATCCGTCCTTGGTGGACACATCCTCCCCTCTGGACATGAACCACGTTACCAGAGCGACAAGGCCGGTAAAAAACAGAAACGACGCATAAGTCAAAAACATGCCAACTCCTTTTGTTCGTCAGATCATATCGTGCTGGAAACAGCAATACAGTTTCTGATCAGTATTAAAGCACAAGCAAGAAAAACTGACAAGAGGGAATTGTCATTAGTCAATAGTGGCCGGGCGCATCCTCGTTCCGTTACTCGCATAGGCGATGGGTTTGCAAGCCGAAGACATACGCCGCCGACAGACATGC
>CAZUAY010000214.1:0-6672 GCA_964618405.1 uncultured Lentisphaerales bacterium
GCGGTTCCCAACCCGTCAGGGAATTGGTCAGATAAATTCCAGCACGCTCCTCACGGGCATCGTCGAGCGGAGCACCGAGGGTTTCGAGCAGCAGACTGATTTGCAGGTGGGCGATGACGAATGGGGCGGGAAGAATTTCGAAGCCGAGGACGCGTTCGATGGCCGCCTTCTTAATATCGTGTGCCGTGAGGGCGTCGCCGCCTTTTTCCTGAAGTGTCTTCGCGATACGTTGAAGTACGGCGTGAACATACGCGCCGGTTCCGCAGCACGGATCGAGAACGATAACGCGTTCATCGGCGAGACCGTCAACGATGTGAAGCTCGGTGCGAAGAACGGTATCCACGCGCTCGACTTGGTAGTCGACGATCTCCGTCGGCGTGTACCAGACGCCGAGGTCTTTGCGTAATTCGGGGTCGAACGCTTGGAGGAAGGGTTCGTAAAAATATTGAACGGCGTGACCTTCGTCAAAGGCGGCGAAGAAGTCTTTTTCCACCACGCGGTTCAGCGCGGATGCGGCCCAGTCCAAAACCTCCTTGATTCCCAGCGGACCGAGACGCGCCGGCGTGGCGATCTGTTCGAAGAGGGCGCGGATCATCGGTACGCGCAAGTACCACACGGCCTTTTGCCAGTCGAAACGATCATCGTCCGCATGATAGGCAGAAGATGTTTCCCGCAACGCATACTTGAGCGATTTGTCTTTTGACAGAGAAGCGATTCTACGTTTGCGGGCCCAGAGCACCCAAGCGGAGAAAATGCCATAAAAGAGGGTTTGGATGAGCGTGGAGCGGAAGAAGTGTTCGCCCTTTTCGCCTTCGAACGTGAGCCCCAGCGCGTTTTCTAAGGCTTCGCGCAAGCCCGAGAGCGCGGGCAAATCGGCTTGGCTAATGCGGACTCTCGCATCGCGAGCGTAAGAGGCGAGGATGGCGGCGACGTCCTGAGGCGAGACGAGCGGCGCGTTGTGCATCAGGGCGCGGCTAAGGTATTCGCAAAAGCGTTCGGACAGTGCTTCCGAGCACGTCCGCGGATGTGCCGACAGTCGCCAAAATGCCTCCTCCGTTTCGGCAAGCGTAAAACCCTCCAGCTCTGCGGGGTCGCCGGACGGTGTGCGCCCGATCAGCGAGAAGGCACGATAGTTCGTAACCAACACAAGACCGTAATGTTCCCAATAGCGTCCGACCTGATCGCTCTCAACAGTTCGAGCCAGATCATCCGACGGGGATTTGACTTCAATGACGCCACGGGAAGGCGGAAGAATTGAGAGAGGATTTTTATCGGGGTTCTGCTTGGCGACTTTCGTTTTAAATTGATCGGCGGTAAACAAACCACCATCCGGCATGCCTGCGCCCTTGTTCTGGAGTTGGATGACACAGCACACCTTGGGCGAGAGCGTTTCACCGATGGTATTCAGAAGTTTCGAAAGCGGCGGATAATAGGAAGTCTCGCCTGTCCCTGAGTGTGTTGCACGGATGCATCCGACTTCTGCCAAATAGGTTTCAACGGCTTGTTTGAGTTTAACCGACATGTTCGTTCCCAGAAAATGATAGATCAGTTTGCAGCGGCGTTGGGACGTAGAAACAGAAACCTCTACATCGCCTGTTAGGTTAGCATCATGACCCATAAAACGCCAGTTTAAAGGATGCGACCTCGGTAATCGGTCAGGCACAGGGGGCTGTGCCTGACCGATTACAGTCGCGAGTTGCTAGTGGCTAGTCGCGAGTACTACGGAATGCTCCTGCGAAAGAGCCGACAGGGTTCTCCCCAGATGGGCATCGGGGATTTGCGTTTAGAAATCGTAGACAGCCTGATCGAAGTTCCCCATAATGCCGCTCGCAACAGATGACAACGATTTCCATCATCTCAGCACCTGCCTCTGGATGAAATATTAATGGCATCCTAACAGTCTCGCACACGCTTTTTAAAAAAATTTAGTTGTTTTTTCTCCCAGTTAACCGTATTTTAATAGGGAGTTAAATGTAGTAGTTTTAACAAAACAAATCGGCTTGTCCGGAATGACCAAGGAGTTGATGAATGAGAAAAATAATAGCCTGCTTATTTGCGGTTGCAATTCTGGTATCAGGATGCGGTAAGCCGAAGACGGTTTTGAACGTTTACAACTGGAGCGATTATGTCGACCCCGATCTCATTACTGAGTTCGAAAAAGCGAATGACTGTCGCATCGTGACCGATCTCTTCGCCTCCAATGAGGCCATGCTGTCGAAAATTCAAGCTGGGTCGTCTGGGTACGACCTCATCTTCCCGTCCAGCTACATGGTTAAGATCATGGCAGATGCTAACATTCTTGAAAAAATTGACCATTCCCTAATCCCCAACCTCGCGAACATCGACCCCGCCTACCTTGAGACCGCTCTGGATCATGAGATGACCTACGGTGTCCCCTATATGGTCACGTACACGGGCCTTGCCTACCGAAAGGATCGCGTTGGCGAGATCGAACACAGCTGGTCTGTTCTTGAAAACCGCACCGATCTCAAAGGACGCATTACGATTCTTGATGACATGCGCGAAACCATTGGTGCCGCACTTCTTTATAAAGGCTACAGCCTCAATACGACGAGCGAGGCCGAACTGGCAGAGGCTCGCGATGTCGTGATCAAATGGAAGGCGAATATCGCGAAGTTCGAAAACGAGCAGTATAAGAACGGAATCGCAAACGAAGAGTTTTTGCTGGTGCAGGGTTATAGTGGCGATATTGGGCAGGTGCAAAGTGAAGACGAGGGCATCGGCTTCTTCCTCCCAAAAGAAGGATTCTCGCTGAGTTGTGATGAAATGGTCATTCCCAAACTGGCTAAGAATAAAGAGCTCGCCTACAAGTTTATCAATTTCCTCCACGACGGCAAAGTAGCGGCCCGAAACATGGAATTCACCTCCTACTGGTGTCCCAACACGGCCGCGGTTGAGTTTCTTCCCGAAGAAATTAAAAATAATCCGACGATGTTCCCCGGAAGCGACACCATCAAACGTGGTGAAGTACTCGGCAATCTCGGCCCAGCCTTGTCCCTCTACACGAAGACGTGGGACGAAATTAAAGCGGCAAAGTAAAAACAATGAATTCAAACTACTGGAACGATCTGAACTCACCTGTACACCCCATCAGTGCCCAGGATTTCATGCCACCCGAGCAACTGCGCCAACTGCAGCTCCATCGCCTCCAAATGCTGATCCAGTACACGTACGACCGAGTCGAACTTTTCCGGGATCGTTGCGATGAACGCGGGGTCAAGCCTCGGCACATTCAAACACTGGCCGACATTGAGATTCTTCCCACCTTCACCAAAACGGATCTTCGCGACACCTATCCGTTCGGCCTCTTCGCCACGCCCATGAAAGACATCGTCCGCTTTCATGCCTCTTCGGGCACGACCGGAAAACCGATTGTCGTTGCCTACACACAGAGCGATCTCCAACTCTGGAGCGAATCCGTACAACGCGCCTTGGCCGCCTGCGGACTTGCCGCGGGCGATATCATCCAGAACTCCTACGGATACGGACTTTTCACGGGAGGCCTCGGCATCCATCAAGGGGCGACCGACATGGGGCTCACCGTTGTGCCAGTTTCAGGCGGAAACTCTGAACGTCAAATCATGCTCATGCGCGACTTTGGTGCTACGGCGATTTCCTGCACCCCAAGCTACTTCTTGCATCTGATTGAAGCGGCCCATGCACAGGGCGTCGACATGAAGCAACTCCCCCTCCGCGTTGGCATTTTCGGAGCAGAGCCATGGTCGGATGAGATGCGTGTCCGAATTGAAAAAGAATCCGGTCTTGAAGCATTTGACATCTATGGACTGACCGAAATCTGTGGACCTGGGGTTGGCATTGAATGCAAGCACCATTGCGGACTCCATATTTTCGAGGACCATTTTTACCCAGAGATTGTTGACCCCGAAACTCTCGAACCCGTGCCAGACGGCGAAGAGGGCGAACTGCTGTTTACGACCCTGACGAAACAAGCGATGCCGATGATTCGTTATCGCACGCGCGACATCTCGATGATTTATACGGAACCTTGCAAGTGCGGTAGAACGATCCGCCGTATTCGCAGAATCCGTGCGCGCACGGATGACATGCTCATCATTCGCGGCGTCAACGTATTTCCATCGCAAATCGAAGTTGCGCTTTTGTCCCTCGACGCTACGCTGCCCCATTACGCCATCATCATCACGCGCAAGGATAATCTGGACCAAGTTGAAGTGCAGGTCGAAATTCCGCGTGAGAAATTCAGCGATAGAATCAGCGAAATTGAAAATTTGCGCACCCTAATTAGCGAGACCATCCATCGCATCATCGGCATCTCAGTTAAGGTCATGCTGGTCGAGCCCAACACGCTGCCCCGCAGCGAAGGCAAAGCAAAGCGCGTAACTGATCTCCGTAGCAATTAACTTTTCTCTCAAGCATTATCCTTAAGGAGGACTCCTAATGAAAATTCAACAAATTGCAGTCTTTATGCAGAATAAGCCCGGCCATCTCAGCGGGATTTGCAAAACGCTTGCCAAAAACGACATTAACATCGTGACGCTTTCGCTCGCTGACACGCAACAGTTTGGCATTCTGCGTCTGATCGTAAAAGACTGGAAATTGGCCGCTGCTAAACTCGAAGAGGCAGGCTACCTTGTTCAATTGAGGGAAGTCGTAGCCGTCGAGGTTGCGGATCGTCCTGGCGGCATGCTCGAAGTTCTTGACGCTATCGGGAATGCTGGGGTCAACATCGAATACGTATACGCCTTTACCTTCCGAAAAAGCGACCGCTGCGTACTCGTCTTCCGATTTGATGATCCCGACAAGGCAACGGACGCATTAAAGTCTGCGGACCTCAATGTCCTGCGTCACTTTGACCTTTTCGACTAGCCTGCGCCCCAGAACTGACTGTGGGGACACACGAGGGGTGCGATTCTCTTTAGTTAAATCGCACCCTGAAAGAAGAGAACTTGTATGATGATGATGAACACAAAGCCGCTCGTCGAAAACGCCTTCTGGCAACAGGAGCAAGAGTGCATGCCCATTGACCAACTGCGCGCACTGCAACTCGCCAAGCTCAAATCCGTCGTGGCGCGCGTCCACTCCGACGTACCCGCCTATCAAAAGGCATTTGATGCCGCTGGCATCAGGCCTGACCAAATCAAGACGCTTGATGATCTTCGTCGACTTCCCTTTACGACAAAGGCTGATTTGCGCGCTAACTACCCCTTGGGATACTTGGCAATACCCCGTGAGGAAGTGGTGCGCTTCCACGGGTCCTCCGGCTCCACCGGCAAGCCCACCTTTGTAGCGTATTCGAAATCCGATATGTCGAATTGGGCCGATCTCTGCGCACGCTTTCTTTATTCGGGCGGACTCCGCGCCAGTATGACCGCTCAGGTCTCCTTCGGCTACGGCCTGTTTACGGGTGGCTTTGGACTGCATCAAGGCATTGAACGAATCGGAGCAGCGGTGCTACCCGCCTCAAGCGGCAATACCGCCCGTCAACTACTGCTCCTTCAGGATATGGAGGCCGATTTCCTGATCTGCACACCCTCCTACGCGCTCCATCTCGCAGACGGCATCAAGTCAGGAACGATCGACCGATCAACACTCAAGCTCAAAGGCATGTTCCTCGGTTCTGAACCGTGGACGGAAGGCATGCGCCACCGCATGGAGGAAGATCTCGGAATCTACGTTGAGAACAACTATGGGCTCAGCGAGATTCAAGGACCTGGCGTATCAGGTGAATGTGCGTACCGCAATGGCATGCACGTTGCTGAAGATCATTTTATCGTGGAATGCATCAACCCAGACACGCTGGAGCCCGTCGCAGAAGGTGAAGAAGGAGAACTCGTCTTTACCACGCTCAACAAAGAAGCATTTCCCCTCATCCGCTATCGAACACGCGACATCTCTAAACTCTGCCACACGCCGTGTCCCTGCGGGCGTACTTCCGTTTTAATGAGCCGGGTCACGGGCCGAACGGACGACATGCTCATTATCCGTGGCGTTAATGTGTATCCCTCGCAGATAGAGACCGCGCTTCTCAGCATTCCTGCGGCATCGGCCCACTACATGATCGAAGTCAGCAGACCGAAGACCATGGATGAAGTCACCGTGCATGTCGAATTGAAGCCACAGGGCATGGTTGATTCCATTTCTGAACTCAATAACATTCGTGATCGCATTATTTCCCATATTGCTGGTATTACCGGACTTCACGTCAAGGTCTTCCTTGAACAGCCCAATACGCTCGAACGCTTCGAGGGGAAATCCAAACGCGTCAAGGATCTTCGGAATCTGAAGGACTAGTCGCGAGTCGTGAGGCGTGAGTGAGAACAGGCTCGAAAAATATTCAGGAGACAAGCCCTCCGCGGTGCAGCCTCGCGGAAGGCTTGCCTATAACGTCGAGTTTCGCTAAGCAGTGGTCGTAACGAACGGAGCGGGGACATTCCTGTCCCCGACACGACGGGGGTTGGAAAACCCCCGCTCCTTTTGCTTTGCTCGTCTGCCGTTCCTGCACAGGCAGGCGTCTTCGCGTGAGACTTCTCCTGTCTTCGACGAAGTTTGAGACAAAGTTCGCGACAAAGTTTTTTGGGATGCAAAAGTTATTTCATCGTTTTTTCGCGGTGCAGTCGCGCGGAAGGCTTGCCTATAACGTCGAGTTTCGCTAAGCAGTGGTCGTAACGAACG
>CAZUAY010000215.1:0-6671 GCA_964618405.1 uncultured Lentisphaerales bacterium
GGGAATACTATCTGCGACTCTATTTCAGTAATTAAGATCTTTTAGTGAGTTCTGAACTTTGTCGAATACCCCTGTAGCCGTTGATGACCGGTCAATGAATCGTGAATGCACCCCCCAGTCGCTAACCGATTACCCCTACCATGAATAAGCCATGGGTGCCTCGCCACCTGGACCGGGCCAGATCGCATCGATCTTCTTCCGGGTGTCGTCACTGAGGGCAACGTCGAGTGCGTGCAACGCCCCGTTGAGCTGATCGAGAGTGCGTGGTCCAACAATAGGTCCAGTTACGTCGGGATTCGATAGAACCCAAGCGAGTGCAACGGTTGCTGGTTCCTCTCCGAGTTCTCGGCAGAGCGCCTCCCATTGCTCAAGTTGTGGGCGAAACTTTTCAATTCGCTTCTGCATCGGTTCCTTCGAACGTCGTCCTTCTGCGGGTTGGCTCAGCACACCCCCCAGCAAACCACCTTCAAGCGGACTCCACGCAATCACGCCGAGACCGTATGCGCGGCAGGCTGGAATGACCTCCAGTTCGAGCGCGCGTGTAACAAGGCTGTATTTGCTTTGTTCGCACACGAGCCCCATGAAATTTCGTCGAGCCGCAATTTCGTTTGCCATTGCGATATTCCATGCAGCGAAGTTGCTCGATCCCACGTAGAGAACTTTGCCCTGCTGCACGAGCTGCTCCATGGCTTGCCAGATCTCTTCCCATGGCGTCGTCCGCTCAATATGGTGCATCTGATAAAGATCGATATGATCGGTCTGGAGACGTTTGAGACTGGCATCGCAAGCCTGGCGAATATGATAGGCGGAGAGGCCGCGATCATTCGGTCCGTCGCCCATCTCGCCATAACATTTTGTTGCCAAGACGATGCGGTTGCGGCGTCCACCTTGCGCAAGCCACCGTCCTACAATCTGCTCGGTAACGCCTTCGCCTTTCTTTGCGCCATAGACGTTCGCGGTATCGAAGAAGTTGACACCTCCGTCCAGCGCCTTGTCCATGATGGCAAAGCTACCTTCTTCGTTCACGTGGGGCCCGAAATTCATGGTGCCGAGGCAGAGTGGGCTGACCTTTAATCCTGTTCTTCCTAGTGTCTTATACTGCATAATTATTCTCCTTGTATACACAGAGTATAGTATGTACTATGGAAATAGCAAAGGAGTATTTTATGAAACCGATAGAACATAATTCAAAACTGAGCGAATGCGTTCGTGATTTCGTTCGTCGCGATTTTACGCCGCATTTCGGTAAACGTCCTGCAGGGTCTATGACGAATCCACGCTGGGAAAGGCTGCGAGAAGTTGGAACACACGCGTGGTTCGACTCGGGCGATGCCGAGGGTATTGGACGTCAGTGGAGCGCCGACATTGGTGCGTTGACAACAAACAACACCCTTCTTAACAAAGAGGTGCAGAAGGGGACGTACGACACGTTCATCAAAGAAGCGGCCGTGTTGTTGAAAGCATTTCCTGAGCTTTCGGAGCAGGAGCGTGTGCTCGAGTTGGCTTTTATGCTCAACGCGCGACACGGACTCGCTCTCGTGGAGCGTTTTGATGCTTTCGTGTCGGTTGAAGAACATACGGCGCTGGCTCACGATCTGGAAGGCGCGGTGCGCTACGCCCGTCGCTATCATGCCGTGTGTCCCGAACGATTTATTGTAAAGCTGCCGTTGACCGCGGCCGGCATTCTCGCCACACGTTGTGTACAGGCGGAAGGCATACCGGTCAATCACACACTCGGTTTTTCGGCGAGACAAAACTATTTGGTCGCACAGATCGCAAAACCTGCTTATGTAAATGTGTTCTTGGGGCGTCTGAATAGCGTGACATCCGAGAATGAACTTGGCTCGGGCCAACATGTCGGCGAACGAGCAACACTGGCTTCACAAGCGGTCATCCGGACGCTGCGGGATACGCATGGGCTTCCTACGAAGCAGATTGCGGCGAGCTTACGAAGCGGCGACCAAATCAATGCGTTAGCAGGTGTCGATGTGATGACGATACCGTTGTCGGCAGCCGAGAAGTTTCTGGCCCAAGCCACACCCTTGAGTGAGATCGTTGATTGCACAGCGACTCGCTACCAGCCCAGCTTCAATGAAGGGGCAGATTGGGCACGCTTCGATACGCTTTGGAGCGTTCCGCAGACGCTGGTCCAGTGCTTGGATGGTCTGAAGGAGCAGGACCTTGATGCGTTCAATCCTGACAATTTGATTGATGCGCTCGGTGAGGCTGGCTGTGGAGATCTACTGGTCCGTTGGACTCCTGATCAGGTTGCGAGCAGCGCACGGGAAGGCAAAATCCCAAAGCTGAAAAACTGGCGAGCGCTTCTCCAAGCCAAGCGAGTGGGTCTGGACAGCCTCATGAACTTGGCGGGTCTGAATAGTTTTACGAAAGACCAGGCCGACATGGATCAACATGTGCACTCGGTACTAGAAGGAGTGAACGGATGATGACAAGACATGTCGATACTGCGATTATTGGCGCTGGCAGTGCTGGCCTTTCAGCGCTGCGTCAGGTAAAAAAGACGAGCGATAACTTCGTGATAATTGATCCTGGTCCGCTCGGGACCACCTGTGCGAGAGTCGGCTGCATGCCGTCTAAAGCCTTGATTCATGTCGCGAACGTTTACCATCAACGTAACGCCTTTGCGCAACAAGGCATCCGCGGTGGCGAGCCTTTGCACGCGGATATTCCCGCCGTGATGCGACATGTTCGCGCCCTGCGCGACCGCTTTACAAACGGAATGATTGAGACGACGCGACAACTGGCTGGCGACGGACTCCTTCAAGGCAAAGCGGTTCTTGAAGGTCCCCAGCGTATTCGCGTCGGCGATCTCATGATTCATGCGAAACACATTATCCTCGGGACCGGCGCAAGTCCGTTTGTTCCCGAGGCGTGGCGTGCTTTTGGGGATCGCATCTTGACCAGCGAAACCATCTTTGAGCAAGATGATCTCCCCCCCCGCATGGCCGTTATCGGACTCGGTGCCATCGGGCTCGAACTGGGACAGGCCCTGTCGCGGCTTGGCATTAAGGTCACGGGATTTGTTCGGAGTGCTAAGATTGGCGGACTGAGAGATCCTGCCGTATATGCCGCCGCGATTGCGGCGCAGCGAAAGGAGTGGGATCTTCACCTCAACGCGTCAGTACAGGTCCGCGATACGGAAAATGGGCTCGAAGTATCGTTCGGAAACGAGAGCATCTTTGTCGACAACATTCTCGTTGCGCTGGGCGTACGGCCTAATGTGCAGGATTTGGGGTTGGAGACGCTTGGTGTTGCGCTCAATGAGCAGGGTCTGCCGGCGGTCGACCCACACACATCTCAAATTGGCAATCTGCCCGTCTACTTGGCTGGTGATGCCAATGGCTTCCGGCCGATCCTACACGAGGCACTCGATGAAGGCTTGGTGGCTGGGCTTCATAGTGTTCGAGAAGATGATCGAAAAGGCCGATGCCGACGACCCCCTTTGCTCATGGTCTTCTCTGACCCGCAATGTGTTGTGGTCGGACAAGGATTTGCCGATCTGGAAGGCCGTAAGATCGTCGTGGGCGAAGCTTCTTTTGAGGATGAGTCACGCGCTGTTATCGAGAGCCGAAACACAGGTCTGCTGCGCCTCTACGCTGATGCGGCTTCAGGCTTGTTGCTCGGGGCCGAGATGGCCATCCCCGACGGGGAGCATCTCGGGCATTTGCTTGCTCTAGCCATACAAGCGAATCTCACGGTTTTCGATGTTCTGCGAATGCCCTTCTATCATCCGACGACTGAAGAAGGCTTACGGACGGCGCTACGTTCGGCGGCCGTTAAAGTAAAGGCTCACGACCCCTCTGATGAATTGTCGCTTTGTGAGAGTCGTTCTGAAGCGCCTCAGCGTTGATGGAAAGGTTGCCTCTGCGCTTCAGGTCGCTGCCTGAGTTTTGTATAAATTTAACCCGTGATTCTCTCAAAGTTTTTGTGCATGATTGCTTCATAGCTTTTGGCTGATAATTTCCCTTCTGCCAACCCATTTTTTAAGTATGGAATAATTCCGGGAATGGGTTCATCGAGTCCAGTGAAGCGATCCGTTCCAAAACAGATCTGCTGATGGAATCGTTCCAAAAACTCATATCCTTTGGGATCACAGCTTAATGCATGAAACGCGCTGCCAGCCGAACAATCTCCGTACACATTCGGGTATTTTTCGAATAGCGTCCACAAGCGTCCTTTGATTTCGTAACCATTTTTGAAATAATTACAACGTGTCGCTTCAGTTAGAGAGCCGATTAGTTCATTCCAAAAGCATTGTGAATGCCCCAAGAAAATAGTTTTCGGGAACATGGCCAGCATCTTTTCGGTTCGGGGTAAACCGAGGTCATCAATCGCGCCATAACTTTTGGAACCTTGTGGCTTGAAGTGGAAAATAATTGGCATTTTCTCTTCGCCAGCATTAAAAAACAGTCGTTGATAAAGAAGATCATCCATCTCCAAGCTAGCGGTCATTTCCCCAATGCCAAGACATCCGAGATCTTTATAAATACGCAGAAGCTTGCCGATTCCATCATCGGTCTGATTGGCTATTGAACGAGGGTCGACATAACAAAACGCAGTTAGCCTATCAGGATGTTTACGTGCTGCACGAATGCAATCTTGATTACCGGCAACACCGTAATAATCCAAACATTCCGGCGATGGTAAGGGTAGCAGAACCGAACGATCAATGCCTTCCATATCCATGCGCTTTAAGAGGATGTCGGCTGTAAACGGGCCGCGCCCAAGCATGACGCGGCTGAATTCCGGAAAATCATCATGGGTGATGTGCGTGTGAATGTCGATAATCATTTGCGAAATGCCTCATCAACCTTTTTAAAACCGAGCATCACGGCATCCGCTTCTTTCTCACCCCAGCTTTCGCTGACTGACAAGTTGAAATGATTTTCCATGGAAGCCAACGCATTCGGACAAGGGAATTCACGATTTCGATCCCCCTTATAGGCGGCGTTGTTCCACGGAAATTTTTGATGGCGATTTTGGAACCATTCAAACGTAGCGGGCAACGCAGCGCTATACTTCGGATTCATGGGAACCCCTTCTGCGATCAATGCCGCGCAGTAGTCGGCTTTTGAAACGGTGATGTTAGTGCAGTTAACTCGCAAGCGCCACCACCAGTAAACGTGTTCGCCCCCTGCAACAATTTCTGGAATCGTGATGCTAGCCAAGTTGCTAATTCCGCGTTCAATCAGCATGGCGACAAATTTCTGGCGACGTGCGATTATAGACGGCAATTTTTTGAGTTGGACTCGGCCGATAGCTGCACCAAACTCATCTAAATTACAGTTCAATGCAGGCGTGACGTTGCCGTTAGAGTTCTCCAAGCCAAATGGTTTCCCACGGTCGGCTGCACGGCGTTCTTTCCAGTATAAATCTTCGGTTTTACAGAAAACGGCGCCACCTTGCCCTCCCGCGCAAAAATGTTTGCCGAACATCAGCGAAAATGCTCCGTATGCGCCAAACGTGCCAACACATTGACCCTTGATTTTTGCTCCATGCGACTGTGCACAATCCTCAATTACCGGCAGATTATATTTGGCAGCAACTTGCATAATGGCGGGCATATTAGCGGGTTCTCCACCGATATGCGCAACAACAATTGCCCGAGTCAATGGGGTGATTACCGCTTCAATCTCTGCGGGACCCGAGTTGTAGCATCCAGGCATGGCGTCTGCTACCATCGGAATGCAGTTATTAATAACAATTGGCATAATTCCGCCTGCATCAGTAACCGCTCCGACGACAACTTCTGAAAAAGGCGGCAGGTCCAACGCTTTCAAAGCGACATGGACCGCATTCGTTCCGGAGTTAACGCCGTCAGCGTAACCACCGCCGAGAAACTCGGCGAACTCCTTGCCGAAAGCCTCTTCTTCAGGGCCATTATATCCGAAGGCGTTCCCGCTGGCGATGCTTTTATCAAAGATCCGGAGAGCGGTCGAACGTTCGGCTTGATCGAATTGTTCGCGCCCCTTTATGTTGAAATCAATCGCCTTTTGACCGCCATTTATGGCCAGTGTGCTCGCTTTGCTCATTTTTACATCTCCCTTGGTTAGGTTTGAGTTTTTATGAAATGGTATTGGGGCGGAATTCCTGTAATCGCATAACATCCTTATTCATAGAGTAGGTTTTACATCGCTAACTCAATAGCAAATCATGTTTTAAGCGATGCAGAAACTCATCCATTTGAATTGGCATAAGGAACTGATCTGATTTCTAACAAGGATAGCTGAACTGATGTGGAGTTTCAAGCTAAAACCTGTAATCGGTCAGGCACAGGGGGCTGTGCCTGCCCGATTACAGTCGCGAGTAGTGAGTTGCGAGGCTGGAGAGAGTGAGTAGTGAGTAGTGCGTAGTGCGTAGTTTCCGCTGGGGGCACCCCAGACCCCGTTTCTTGGCGGTTGCGAAGCGAGGTGGGGCGCAGCCGTCTCGGCAAGCCGGGTGATGAGTACGTAGTGCGTAGTTTCGTTTGAAAAAAACTTTGTCGTGAGCTTTGTCGCAAACAAGAAGTCGTGAGTTGCGAGTTGTGAGTTGCGAGTTGCGAGTTGTGAGTTGCCAGGGGAAGTAGCGAGTCGCGAGTGGTGAGTTGTGAGTCGTTTTTTCAATTCGTAATTCATAATTCATAATTCGTAATTTTCTCCCACTTTGCGTTT
>CAZUAY010000216.1:0-6625 GCA_964618405.1 uncultured Lentisphaerales bacterium
CGGCGTATGTCTTCGGCTTGCAAACCCATCGCCTATGCGAGTCAACGGAACGGGGGATGCGCCCAAGACTCGACAGCCGTGCGGTTTTGCCTTGTACCGAAACTCGTTATGAAGTAATTTAGTCGGCCTCAGGCCTGACCTCCAAATGAGTCGGCTTGGTTAAGCGCCTTTTTAAATCCAACTCCCACAAGCGAGGTCTATTTTGAAAACTTCCGATATTGCCCATCTCAATCAACGTTTCGGCATTTCTGGACAAGCCACAATCCTCGAGGGAGCGGGTGGATTGCCGATACTCACCATCACCAATTCTCATGGAACGGTCGAGCTCACGCCGTATGGCGGACACATTTTGTCCTACCAACCTGCAGGCCAAGCTCCGGTTCTATTCCTCAGCCAAGCTTCAAACTACACTGCTGGGAAAGCCATTCGCGGGGGTATTCCCGTCTGCTGGCCCTGGTTCGGTTCGCATCCTAACGACTCCGCGATGCCGGGACACGGATTTGCGCGTTTGTTGTTCTGGAACGTAGAGGCCGTGAGTCCCAGTGCCAATGAAACGGAAGTCTTGCTGAGCCTGCGTGACGACGAACGTACACGGCAATACTGGCCTCATGCTTTTGAGCTAACGTTGCGCATCGTGTTGGGAGCCCAACTCCGTGTTGAGCTCACCTCGCGCAATACTGGAACGGAAGCGTTCGTTCTCTCGCAAGCACTTCATACGTACTTCAGCGTAGCGGACATCGAGCACGTTACGATCACGGGACTTGAGTCCACCCCCTTTATTGATACGCTGACGCATTTAACTGAAGCTCCTGAAGGGAAGCCGATCGCCATTCGCAGCGAGGTCGATCGTGTTTACGATAACACAAGCGCCGACTGCCTTATCCGCGACGCAGAACTCCAGCGTGAGATTCGCGTAGCGAAAGAAGGCAGTCGCTCCACCGTAATCTGGAACCCCTGGATCGATAAATCAAAACGCATGCCCGACTTCGGAGATAAAGAATTTCACGAAATGCTGTGCATAGAAGCCACCAACATCGGTGGCGATGTCATCACCCTGCCACCCGGAAGCACCCACACCCTAGCGCAGATTCTATCCGTGCGTCAGCTTGCCGAGTAGAGTTTAGCGACCTTCCTAAGCGTACGCGTAATCGTAATCTCTCGGATAGAATGGATTACGATTACGATCAAAACAGCGCACTGGAGGGCGAGACTGTGGCGAACCGCTAAAACTTAGCAATCAGCTCGAGACGAATCGACGTGGCACGGTCTTCAGTCGTGACAAAGTAATCGCCGTACTCAAAAACGTCGCCCGAGATAAGCCCGTTAAAGCTAACTCCCGCCACGGTCGGCACGGGAAATTTGTAGACGGCACGTGTATACAAGCCTCGGTAATGATCGGTAGCGCCGTAATCTTTCTCGATGGCATACATCGGCCCCGTCTCTAAACTCACCGTATGGCCTGGGGCAGGCTTAACGCTCAGCTCAGCACTGAGGTGAAGCAAATTGGACCAGCGACCGACGTCATACATAAAGATCGGAATGTCGCCAGCCGGCGGCAGACGACCGAAGACCGGATTCCAGCCCGTATCCGTGCTGCCGTCCGTTGTCGAATAATAACTATCCTTGTCGCCACTCATGTAAAGTGCGCCAAGGCGAAGGCTTGGCGTCCATTTAACCTCTGCCGCCTTCGCGGTCAACCCACCAAAGGCCATACCCGCGCTGATGTCACGACAGTCAAACCCGTCTGCTGAATCGACGCTGCCAAACTGATAAGCGGCCTCCAATTCGCCAGAAAGCCAGTCATTGAAGCTCGGAACCATCCGGAAGCCAACCGTATGGAAGTCGCGACCGGGGAAACGTTCTTCTCCACCATGGAAACTGGTTTCTTTCTTCCAGATCCAGTAAAGATCGTAGGGAAGGTTCTCAATTTCTCTGATTTCAGCATAAGCGCCAAGCATCCCCTCGTCCATCTTCGAGTACGGGTCGCCTCTTCGCATGAAGGTCAAATCGTAAACGCCCGTTGCGGGATTACCCACGGTCATATCATCGCGATAATGATTCCACGTGCCCATGAAATCAACAGAGCTCTTCAGAGCGAAATGATAGGTCAAAACAGCACCATTGAAGTAGAGGGTTCTCGACCCGTCTGCCGCCGTTCCGTCGCCGAGCACACGCCACGCTCCTTTCATGATCTCAAACCGACCGGCCTTCAGCTCCCAGACGTCGTTCTTATAGCGAGCATAGAGGTTGTCCACAAAAAGTTCGTCTGGGAACTTATTGCGCCTACGGTTCACTTCCGAATTCCGATAGCTCCGGAACTCATTGCCGATACGCACACGCAACAGCAAGCTATCGTCGAAATCGGCTTCACCCCAGATCCGTGTTCGGAAGCGCAAGTACTCCTCGTAGGCCGTTCCCGGTACATTGCCCCCGCCTTTCGGCCAGTTGTCCATGTACTCATACCGCGTACGGTTGTCGCCGCCAAAGCTCAAGATCGCTTTCTCTGGCTGTTCGATTTCGACTTGCGGTTCACTTTTGACTTCTTGCCCTGAAGCGCATTGCGCGACAAGACACACTGCCACACCTATTGTCCCGAGGATCTGTTTCATACGATCGAAATTTCTCCATGTTATTGCTCACGAGTCTTATCAAGCTGGATCTCAGCTGACAGACGGAAAGACTAACAAAAAAAACCGACCAATTCATTACTAAATTTCGGTTAATGTTTAATCAGGCGTTTGACCTCCCGTCGTTTTGGGGATACGCCACAGCAGCGCAAATGCCTGTAGCCATTGGTGACCGAAATGAACGGTGAGGGTACCGGCGGTGAGGCATACGATTTTTTCGCGGTGCTTAGAGCGCAACTTTCATGACGATTTTATGGATGGGTGTACTGGAGGTGGAAGCGTCTGCTCCTGGTACATGCGCCTCATGCGGCCAGATGATCATGAAGTCTCCAGGGTTCATGGTGACGTCATAACCCTTGCCTTCGAAGAAACCAACGTCTTTCGTTTCGTCAAAGGGTACTGAAACGGTCATCTGATCGAGATTTTCGATGTGGATCTTTTCTGAGCCGGAAATGATGTACTGGATGTCGATGTACTTCTTATGCGCTTCGAAATTTTTGGAGTTGAAAGGACGCGTGTTGTAGTGTTGGATTAACCCTACAAGCTTATCGCCCTCCAATTGGAAGCGTCCGTCTTGAGCATCGGGCTTGGCATTTTCTGCAATCCAACGAAATGCACCCTTGAAACGTGGGTGGACTGAATCGTAAAGTGATGCATTGGCGAGTGTGTCTTTGATCATGGGAATTTTCCTTAATTGAGTACTGTGTTGTCGATGAGTCGCGTCTTGCCGATTTTTACGGCGAGTGCGATCAATGTGTTAGCGCGAAGCTGGGAGGTCGATTGAAGCGAATCGGCGTCTACGGCGACGATGTAGTCGATTTCTGCCCCTTGCGTTTCCCCGATTCGTGAGCGCATTTGCGCGAGTAGCGTGTTTGTGTCAAGGTCACCACGCTGCCACGCGGCCTCGGCGAAATCGAGAGCACGCCGGAGACAGAGCGCATCTTGTCTTTCGATTGGCGAAAGGTAGGTGTTGCGTGAACTCATGGCGAGTCCATCCTGTTCGCGGATGATGGGCCCAGGGATAATTTCGATCGGCATGTCGAGATCACGAACCATACGGCGGATGATAGCGAGTTGTTGGGCATCCTTCATTCCGAATACAGCGACATCGGCTTGCGTGATGTTGAAGAGTTTGTTGACGATGGTTAGCACCCCTTGAAAGTGAGTGGGGCGTGAGCGTCCGCACATCGTCTTCGAAAGCGTTGATTCCTCAAGCGAGACGCTTGAGTCGGGGTTGTATAGTTCTTCGGGGCAGGGCAAGAAGACCATGTCCGCACCTTCGGTACTGCACATGGCCAGATCGCGAACTTCGCTGCGCGGGTAGGTGGTGAAGTCTTCACCTGCGGCGAACTGTGTCGGATTGACGAAGATCGAGACGATCACACGGTCTGCATGTTGCTTCGCGGCACGAATCAGCGACAGGTGTCCTTCGTGCAGAAATCCCATCGTGGGCACGAGGGCGACTTTTAAATTTTCGTCATGCCAGCATTTGACTTGAGCGGAGACCTCGGCTTTGGTTTTAAAGACTTTCATGACAAGCTAAGCATTACGGGTTCAAAAAGAGGATGATCTGACCCATCCGACCGATCTATCTGATCTGATTTGCTAAAATGATTTTAAACGCTCGGTAACTTTTTCGATTATAAAATCGGGCGTTGAGGCTCCTGCGGTGACGCCTACGTTGGTGAAGGGAGCGAAGTCGGTGGGTGAGAGTTCTTCGGCGGAATCAACCACGAACGTTGGGCGAAGCGTGGAAGCGATTTGTGCGAGACGCTGGGTGTTCGCGCTGGCGGGGGAGCCCACGACAACGAAGACTTCACAGGTAGCGGCTAGGATTTCGAGTTCTGCCTGACGGTTGCGGGTCGCGTTGCAGATGGTGTTCACGATTGTCGCATCAGGGAATTTCCGAAGCACGGCCTCTGCAGTTTCGGCAAAGGTTTTCTCTGACTGTGTCGATTGCGAAACGAGACAGACATTCTGGAGGTCGTTTGGAAGTTTGTCCACATCGCGTGGCGAGGTCACGACGCAGCCACGTGGCCCAGCATAGCCGAGGAGACCGATGACTTCGGCGTGACCGGGGTCGCCAAGAACGAGGACGGTTTGTCCTTTCTTCGTGTTTTCTTGAATGACACGTTGAATTTTAGCAACGTCGGGGCATGTGGCATCGACAAGCTTTAGCGAGAGAGACTCAAGTGCTGTGCGCCGCTCAGGTGGGATGCCATGTGCCCGAACGATCAGCGTGGCGTCTGAAGGCAGGGAAGACGGCTGTGAGGTTTCTTTGACGCCAGAATCTTCTAACCGCTGCATCATGTGGCTGTTATGGATGAGCGGCCCATCGGTAAAAACTGCGGTACCGGAGGACTCTGCTGTCTTACGGGCGGCTTCCACGGCTCTTCGAACGCCCCAGCAGAAGCCGGCCGATTTGGCGACAATCACATTCATAGTTGCTGATGGCGGAGGATGTTTTGTGCGTAGACGGTTGGGAGGCTCGCACCTTCGAACCAGTAGACGGTTCCCTCGATCGTAAAGAATCCGCCCTTGAGGGAATCAAGCTGCCGGCTATTGCCGAGAACATAGCAGATCGTTCTGGGCTTGTTATCTGGGGTGAACGATACCAGTCGGTATTGCGTAGGGTGAACTCCACTGGGCGCGAGAGCCAGGGTGCCCGCGTAGGAGCCAGAAAGCGTTTGTTGTCGATCTTTACGAAGGCGTGAAGCAGGAATTGCGGCGGGGCCAACGGCATCCTCGGTGGTCTTGGTACCGAAGAGTGTGCGCGAGGCAGGTTTGCTCGTTCGGTTGACCTGGTTGATTGGACTGGGTGGGGTTACCGATGGCACTGCACGGCTACCTGTTTGAGATCCGGAGCTCACGGGATCCGCCGATTGGACGAGGATTTGATCGACAATCGGTCTTGGGATCGCTGGCGGCTGGCTAGGCGGAGTTTCGATAACGGGTTCTGCTTTTGCGGTCGTTGCTGGGGAAGGCTCTAAGGGTTTGAGAGGCACTCTTGTCACAATTGGCTCGATGGATTGAGGGGGAGGTACTGCCGGCAAGGACTCGGTGAGCTGGGGCTTCGGAGCTTCTTTCAACGATACGTATGCGTTCGTAACCCAGACGGCTGAAGTAGGAAAAGGCGCAATTTTCAGCCAGTCGCCAATCTTTCCGCGTTGGGAGACGGTATCGCCTTTTTGGAGCTGGCCAACAACATTGAAGTTCAAGCCAGCGCCAGCACGCACTTGCGCATTGTTGACCGTGACCTTTCCATCCTTGACCAAGTTGGCGTAGATCCAAAAGTCAACGCTATCAGGAGGCGTAACCTTAACCCAGGGTTCTGCGATGTCACCCTGTAAAATCAACGTGTCCGTGCTGCAGACTTGGCC
Source organism: uncultured Lentisphaerales bacterium (assembly GCA_964618405.1). GTDB lineage: Bacteria > Verrucomicrobiota > Kiritimatiellia > RFP12 > UBA3636 > JBBQIY01. The sequence goes on from CAZUAY010000216.1 coordinate 6,008, forward strand.
CACGACTTCGGCATCAGCCTTAGCCGCTGCTCGAAGATTGACTCGATCGCCTTTGACTTCAAGGTATTGCACTGCACCTGAAGATAAGGTACAGATAAACAGCCATGTCAATACAAGGAGTCTAGCCGAATGGGTTGAGTTGTTGATGCCGTGAAAAAAGCGCTTCGTCATCGTGTGCCTCCTGCCGAGATCCGGTATACAAAAACAGCACGCACCACCTAGAATGCCCGGGTGGCGATCCGATGGTGCTTAACTTAATTTGCCCACGCCGGAGGATTCTACTCCTCGGGCTTCGTCTTTGGAAGACCGAATCCACGGATTGCGTCCTTTTTCATGATGCCGCGCTTCAAAAGAAGGTCGACGCGCTCATAACGTTTGAGGACGTTTCTGCGGACGGTAATTTTGCTTGAACCTTTAAGACTGCTGTGCTGACTCATTTTAAGTGACTTTCTTTTCTACTGGCTGTGCCATCTAACTCAAAAAACGGACATTAGATTATCAGAACCCTTCTTGAATGTCAATGCACGTTTTCACACTTTCCGTAATCGGTCAGGTCAGGTCAGGTAATCGGTTAGTGACCGGGGGCAAATATGTGGGTAATGGGGTTTGGGTTTTAAA
>CAZUAY010000217.1:0-6618 GCA_964618405.1 uncultured Lentisphaerales bacterium
GATCGCGGACGATTCCGGCCTCACCGAGGCCAGCCACAGGGGAGAAATAGCGAGTGGGGAGTAGGGAGTAGCGAGTGGTAAGATTTCAAACTTTGTCGCAGCCGCTTTTTCAATTCGTAATTCATAATTCGTAATTCGTAATTGTGTCTCCCTCCTAACACCTTCTCATCTCATCGCGTTTCCTGTCCAAAAGCAATGGGAGCATCGATATTCGCTTCTGGATCAAGGAGATCCTGTTGTTTCAGCGTGTTGTTCCAATGGTAGGGGTAGAGATGGACGTTGAAATCTTTGTCTTTCCTGACAAGCACAGAGGTGGAAAATGGGATTTCTTTCTTCACACCATCTTGGTCGGGTGAGGCAACGAAAAGTTGCAGTTTGAGATCACTCGCAAAAGCCAAAATTTGGTCGCGACGGTTCGCATCGATACCATAAAACGCCTCATCGAAAACGAGGATGGGGAGTCGAATCTTTTCACGATCGTAGAGGAAGTTGGCGATCATGAGAATGAGCAGATAATTGGGTACGGCCTGTTCGCCGCCGGAGCCCATGCCCTTGACTTTTCGATCGATGATCTGGCCTTCGGAATTGGTGGTGATGATTTTGAGTTCGTATCGGAACCAGTTTCGGTAGTCCAGAAGCTGAGGAACTTCTCCGACCTCCGTTGCAAGGATCTCTGCGAAATGGTCATCGAAGAAAGTCTTCAGCTCGGCTTCCGTTTCGCTGGGATTGAGCGAGCGATAGCGCTGAACGGTTTCAATGATTGAGCTGAATCCATCGGCCGGCGAAATGGAGAACGAGTACTGATTATTGCCGAACAGTCGGCCCTTCAGCAATAAAGCGATCTTTCGAGTCATGCTGCGCAGTTGCATCACGTTTTTGAGCAGTGACACCATGAGCTCGTCCATGATGATCTGCTTGAAAAGTCGACGCGTATCTTCCGTGATGATGGATTCCTGATCAGCCAGTTGTTTTGTCGTCTCGGCGATCACGTCATCAATGTTCGCGCCCCGTCGATCAGTAAGCTTGTTGCTGGCATTGTCATAGACAAAACCGAAAGAAAGATTTTCGTTGAGCGATAGGGCGTTTCGGATGTCCGATTCGATGCTGGCGGCAGCGACGCGTGCATCGACACTGAACTGGTTGAGTTTCTCACGGCTCTGGGAATTTTCACTGCAACGGGCGGACACAAAAGCATCAAGCGTTTCGACAGGTTTTACGAGGATGAGCAAGTCTGCTTCCGCATCATTGCGTTCGTCCAGCACGCGGGACATTTGACTGTTCCACTCAATAATTTTAGCGGTTTTCTCCTTGATTTTACGTTCCACTACGCTAATTTCGCCAGTGCACAAGTCGTACTCTTTTTTGATCGACTTCAGCTTGCGTTCGGCTTCTTTGATACGAGGTTCGAGTCCGTCAAGACCTTCATTCGAAAGCTTGAGAACGATATCGTCAAGGCGTTCTCCCGCGCGAACTTTGTCTTCCTCGCACCGGTTGAGGTCATCCAGTGTGTTATCGCATTCGACATGACATCGGGTCTGTACGTTTCGAGCGTTGTTAACCTCATTGCTAAGCCGCTGGAGTGCGCCTGGCGCGTTTTGTAGCAGTGCTTTTAAAGAGCTGATAACGTGTTGCTCTGCCTTGAGAGTTGCAAGCTCTTGTTCGCATGATTTACGGTCACGTGTCAGGGCATCGCGTTCATTTTCAAGTAAGCGGATTTCGCGTTGCAATTGATCGCGACGGGCCTCGAGACCGATCAGGCGTGGTGTCTGCAACGTGACAGGTGTTTCGCGATTTCTGAAGTGGACAATATTCTGCTCTAAAAATTTTTCGGCATGAGGGCCTGCCTTCGCTGCCAGTTGTTGGCGTAGCACGAGAATGGCGTCTGGGTTTGATTGTGGCAGATCGAAAAACCGCCCAATCCAATCACAACGGGTATCATCGTCGTCGTCGTCAGGTACGGCGAGGCTGTGGTCTGGGAAGTTCTTAAACAAGGTTTTTCGTAGCGCATCAGAATCATCTTTTTGTACAATCCATGTCGCCAAAATAGCATCGCCAATCAACTGCTCCAGCATCGCCACTTCGCGTGCACGTAAGTCCGAAGCAGGAACGAGGCCTTCGTAAAGCGGGAAGGCGTCGAGCATAGCCTCACGAACGGCACGGCGGGCTTCAGAGAAGCAGGGGATGGCTGGCTCGGCTTCCTCCTGGCGACGCTTGGCATCGATAGCGGATTGTTTCGCCGCGATTTCAGCAATGAGCGTTTCGGAACGCTTTTCAGCCGATCCGGTAGCGCGCACGATTCTGTTGAAATCTAAATCGGCTTGCTCATAGAGATCGGCTACCGGCATGTCTGCTGCTGCATTTTCAGGCGTGTCGGAGCGACTGGCGTCATCTAAAAATGCAGAAAGTTGGTTGGTCGGGAAGGGAAGAGAGCGACCGAGGCGCTGAAGTTCTGCTGTATATCCCTGCATCTGCTTAACCAAAGCAGAGGTGCTTTTTTCGAGATCGGAGTCTGCATCTGACTTCGCACGCTTAACCTGAACTAGTTTGCTCTTCGAGCGGTTGTGCTCCGTGTTCGCCTTGTCGTATGCGATTCGAGCATCTCTCTCCAGTGAGACGAGGCCTTGTGTATCTTTCTGCCGCAATTCGGTCAGACGCAAGTTGGCACGCTCTTCCTCGTTGCCAAGATTTTCGTGCTGGAAGGTTAGGTCGGCGAGACGTTGCTTCTCGAGTTCGCAAAACTCGGTGCCGGTGCTAATCCACGTTCGGAATTCATTTGCAGCAAGACTTCGTTCCAGCCATCGAGCGCAGGCAGAATTAATTCGATGATCCAAGACCGTATCGCGCTTTGTTTTGATGCCTTGAACGAATTGGCTTTTACCTTTTAGTGCAAGGAGGTTTTGCTTACTTTCCTCAATTGACTTGAGGTTGCGAATCAAGGTTTCGAAGACGTCTTTCTGCGGTTCCTGGAGAAGATTCCGAAAGAGTTTATCGTAGTCGCCTGCGCGCGAGGCAATCTCGCGATAGGCCTTGCCCGTGGCGATCAGTTGGCAAACATCATTGTATGTGGCGCGACTGTCAAAAAAGCGGGTGGCGATATCGTCTGTATAAGCACCAATTCGTCCATAGAATCCGTTTCCGCGAAGAACCTCTTTCAGCTCTTGTCGGGTGGTCGGGCGCTGACGGCCATCTTCTTCGTGGATGAGAGGCATGGCATCCACTGAACCGTCCATCACGACGCCCCAGCTTTCGTAGGCTTCGTCCATGCTGCGCGAGCTGACACCCACAGCGATGCTGACGGGTCTTTGGTTACGCGTTTCAATCTCTAACGCCGCGTATGAAATGCCGCCGTCCGGATTCATTGGGCCATTCGTTTCAATGTTGTACCGCATCACGATACCTTGAATGTTTCGGCCGCCAGCAGTCTTGGCGCCAACGACGCGTGCGGCCGAGTTAAACTCCATCGAGCGACCACCCGTCAGAACGAAATGGATGGCGTCCAAGACGGTTGTCTTGCCTGATCCATTGTCGCCGAGGAGGAAGAGGTGACCTCCTGATTTGATGTCCAGCGTCGTGGTGCCGATGTTATGGAAATTGACGAGCCGCAGCTTGGTAATTTTGAAGAAGTCGCTCATTGGGCCTCCTCGTCGTCGGATGATGTTTCAGACTCTGGAGAAAGATCAGCATCGACCGGACGTGCTACCGCAGTGGCGTTGTAATGCCACAGGGCGGGGAGGCATTCATAAATGATCTCCTCCTGCGATACGGACTCGTCGGCAGGCGGCTTGATCTTAACCAAGAATCGATAACGTTCGAGTTGGGGCATAATCTGACGCAGAATCCGCCGCACATCCTCGTCGGCATAGTTTTCGACCGTTTCAGGGAATGTCTCTTGAAAGCGACGCCGTTCAAACTCAAGGAGCTCACCGAAGAGAAAGCGCAGGTTTTCAGGATCATCGATACCGATGGCCGTTTCTTCGAGTTTCGTTTCAAAGAATTCGAGCACGAGCATGAAGGCGATGCATTCGTCACGTTTGGTGAAGTTGAAGAGGTCGCGATTAGACGGCGTAATTTTTTCGTTGTACCATAAGGGCTTGAACACACGAGCACACTTTGCATCTACGCTCAGTTGCCATCCGAAATGCGCGTCGAAGAATGCGTTGAATTCTTTTGTGTAGCGACGGAGGAACAGGAAGAGATCCTCATTGTCTGTCTTGTAGAAATACGGTGCTTCGAGAAGGACGTTCAAAACGGCTTGCACTTTGCTGGCCGAGGTTGGCGATTGTAAGAGCGCTTCCAATGTTGTCACAGCGGTTCAGCCTTTCTGAGTGAGATGTCTGAAAAAGTGAGAATAGATTCATCTGTGGAGACGGTTGCGGCTGCATCCGTGATGTCAGCGGCGACGCCAATTTTCGAGAGCCGTTTGCCATTGCCAAGAATTCCACTACGGGCTGTCTCCATGATCCGTGCGAAGTCGTTAAAATCAGCGTAATTTCCTGAAGAAAGCATCCTGCTAAAAGTGTCGTCTGGCATGATGCCACGCTCTTTCATCCAGGTTGAAAGAACGTCGAGCTTGCGCTCTTCCATTGACTGCACGGGCTTGTCATCCGAAACGGCACGTGGATTCATCCAAATGTGCTTCTCGCTACGAATGCGGTGTTTGCTCCAGACGGGTTGCGGCGGCGTTGCCTTGAAAGTTTCCGTCCACTCGTGCATATCGCCCAGCATGTGCCCGTGCTGGATGACGTTGCGTAGCCAGTTGTGCGGAACGGTGTTCGGTGCGAATCCGGAAAGGTCGAGTACACGGTTTTTGACATCCTCAAGCCGGTGACTACGACGTTCCAGTTCGCGCAGATGAGCATGCAGTTTCTGCCAAACCAGTAGGGCTGATTTATTGACACGCGAGGTGAGCTGTTCGAGAAGCCCATCTTGCCCGTAGAACTCCGCCAGCCGTGTCAGCGTCTCTGAGGCGTTCAGAATTCGCGTGCGCATGATGGACTGCGTGGCGAGCGATTCTTCTGCCATAATTTTACTACAGAGCTCCCAGCGGGAGGCAAGGCGCTGGAGACGAAGTTTTTCGATTTCGGGACAGATTTCATTCTTGAGCGTATAAATGCGATGAATGAATTTTTCTAAAAAGCCGGAGAGTTCTCGGATAAGCTGATGTGCCTTCGGGATGTCGTAAGTGCCGCTGGCGAACGAGATGAGACGAATGTTAAATTCTCCTAAGGACTTTGCAACGCCATCGGTCATCGAGGCCATTTTGGCTAGGCGGTGAAAAATAGCACGTGCATCTTCGTACTCAACCGATCCTGCCGAAATCTTATTGAGCATGCGCGTGGTTTCGCGCAAGCTCGACACCATATCGGAAAGCAAGTCACGTGTGTCGCTGTCTTCCGGTTGCAGGTCATCTTGGCGTCGTGATTCTAGCCAGAGAAGGAAGGAGACCGCTTCGTCGGAAATTTTATAGCGGAATTTTCGACGACGCGTGTCTTTGTAGCCGCGAAGTCGCTCTTTTTCAATTCGTTGCGAGACAAGATCCCAGTCGAGAAGTTGGCGCAAATCCTGATTGAACAGCGTCGGTGCATCACCACGCGAGATCGTCTCGGTCAGTAAAGAAGCTAACACATCGTCGTGGAGAGGCTCCAGCTCATGATCGTCTCTAAACCGAAGGAGGATCAGTAGGATTTCTAAATACCACAACACCCGCTCGGAAGTCAGCATCCAGCCAATGGAGCGATTTCTATTTTGGAGAAGATCTATTGCGCTATCTGTTTCTTGCATACTGCTTTCATTCTAGCATAAGCAAGCCTTGCTATAAAGTCAGATTTGATATTTGACGGTAATCGGTCAGCCATCGGGGGGAGGGGTGAACGTATTTTGCGGGAGTGACGCCTGAGATCTGCTCTGCTGTGCTACCAACCCAGTTGCCGTAATAAGCGCGGTGCGGTTTTAAACACAGAGAGTTGGAGACACAGAGATTGAGCCACTGGGAGCAGATGCTTCCAGCCTGTGCAAACGACAAACAGGCAAGCCCTCCGCGCGGCCGCGCCGCGAATAAACGATAGGGTAACTTTTGCATCCCAAAAAACTTTGTCGCGAACTTTGTCGAGCCTTCGCGAAGCCGCCTGCCTGAGCAGGAACGGCAGACAGGCGAAGCTCCGTTCGTTATAACCACTGCTAGCGAAAATCGAGTTGTAGGCAAGGGGTGAAAGTATTTTGCGGGGATGACGTTTGAGATCTGCTCTGCTGTGCTATCAACCCTGTTGCCGCAATAAGCGCGGTGCAGTTTTAAACACAGAGAGTTGGAGACACAGAGATTGAGCCACTGGGAGCAGATGCTTCCAGCCTGTGCAAATAACAAACAGGCGAGATGCCTGTTCTCCCAGTGGCGGCACCGTGAAAAAACGATAGGGTAACTTTTTGCACCCCAGAAACTTTGTCGCGAACTTTGTCGCAACCTTTGTCGAGCCTCTGCGAAGCCGCCTGCCTGAGCAGGAATCGTTGCCGAGCGAAGCAAACGGAAAACCCGTGCTCCGTTCGTTACGCCCACTGCTTAGCGAAACTCCTGAGAACCTGACATACCCCCATAAACACGTGGAAAAAAGCAAAATAATTGCC
>CAZUAY010000218.1:0-6601 GCA_964618405.1 uncultured Lentisphaerales bacterium
TTACCATGAATCCAATCATCAAGGTCGAAAATATCTCAAAGTGCTATAAGCTGGGGGTAATCAACCGCAGTACATTTGCTGACGAGTTGAAATATCGCTGGGTCAAATTTCGCGGTGGAAATCCACGCGATCATTTAGGACGAATCGGCACATCGCAGGAGCATATTAACGAAACCGAGTTCTGGGCGTTGAAGGATGTGTCCTTCGAGGTTAACCAAGGGGACGTTGTTGGCTTCATTGGGAAAAATGGTGCAGGAAAGTCGACCGTGCTCAAGATTCTCTCACGCATTACAGAGCCCACAAGTGGTCGTGCAGTGATCCGTGGCAGAGTCGGATCGTTACTAGAAGTAGGAACTGGATTTCATCCCGAGCTTACCGGTCGGGAAAACATCTACATGAACGGCACAATCTTGGGCATGAAGCGGAGAGAAATCGAAGCGAAGTTTGATGAAATCGTTGATTTCTCCGGAGTCGAGCAGTTCCTCGACACCCCTGTTAAACGCTACTCGAGCGGTATGTATGTGAAGCTGGCTTTTGCGGTGGCAGCACATCTGGAGCCTGAAGTTTTGCTGGTTGACGAGGTGCTGGCTGTCGGGGATGCCGAATTCCAGAAAAAATGTCTCGGTAAAATGGGTGAAATCGCTCGCGGCGGGCGCACGATTTTGTTTGTAAGCCATAACGCCAAGGCGGTACGTGACTTGTGTGCCCAGTGCGTCTGGTTTGAGAAGGGACAGATTCATAAAAGTGGCGCCACCGACGAGATCGTATCCGAGTATCTGGAGTGCACTCGAACGTCGAGGTCTGTCTTTCCCGTTATCAATCACGAGTACCAAATCTCCGTCACAGATGTGCGTACTCGCACAGAGGGGACGGACTTGATCGTGTCGGTCGACTTTGAGAATCGAGTATTCTCGGGGGAACTTGGTTTGACTCTGGTAATGAGGGACGCTTTCGGGAATACGATTTTTAAAAGTCGGGAGTATAGGTCGGTGGCACCTTTTTCGGACTTAATGGAGTTTAAGACTCGGTCTGTCCAGCTCGTGAATCTGCCAGAATTGCTGAATGCTGGCGAGTATCAATTCGACGTCATTGTTTCCATCCCACGTAAAACTCAACTTTTCTATATTTCGAGTGCCGCATTTTATTCTCCACCCGTGAGAAAAAATAGAGATGGCGAGGTCATTTCTGCGGCTATAAGTGGGCCGCTTCATCTTGTTTCCCGGGGTCTCATCGAATGAAGATTTTTATAGGTGGAAACACTTACGGATACGGAAATATTGGCGATGATGCCGTGCTGTGTGGCATCGTGGCGTCAATGGATGCTATCGAGCCAAATACGGAGTTGTGCATTGAATCGCAGCAGGGCGGAACGCTAGATTTTATTAAAAGGCCGCATCAAGGCGTGTGCGCAGGCGACTGGACTGCTTTTGAAACCGCCCTGAAGTGGTGCGACGTTTTTGTGGTCGGTGGTGGGACGACGATCGGCGATGAACTGTCGATAAAATTTCCGCTTATTCATGTGGCGCAACGTGTGGCAAGTGCGGTGTTGTTTTCAAAGAAGGTTGTTTTCTGGGGCAATGGCGCAAATCAGCTTTCAGGGGCGAAAGCAACGCGTATTGCGTCCGGCCTTGTCAACGCGGCTTCTCTAATCTGTTGCCGCGATTCATCATCAGCCGAAGTATGCGAGAGTCTTGCAGAACAGATGCAGAAAGACAAAATTCGATATTATGCCGATCCCGCCTACTTGGTGACGCCACAAGTAACCGACCGAACTGTGATTATCAGGCGCCGGTTAGCAAACTACGACAGGGCGTATGGAGTCAATATCGTCAATGAGGTTTGGGCTGCCAAGTCTGGATATAAACGCGCTGTTGCAGAAGCCTGCAACCGCGTTTATGCCGAGACGGGCGCCGTTCCTATTTTCTTTGAGAACGAAATACGACCTGGCGGCTATTTTGATTTGATGGCCAATCTCGAGACGACGAAGTGGCTCGATTGTCCTCTCGAAATTCTCTATCCAGAGTATTACACGCCACAGGAAATGATGGAAATTGTATCTGGGTTTTCAGCCGTCTTTTCCATGCGCATGCATCCGTTGATTTTTGCGTCCTGCGTAGGAGTTCCCTTCGATGGAATCAGCCGTGTCGATAAGACGGATAATTTCTTTGAACAGTTCGGTCGACAGAGCTGTTGTCAGATTAACAACGTTAGCGTAGATGCGGTGTACAATTCGATCATGCGAATGCTTGAGGCACCGCAAACTGTTTTACCACAAATCGCGATTCTACGCGAAGCAGCGCTGGACTGCGCAAAAGATTTTTTTAATCGAATTGAAGCCGCGCCGAGTTGTCAACGGTGTCCACTTGAGATTCTTCGATATGCGCCCTGCGGATCGAAGATGCGCAAACTTTTTTGTTATCTTTCCTACGGGATTGATGGCATCAAAGAGATGGTCGGAGGCAACTAGCAGAATGCGAAACGAACGAGCCTTGATTCACCTTGTGTTTGCGTTTGACGAAAACATTTTGCCAGCAGCATGCGTTGCAATGAAAAGCGCAGTGCTTAGCAATGGCGGGCGCGACGATTTTGTTTTGCATATCCTGAATCCCGGATTTGAGGATGCAGAGCTTCAAGCGGTGAAGGCCGTCATGGCGGATTGTCCCCACGCGGAATTGCGTTTCCTCGCCGTGTCGCCCAGCGATTTTCCAAGTGTTTTGCCGCCTGGACCGTTTATGACCTACGCTCGGCTGCTGATTGGACGCCTGATTGATGCACCGCGTGTTATTTATTTGGACTCCGATACACTTGTTCGCGGCAATTTGCGTGAGCTTTGGGATTTGCCTTTCGACGGAAACACCCTTCTGGCGGTTGCGGGTCATGCGTGGGATCCTCCTGGGAGTTACAGCGAACTCGTGAGATTCGGAGAAAAGAAGGAGACGGAAAGCCCCTACTTCAACGCGGGAGTCTTGGTCATCAACATGGAGGCATTTCGTGCAGCGCAACAAGAAATGTTCGACGTGCTTTCTCGCTACTCCCAGTGGCTTTTTGATCGAGACCAAAATGTGATCAATTATATTTTTCGTGGAAAAATCAAAGCTGTGCCCCGTCGCTGGAATACATGCTCGCAAGCGAAAGCAGCGTCTAACGCCTCCATCATTCATTACCAAGCACCCGATCGACCGTGGCAGTATAAAAAGAGTGCGAGAGTTTACAGAGTCTGGTGGAAGTTTTATCGACGGCACGTTTTGCCTTGCACAGACGATCCTGCACTCGCGGAGCTTTCTCTGAAGCGTAAAAAACTTCCTCGTTTCTCTCGTCTAGCCAATAAAAAACGTTTGCCTTGGAGCGTTCGGTTTCTGCATCGGTTCGTTGGTTGGGTAGGATGGCTGAGGTTGCTCGTGAGACGGATTCGGCTTGAGAAAAAACGCGTGCTGATTTACAAGTCTTCAGAAGACAAAATCGGCGATATGATCCTGCTGACAGGAGTCGTTCCGCATTATCGAAGGCTGTTTTTCGAGGCTACGCTGGAGCTGCTTTGCAATGAGGAATCAGTTGCGATGATGCAGGCGACGGATTCATTCGATGCGGTTTGGCCACGATTATTACTCTCCTCGAAAGGACGGCCTGTTTGGAGTAACACCGCCCGCGCGGATTTATTTCTGTCGCTTCGGCGTACGGTCAACCCCAATGATGAAATGTGGCTGGACAGTTTTAAGCCCGTGCGCGCCATTGGCTTTTCCGGTGATCTTTTGACGCATCGCGTCAGCGTGCTTCCGAGCTATAAGAAAAAGCTCGATGTTGAATGCAAGCTTCCGGACGATGGAGGCGCCAGCAATTTGCACGAACTCGATGTTCAACGCAAAATGCTTTCCCGCCTAGGCGTCGAAGTAGACGTTGAAGCGCTACATCCAGTGCTCCCAGAAAGTTATGCCGATTTTTCGATGGTGGACATGCTTTTGGATCTCTACAAGCCAGACAAGATTCCTTTTTATGTGTGCTGTCCGTTCGGATCTCACCCCCAGCGCTTCTATGGTGTTGATCGCTGGCATGAGGTTGTCGAAAAATTAGCTCCCTGTGTGATCGCAGTATGCGGAACAGAAAAGGACGGTCTTAGGGTTCTTGAATTGACTGCTAAGCCGATTGCTGGTGTGACCGCCGTCAATCTCGCTGGACAGATCACCTTGCCTCAGCTCGCTGGGCTACTTCTACGTGCTGACGTTGTGCTTGCCGCAGAGAGCGGGCCGATGCACATGGCCATTGCACTCAAGCGACCGCTTGTGGCAGTGTGTGGACGCGGCCACTACGGGCGGTTTGTTCCGTATCCGTATGCCATTCCGAAAACAGTTTTCCTTTTTGCCGATTGTGAGCATTCCGGCTGTGGATGGAAGTGTTTCTCAAACCAGGTGGCTTGCATCAATAGGGTAGAACCAGCCGATGTTGTGGATGCTGTTAGAAAGATTGCCCAATGCCGATAAAGGTTGTACACATTGGAATGTCGGATTCTGGCGGGGCTGGCATGGGGATGATGCGTCTGCATCGGTCTCTTTGCAGCGCGGGACATGATTCGCGTGTCCTCGTTGCTGTTCAGAATGGAAATGATGACCGTACTTGTGAAGTCAAGGTCTCAGGTGGCGCTGTCATCCGCAACGTTATCCCAGCCGTTTTCAACAAACTTCATCTCTACGAGAATCGCCGGTATAAGAATGAGAGAATCCGATGCGAGCTTTTAGCCGCGGGTTGTCCAATTTTCACAAATCAGTTTTCCCTCTATGATGATCTGCATCGACATCCTTGGATTGTAGAAACCGATGTTGTCCATTTGCATTGGGTCGCCGGCTTTGTCAATACGGCTACATTTTTTTCTCGAATCGCCAAGCCGATCGTTTGGACCTTACGTGATGAAAACCCACTTCTCGGAGGATTTCATTATTCCGCGACGATACCCGCCGATCTTCCAACGGAGTATTTGAATTATGAAAACGAACTTGCAAAGATAAAATCGGACTACATTAATAAGTGCAAGAATCTTTCATTTGTTGCGCTTTCGTCAGAGATACGACCCCTTATTGAAACGTCACCCCTAGGTTCTGGACATCGTGTGGTAACGCTTCCGAATTCGGTTTCAGATTATGCCTCAAAGCATGTTTTTTCAAAAACGGAGGCGAGAAAAAGACTCGGTTTCCCAGAGGATCGGTTTATCGTGCTCTTTGTCTCGCAGCGGTTAGATGAAAAGCGCAAAGGACTTGAGATGCTGAGAAGGACGGTTTTTTCAGCGATACATCCGCTCGGCTGCCCGGTGATTTTAGCGGTGGGCGCACAAGGCCCGTGTGTTGCGAACGGCCAAGACATCATATTTCCAGGATTCATTTCTGAAGATGAGGAAATGGCCTTGTTGTATTCAGCAGCGGATGTCTATGTTAGCGCATCGGTATCTGAGGGGTGTTGCAAATCGCTTTTAGACGCCTTGGCTTATGGCATTCCTGTCGTGACGTTGCCCCATTCTGGAGCCGCCGACGCGGTCAACGATCAAAACGGGGTGATTGCAACGGGGTTTGACGAGACATCACTGCTGCAGGCGCTGTCTGTCTTTCAGGGAAGAACGTATGATAAGGCTCATATTAGGTGCGATGCTCTGCAACGGTTTTCTTCGGAAGAAATAGCGTCTCGGCATCTAGCCCTGTACACAGAGATACTAACTCACCTATAACTTCATCGTTTTCGGCTTTCGCTCATTTTCAGGATCTTTGCAATGCTTTTTACAATACCTCTTCCGATTTTTGATTTCCAGAGGAAGAAGAAGAGGTCATTCCACCGCAGCATGGTTTTCGCCACCGTTGGGTCTGTGAGCAACTTTTCGAGATGCTGTGTGCGGAGATAAGACGACTGTCGCAGCATGCCGTTTTTGACTAAAGAAAAAAGTGAATCTCCAAAATAAGGTTTCAGAAACGTTTCTCTTTCTTTGAGGCGTCTTCCTAGGGAGTCTGGGCTATTGGAGATTCCGGTAGCATCCATTTTACTCACCGATACCGGTATGTATTCGAGAGAGGCATTGTCGAGGACGATCGCCTGAAAGAAGAATTTGGTATCGCCGGATATTTTGAGCGCTTCATCATATCCTTGTTGCGCAGTGAGCAACCGACGGGAGATGAAGGATCCTTGGTGAGGCAACGAACTGTGAAGAAAAAACCAGGGCTTCAGAGACGCGACGTCGGGGAAGCTTTTCGTGTACGACCGGTTTTTGCCATCCTGCAAGTCGATATTTCCATAGATGATGTCGGCCGTATGGGCGGAGGAAAAGATTTGCTGGAGCATGCCTTTGTTCAACTCGTCGCCCGAGTTGAGGAACAAGAGATAGTCGCCACGGGCTTTGGCGGTGCCTTTGTTCATTGCATTAAAAATCCCCTTATCTGGTTCCGAGACCGAGTAAGCGAGTCGATCGGCATAGTCGGCGATGACCTTGACGCTTTCATCGTTTGAGCCGCCGTCGATGACGATTTGTTCGAAGTCGGTAAATCCAGACTGTTGTGTGAAGACGCTTTCAAGCGTCTTGCCAAGCCCGGCATGATTATTATAGTTGATGGTTATGATGGACAAAATCATG
>CAZUAY010000219.1:0-3253 GCA_964618405.1 uncultured Lentisphaerales bacterium
GCGTTAATTCACGATGCAAACCTTCCACGTCTTTACGATATTCCCGCAAAAGACGACCATCGAGCAAGGCGTCCAAACCCTGTTTTCCCTCTTGAAGCTTGACGCAAATGTCTTCCAAGTGTTTTTGCTGTTCGTCGACCGCTTTTTGGCACTGTTCACGTGATGCCGCCGCAGTCGCCAGTGCCGTCTTTGCTGCGCGGCTATCCGTCGCGTGCTGCTTAATATCAGCTTGTTTTGCAATCAGCCCGTTCAACTCGACCTCAACGCCGGCTAAACCGCCAACAAGCCAGGCGTCCTTCGCATGTTCTGTGAGATACGCCTCATTGTCTTCCAACCGCACCTGAAGCTCCACGCGTTTATTCTGTTCGCTATCCCGGACTTTTTTCTCTTCATCAATCTTATCTTGCGCACCGTTGCAACTGACGGTTTGTTCCGAAATTGTCCTTTCCATTTCCGTCAGCGCCTGATCGAGCAAACGCACGTTCTGCAGAACAGGAGCAGCGGCATCACGTTCCTTTTTCACACCCTCTGCGTTTGCTTCACACGTATACAACAATGCTTTCTGCTTTTGAACAGCCGCTTCCAAACTGGGAAGCATGTTCTTTAATCCATTAAAAGCGAGCTCATCATCTTTCTGGGCATCGCGTGCGGCCGCTAAGGTAGCATAGATGCCATCGAGCGAAGCAGCACGCAGGGCACGGCCAAGTTGTTCACGGTCTGGCTTAAATTCCTCCTCCTGACCCAGCAGCGTATTTGCCTCAACAACAAGATTCTCAATTTCATTTTTCAAATTGCTAATTGTCGTCAGCCAAGCCATTCCTTTTTCAACCTCGGCCAACTCAGTAACAACAATGCCGTGTTCGCTCCGCTTCGTCTCGATCGTCTGCTGAATCTCTTTCTCTTGATCCGAGTCAAGAATCGCAATCCCAGCCGTTTCTGATTTCAGCGTCTCCAGACGAACAGCCTCGTCCCGCTGGCGTTCATGAACGCGCATTGAAATTTTACTGTAAATCTCTGTTCCCGTAATTTGCTCCAGAATCGGTGCCCGCTCATCGGGTGCTGCATCCAGAAATGCGGCAAAGCTACCTTGGGCCAACAACATAGAACGCGTAAACCGGTCAAAATTCATCCCGGTCCGCGATTCGATTTCATCGGCGACGCCCTTGATTTTCGATTCGAGGATCTCGCCTGTTTTGGCATCGGCAATTTCATGCTTGGGGGCTTGTAGTTCGCCATCCGGTTTCTTGCGGGCGCGATGCTGACTCCAATGACACCGGTAGCGCCCCTTCTGCGTTTCAAACGTCACTTCGGCAAAGCACTCAGCCGTTTGACGGGACATGATTTCGTTCACGCTTTTCGTGACCTTGTCGAGGCGGGGCGTTCGCCCGTAAAGACCAAGACAAATCGCATCGAGAATTGTCGTCTTTCCAGCACCGGTCGGCCCCGTGATAGCGAAAATGCCGTCAGCCGTAAACGCAGGGAGCGTTAAATCGATTTCCCATTCGCCAACGAGTGAATTTAAGTTCTTAAAACGTACCTGTAATATTTTCATGTATCGTCTCCTTATTCCGCCCGCTCATCTTCTTCGTCAAGCGACACAATCACTTCTCGATACGTTTGACGCAGCATCGCCTGCTGATCTTCCGGAACAGCATGCGCGACGAGGCATCGCTCAAACACCTCATCCGCATTCAGATCATCAAGCGTTTCCTCCGTATGAATCTGCTGCAGCACGCGATTGATTACACGCGTATTTTTAACCCTGAGGATTTCCATCGCGGTCCCGAGAAGGGCAGCGTCGAGACGTTGACGCAAATCACTGACGACCGCATCGCCTTCATAAACAATCTCCAACCAGCATGAGGCGTGTGTAGCAGCCAATTCGGACATGCGCGCTTGAATCGTCTCCCAATCCCCTTTGACAGATACGAGGGCTTGAAACACGGGCACATCAATTAATTTCACCGACGCGGCCCTACCCTCAAACGTCACCAAACAAACGCTTTTCTGCTGCTTGGCCTCGCCAAATCCCATCGGCAAGGGCGATCCGCTATACCGTTTCGTTTCACAATCTCGCACTGCTTGCGGCACATGGAGATGGCCGAGCGCCAGATAATCAATACAGGCTGGAAAAATCCCCGGCGCCACATGAGCGAGCGAGCCAACATACAACTCACGCACTCCATCGTCGGCCAGCGTCTTCCCGCCAGCCGTAAAAAGGTGGCCGGTTCCGACGATCGGGATCTCAGCACCCAGCGCCTCTCTTTTCGCTTCAGCCACAGCCCCGACAGCCGCGTAATGGTTGCGAATACCGTCGAGCAACTTTTGTTCCTTATCCTCAATCCCCTCCCCGGCCTCCGCCGTTCGAATATCACGATCCCGAAGGTATGGCACGGCACAGACAATCAATTCCGGGACATCATGTTCATTACGGAGTACGAGCACCTCATCCGCCACGTCCTCCGTTGCACAACCCACCACATGCACATCGAGTACCTGAAGCAGCACCTGTGGCGCATTCAGAAAAGTCGGCGAATCATGATTCCCGCCAACAACCACGACATGGCGGCAACAGGACGCGGCAACGGCATGCAAAAACTGATAATACAGCTTCTGCGCATAATGACTCGGCGCACCAGTATCAAACACATCCCCGGCAACGACAAGCACATCGACACCTTCCTGCCGGATCGTATCAACCAGCCACTTCAGAAACGCCTCAAACTCCTCATAACGCTTCTTCGTATAGAGCGAGCGCCCTAAATGCCAATCAGACGTATGTAAAATCTTCATCTTATTTCTTCCACTTTTAAAACGCGAGTAGATCCTCTTCCGCCACTTGAGACTAAGCCACAGTGGCTTCCTTCACGGCGCGACAATCCGAACCGAAAGACCGGAAGACAATCGACTGAAATCCGACTCATACAGCGTACAACTCCGCCAGCGAATGCGTACAGACCAGCCGTTCGCTATCATCTGAAAGCGCACGTTCAAAGTATGTGAGGGAACGTTCATGGGCTGGGTGTACAGCAACCATCGCTGCACGAAGGCCAAAATCATCGCGCATCGCTTTGGGAAGCACCATTTGCCCGAAACGGTCAATCGTTAATTGCATAAAAACCTCCTCTGAAAATTCATAATTGCCACTATACTAAACCATTTGCCAAAATACAATGGCAATACAAAATATCTCTGTAATCGGTCAGTGACGGGGGGGGGGGCGTTGACTCGCACAGGCGATGGGTTTGCAAGC
>CAZUAY010000219.1:3263-6590 GCA_964618405.1 uncultured Lentisphaerales bacterium
CACAAGGCAATCGCCACGAGCCCGAACATCCAACGGGGCATATCGTCTTTTCGCTTATGCTTTCTCATCTGGTCTGTAGCCGTTCACGGCGTCGCTTTGCCCACGTTTCCGCCCACCGCATGCGGAATCGCGTAGGAATCGGCATTCCCTGACTCCCACACCTCGAAAGATAGCCTATCCGGCCCCGAACCGCAAGCGCGAAAGCCCGACAGCGCGAAAGCAGGGCGCATCCCCGTTCCGTTGACTCGCATAGGCGATGGGTTTGCAAGCCGAAGACATACGCCGCCGACAGACATGCGAAAAGCGGTGCCGCCCTTCGGTTGTCACCACACTCCAAGATGACCGATGATGTGATACTTGTCGTCGGCGCGGGTGCCTCTGTCGCAGCCAAGACGATGATCGTGCATCATGCAGGGCGGCTCTACGGCGAGGGAGCGGTAACGGCCACAAGCGGCGTGATCAACCGCGGGGCCTCGTGGAACCGGGCTTGCCGCAGCACACCTTTGTCCTGGCAGATGTCCAAACGAACGCGCTGGAACAGACAGTAGGAACACTAGCGATTAACGGGAACTACACGCAGGAAGTCTATGACGATGCCGGAACCGATCGCATCGGCACACTCCGGATCAAAGTATCGGGCGACCACTCCGACACGCTCAGCGTAGACGGCAACATCGCGCTCGTGGCGCACAACGGCGTAAAGCCACGTCTGGAAATCGTAATAGACGGGCCCGTAACACCGTTCAAAAACTTCAACATTCTCGACTGGACCGGATCATTTACCGGCGAATTCGACGTCGTGCTGCCCGAATCACCGTACATACAGTGGGACCTGACGGCTCTGTACACCCAAGGCGTGATCCTCTCACGAACAGCAGGAACCTGCATCACGATTGCAGCTGCTAATTGACCCTTTACACCCTCAACTGAACCCTCAATGATGCTCAGCATGGATTCATCCGCGATCCAAGCCTCCCCCACTTCGGATGGAACGACGAATCCTGGAACGGCGAATGGACCGCCAACTTTGGACGCGTCCACCGCTATAGTCAATAAAGTTATCCCATCGCTTTTTCGCGGCGCAGCCGCGCGGAGGGCTTGCCTATAACTGAACACTCCATATTCTTAATCTTATTCCTATTCCAAATCCTAATCCTAATCGTAATCCTAATCCTAATCGTAATCCTAATCCAAATCCTAATCGTAATCCTAACCTTAATCGATATTGCAATACCGATCCCGATATCGACCCCGATTTCCTAGCTCATTCACAACCCGTCAGTCACCGTATCCGCCGCACAAGCAGTCCTAAACAACCGAGGCGATAACCTCGAAATAATTGAAAAATATTGGCACGTGGCGGGCTTACGCACCGTTCAGCGGATCAAGATACAGGAGCCTTGATACACAAACTCGTAGCAGCCCATATCCACAATTCCCGGCCCGGCCCGGTCGATCCGTGGATGACCATCGAGATCCTTCGCGCCCACCATCCAGTTCTGATTGACGCCTGCGTTCAGACACGGCGACATTTTATTCAAGCGGAAGTCCTGACCGTCGAAATCGGCGAACATCGGATCCGCGTTCAAGTTACCTGCGTTCGGATAGGCCGTGATCGGAGCCGTGCACGTGTTGGTTAGTACGAACAACGGGGAGCCGCCGCCGCCGGCTCCGTAGTTGCTCGTGTACAGGACATCTCTGTCATTCTTGTAGTTCTCACGCAGAATGCAATTCCAGAGCATGCCCGTGGAGGATGCGTGCAAATAAAGTCCTGCCACCAAGGCTCCGTACCCCACTGCGGTATTGCTGACCACCGTGCAGTTGTAGAATTTGCCCATTGCCCCGGTGAACACTCCGATCGCTGCGCCACCTATCGTAAAGGTGCTGTAGGGAGGGTGAATGAGTTCGTTCCTGGTAAAGAGACAGTTCCGAATGACCATGTCGTCCGCAGACTGCAAGAGCAACGCCGCGCCATACACGCCGACGCTGCGATTTCCTGTGAACGTGCACGACTCGACCAAATTATCGCCCCACCGGAGATTTAGCCCGTAAGACTCGTTGTTCTCGAACCGACAGCCGGTGATGATCGTTTTGCCATGATTGCCTTTGGACATCCCGCCGTTCAAGCTGCCACGAATTACCACGTTGGAAAAGATCAATGTCGCGCCCACTCCATAGTTGTAGTTGAAAACGCCTCCAGCATCGCTGATGCCCCGGTTGTCGGTGATGACGCAGTTGTCCACGATGGCCGTACGCACGTTGTTGTTTATATTGATCCATACACCGCCGCCATTAGCATAGCCGTTCGTCAACGTAAAGCCGCTGATCCGGAACGGGGGTGCAAGTGCGCCGCTGGTCGTGGTGTCAATCCGCACGCAGCGGTTACTGATCTCTCCGCCGGCATCGATGATCGTGTCGGCGGGATTTCCACTTAAACTGCGGACCGTAAGCCGCTTGGTGATGTTCACCATGTTTGTGGCGCCATCCGCAAAAAGCGGTACCGGCGGTCGTCCATACGTCCCCGGCTTGACCCACACCGTCGATCCGTCGACAGCCTGGTCGATCGCCTCCTGAATGTTGCTCGCCGCGTTCTCCCAACTCGTGTACGGCGAGACAGGCGTCTGCCCGTTCTGCGCCACATAATGGTCGGCCCAGGCTAGAAAGGGTGCCAGAGCCAGCAACCCACATATCAGATTCTTAAAGAATACAGTTTTCCGTTTCATAATTCACCTTTCACGTCGTACAAAGACGTCTTTTTTTATTCAAGTCATACGATAGCTATTTCAGGAGCCATTTGAGTATTATACTTCTTGTTTACCGATTAAATCAATCTTTTTTCGCAATCCTTAGGTAATCGGGCAGGCTCAGGGGAAGAAGTAGCGAGTTGCGAGTTGCGAGTGGCCGAGCCTGTAGCCGCGATCAGTGCTAGCGACTAGCGACTGTAATCGGTCAGGCACAGCCCCCTGTGCCTGACCGATTACAGGACGGAAAATTTTCGAGGTTGACTTGCCTCATCCGCTTATGATATAAATTTGCCTGTTCTTCCGTTTTAGCGGTTGACGTATGGCGAGGTAGCTCAGTTGGTAGAGCAGAGGACTGAAAATCCTCGTGTCAGGGGTTCAATTCCCTTCCTCGCCACCATTCATTTAATCAGGCATCGGGGTGAAACCTCGGTGCCTGATTTTTTACTCGAAAACTGGAGCGATGCGAGCCTCCGCGTCTTGACTATAACTTCGTCAAGAAGTGGTCGTAACGAACGGAGCACGGGTTTTCAACCCGTGTACGTAAACGGGTTGGAAAACCCGTTCTCCGTTTGCTTCGCTCGTC
>CAZUAY010000220.1:0-6579 GCA_964618405.1 uncultured Lentisphaerales bacterium
GGCCTCGGTGAGGCCGGAATCGTCCGCGATCACCGATCGCGGCTACAGGCTCACCTACTCGCAACTAGCAACTCACTACTCACTACTTCTTAAAATCCACGCAGAGTGGCAGCCCAGCTTCTTGCCCATCGCAGCCCTGGCGCGTCCCTCAGGCACGAGGGTAGATTGGTGATGCTGAAGAAGAGAATACTATCTGCGATTACATTTCTGTAATTCAGATCGTTTGGTGAGTTCTGATCTTATGCGGAGATCTCTCTAATTCTAAACGCAAATCCCCGTGCTCATCTGGGTGGAACCCTGTCGGCTCTTTCGCAGGGGCAGTACTAGCGACTAGCCACTAGCGACTAGCGACTGTAATCGGTCAGGCACAGCCCCCTGTGCCTGACCGATTACAAAGTCGTTCCGTTTTCAAGTGGACAAAAAAGGCCATATAAGGTAGTGTAGTAGGCCAATTTTCCGCTCTTTTAATTCCTCGGGATGGTCCCGAAATCTGTACGATAGGCAACACGATGAACGTTACCGAAAAAATTCTTTCTAGTCATTTAATCTCCGGCAGTTTGAAGCCTGGGTCCGAGATCGCCATCAAAATCGATCAGACGCTCACGCAAGATGCCACGGGAACCATGGCTTTTCTACAATTCGAGAGCATGGGTATTCCCAAGGTGAAGACTGAGCTTTCGGTCAGCTACGTTGATCACAACACCGTCCAGGTTGGCTTTGAAAATGCCGACGACCATGCCTACCTGCAGTCGGTTGCTAAAAAATACGGCGTGGTCTACTCGCGCGCAGGTAATGGCATCTGTCATCAGCTTCACCTCGAGCGCTTCGGTGTTCCGGGCAAGACGCTGATCGGCTCTGACTCGCACACGCCAACGGGTGGCGGTATCGGCATGATCGCCATCGGCGCAGGTGGACTCGATGTTGCAGTGGCCATGGGCGGCGGCGCTTTCTACTTATCTGCGCCCAAGGTCGTGAAAATTAATCTGACGGGCAAACTCCCTCCTGGCGTTTCCGCCAAAGACATCATTCTCAAGGTACTCGAGCACTACGGATCCTCTGGGAATGTTGGCAAGATCATGGAATATGCCGGCGAGGGTCTCGCCACGCTGGATGTGCCCTCGCGCGCCACGATCACGAACATGGGAACCGAGCTGGGTATCACGACATCGGTTTTCCCGAGTGATGACGTCACGCGTCGCTTTTTAGCCGCACAGGGTCGTGAGTCTGATTGGAAGGAAATTGTCGCGGATGTTGATGCTACTTACGACAGCGTATTCAACATCGATCTTTCGACCTTAGTCCCCATGGTTGCTTGTCCGCACAACCCCGGCAACATCGCCACGGTTGCCTCCCTCGCAGGCATGAAGGTCGACCAAGTCCTCTTCGGCTCTTGCACCAATTCTTCTTACCGAGATCTAAAGACGGTCGCACTGCTTCTCAAGGGCAAGAAAGTGAGTCCCGAAGTGTCGGTCGGTGTTGCTCCGGGATCGCGTCAAGTGGTGATGGAACTCGCCCGCGAAGGGCTTCTCGGCGAACTGGTCTTTTCTGGCGTTCGGATTCTCGAAAATGCCTGCGGCTTTTGCATTGGCAACCATCAATCGCCAGGGACCAACGCGGTTTCGCTCCGCACCAGCAACCGGAACTTTGAAGGACGCTCTGGCACCAAGTCGGCGAAGGTCTACCTCGTCAGCCCAGAGACCGCTGCCGCCGCCGCGCTCACCGGATTCATTACAGACCCCACCACCGTCGAGACGGTATCGGGGATCGAGATTCCAGAAAAGTTCATGATTGACGATTCGATGTTCCTCTTCCGCGATACGGCCTCGAAGGGCGTCCCAGAAACGGAGATCCTCCGCGGCCCCAACATCGGTACGGTGCCAGCAGGGATTCCGCTACCAAACACGATGGAGGCCAAAGCAACGATCAAGGTGGGCGATAACATCACCACCGACCACATCATGCCAGCTGGTCCGCGCTTAAAATTCCGCTCAAACATCCCCGTCTATTCGAAATTCGTTTTTGAACCGTGCTCGGCAAATTTCTATGCAACTGCCACAAGCAACCGCGAGGCGGGCATTGCCAATGTCATCATCGCAGGCGAGAGCTACGGTCAAGGCTCGAGTCGCGAACATGCCGCCTTATGTCCCATGTATCTCGGCGTGCGCGCCTTGATCGCTAAAAGTGTTGAGCGCATTCATTACGCCAACCTCATTAACTTCGGCATCGTGCCCTTTACCTTCGCCGATCCGGCCGACTACGAGCGTATCGATGAAGGCGACGCGCTCACGTTCAACGGCCTCACCGATGCCATCCACGGTGATGGCAAACTCACCGTCTTGAATACCACCAAGGGAACCTCCTTTGAAGTCCTAACCACGTTAACCGATAGGCAGAAGGCCGTCGTCACAGCGGGTGGACTGATGAAATACATCGCCTCGCAGCATTAAGACCCTACCACTATGAATTCCACTTTCACAGAGCAACCCAGCACCCTCGTCATTACCTGTTCCTCGGGTGTATCCTCCTATCTGGCTCAAGAGGTCAAAGACCTCGGGTTTCGCGTTGGCCGTACAACAGATTCTACCGTTGAAACCGACGGCACCCTCGCGGACTGCGTCAAGCTCAACATCAATCTTCGCACCGCTCACCGTGTGCTCTACACGCTCGATCGCTTCCGTGCTCGCAACGCCAACAACCTCTACAACTCGCTCGTTGAGATTCCATGGGAAAACTATATTGACCCATCCGGATATTTCTCCGTCGACAAGGCCGTTGACAACCCGACCATCACCGATACGCGCTACGCCTCGCTCAAGACCAAGGATGCCGTTGTGGACCGTCTCCGCAATAAATTCGGTTGCCGTCCCAACTCGGGCAACGAGCGTGATCGTACCTGCCTATTCGTACACTGGGTTGGCGACAATGCGTCGATTTACATCGACACCACCGGGGAATCCCTCAGCTTCCGCGGCTATCGCGGCGCGACCTCCGAAGCGCCCATGCGCGAATCGCTTGCCGCCGCTGTCGTCATGGCCTCGGGCTGGAACAAGCGCGGCAATTTCATCAACCCCATGTGCGGGTGCGGCACCATCGCGATTGAAGCCGCTTGGATCGCTCAGAATCGTGCGCCGGGCATGATGCGCGATAATTACGCCTTCATGCATTTGTGCTGCTACGAAGCTTCGGTCTGGACAAAAGTTGTCTCCGATGCGATCAAAGCGTACGAAGCGTCGAAAGACATTCCGTGCGCCATCATCTGCACCGACATCGAGTCCGACATGATCGATGCAACCTACGAGAATGCAGAGCTGGCAGGGATCGACAAGCTCATCACGTGTGAGGTTTGCGATTTCATGTCCACTCCCGTTCCAGAAACGGCTGAACGCGGTACGATCATCATGAACCCGCCCTACGGCGGCCGCATCGGCGATCCCATTCGCCTGCGCGATACCTATGCGGGCATGGGCGTCTTTTTACAACAGAATAAGGCGGCATACGATGGCTTTATCTTCACGGGAAATCCAGAGCTCGCGGAGAACTCAGGGCTTGTCGCCGGGCATTCAAAAACGTTCTACAGCGGCCGAATCGAATGTCACCTTCTTGAGAATCCCACGCTCCAACCCGAAGCGGAGGCCCAGTTCCTTCGTCGCAGCGCTAAGCGCTAGACGGGGAGCACACGACCGTGCTTGAGTCCCTTACCACTTCCCTGACTCCTACGAACGCGCAGGCCGCCCTCTCCGCGTTTCGTATGGCGTTCTATATCGTCATCCTGATTTTCGTAACGCTGATCGCTTTCCGTCACAAACGAGAAAACAAGACGCAATATCGTAAGCTCAAACTCTTTCCATTGCTGTTCATTGCTGGCATGTTGGCTATCGTCGCGTATCAAGCAACGTGGCAGCTTGCGGGCTTTACCCGCCTCGATTTCGTTCGCTTCATGGAACGTTACAATCCTCGCGCAGACAATGCCGCCGCCCACCTTATCAGAGGCTCTATTACCGACCGATTCGGCAATCTGCTAGCGGAGACCGATTCCTACAGAAAATCGCTTAGAAGTTACCCCTACGCCGAAGCGACCGCCCATATCGTCGGCTTCCGACATCCGAGTGAGGGGCTTACCGGCATGGAGAATGCCGCCGATGCGATCGTGAGCGGCTATGCAGAAAAGCTCGACATCCGCAAGGCGAGCAAAACCGCCATGCAAGACGTCCGCCATGTCGGTACGAATGTCGTCCTCACCATTGACGCCAATCTCCAGTCGTTTGCACACTCTTTGATGAAGGGAAGAAAAGGGGCTGTTGTAGGGATCGACCCGCGGAATGGTGCGATCCGGATTCTCCTCTCCTCCCCCTCGTTCGACCCCAATAATTATGAGCGCAAGCTCAACATCGATCCCGACTCGCCCCTCCTGAACCGAGCGCTTCATGGACGCTACCCGCCAGGCTCAACCTTCAAGCTCGCCGTGGCTGGACTCGCCGTAGAACGTGGAATTTCACTGCAGATCAACTGTCCGCCCAACGGCTACTTCGCTCCAGGCGCACGCCGCCCAATCCGCGATCACGAATATTATTCTTTTGAGCGCCGCGGCCTCGCATGGCCAGGTTTCGGGGTTCTCGGTCTCGATACGGCGCTTGCTAAATCGGCCAATAGTTATTTTGCCAATGCTGGTGTTCAATGCGGAACCGCTGCCTTCAACGACCTTTCCGACCGACTCTGCTTCAACGCCAGGATTCCCCTCTTCGAATCAGCAGCGGGGGCGGTCACTTCGCAGAAGGGAAGCATCCCTCATTTAGGCACAGGTGAACGCCGCGAGCTGTCTCAGCTTTCCATCGGACAAGGGCGCATGACAACAACCCCGCTCCACATGGCGATGATGGTCGCTGCGATTGCCAATGACGGTCGCATGTTTCGCCCGCGCATCATCGAAACCGAAGCGCCGATCGAGCTGCCCCGCCTGTTCAGCATGAAAACAGCACGCCGCGTCACGCAGGCGATGCGCAACACCATCCTCAGCGGCACGGGACGCAACGCTGACGTTCCAGGCCTCGATGTCTGCGGCAAAACGGGAACCGCCCAGAACCCAGGTGGCGAAGACCATGCTTGGTTTGTATGCTTCGCTCCCCGCGAAAACCCGACGCTTGCCCTCGCGGTTCTCGTCGAAAACGCAGGCTACGGCTCCGCCTTCGCCTTACCGGTTGCGGCTGAAATCTTGAAGCAAAATCGTGACAATGAACTGAAGCGCATGAAGGAGGCGAAGTAGACCATGTTCGGATTCGTGTTCGTGCTCCCACTATTCGTCTTCCTGACGCTTCATTTGTCAGTGCTAACCGTTCATCTCGCCAACGCACCCGTTCTCGGCTGGCAGCAGCTCTCCCCGCTCCTCGCGTTCGTGCTCGCTTTAGTCGCAGTCTACGGAACCCTCCGCGTGGCCAAATACAGAGGCTCGCCAGCCGTCCCCGCAGCAATCATGACGCTCTGTGGAATTGGGCTCGCGCTGCAATTCCGAATCGGAACCGTACAAACCATCACCTTTGCGTCACCCTCTCAGTTCGCACTGCCGATCGGGATCGTTATCATGCTGATCGTCTTCCTCCTCGGGCGCCAAGGACGCATCAGCCGACTCGAACCCCTCTGGCTCGTCTTTCTCGGACTCTCAACCCTCGTCGTGTTGTTCGTCCTTATTGTTGGACGACGATATCGCGGTGCGATGATTCTCCCAGGAAACATCAACCCCGTTGAAATCGTGAAGCCGATGCTCGTGGTCTTCATCGCCTCGATGCTCTCAGGCCACCGAAAAATGCTCACTCGCGGCTTTCTCGGTATTCCGCTTCCTCCGCTAAACATTATCGTAACCTTGGGAATGCTGTGGGCACCGCCGATGCTCATGCTCCTCATTCAAGGCGACATGGGCATGTTCGCGCTCATGAACATGACCTTACTCGTCATGCTCTATGCAGTCACCGGACGTTCCGCCTACCTCTTCGGAGGAATGACCGCGATTCTGTTTCTCGGGCGCGTCCTCATGCCACTATCGACGCGCGGGGCAGCTCGACTCGCGGCATGGCTCAATCCCTTCAACACCGCAACGGCGGCCGGCTGGCAACCCCTCCAAGCGCTCGTAGCGCTGTATTCGGGCGGTCTCCTTGGAACGGGACTTGGCGCGGGTTCTCCCAACGTGGTACCGATCGTTGAATCCGACTTTGTCTACATCATCATCGGCGAAGAGCTTGGCCTTGTCGGCTGCATGGCGGTCATTGCGATTTACGTCGTCCTCATTCTTGCCGGCATGCGGATCGCCGAACGCACCGTCGATTCGTACCGGTCGGCAGTCGCCACCGGCATCACCGCCTGCCTCGGCATCCAGATCATGCTCAATATCGGCGGTGTGGTAAAAGCGATTCCCCTCACCGGCATTCCTCTCCCCCTCATTTCGCATGGCGGAAGCTCGCTCGTCACAACCCTGCTCATGGCTGGAATTCTTCTCGCTATTTCGGACGACAAGACGACCCCCAAGGCAAACAAAAAAGTTGCTGCAAAATCACCGGAGCCGAAGAAACGCACCCCCCGCAAACGAATCGC
>CAZUAY010000221.1:0-2113 GCA_964618405.1 uncultured Lentisphaerales bacterium
TGTAGCCGCGATCGGTGATCGCGGACGATTCCGGCCTCACCGAGGCCAGCCACAAGGGAGAAAACCCTGTAGCCGTTGATGACCGGTCAATGAATCGTGAGTGCGCCCTCAAAAGTTTTAGGTGTTAAAAGTGTATGAAAAAATTATGAAAAAATTTATTTCAAAATCGCTAGCGTAGGGATGAAGAATTGTGTACACTGTCGAACTCTATAAAGAGCATGACGCGGTTTTTTCCGACAACGTCTCGTTCTTGACGAGCCAAGCCTTTGTTATCAGGATCGCCTAGGCGTTCTTAACGAAGACCGTAGGGAGTCGGAAACTCTCAAAACTAAACTCAACATGAAGCGCATGTTCTTCTGTATCATCCCGTTCGGGGGTGGACACGGTGGCGTGCAGGGAAGCGAGAAAAACTTATGACCCTGATCGACTGGTTAATTGTGGTGATTCCGGTATTAGCTGTTCTTGCGATAGGACTTTATTCCCGACGATACATTCGCGGGGTGGCGGACTTTCTTGTTGCCGGCCGCGTTTGTGGGCGCTACGTGATCAGCGTGGGCGATCTCGCGAACGCGCTATCGATCATTGGTCTCGTGGCGTACGTTGAAGTCCATTATAGGACGGGCTTTGCGCTTGGCTTCTGGGGGCACATCACGGGACCTATTGGAATTTTTATGGGGCTTTTCGGTTACTGCTCGTACCGCTTTCGAGAGACGAAGGCGATGTCGCTGGGGCAGTTCCTCGAGATGCGCTATAACCGCCGGCTACGCATTTTTGCAGCCTCGCTGCGTAGCCTATCCGAAATGTTGGCCAATATGATTATGCCTGCGGTTGCCGCCCGCTTTTTTATCTATTTCCTCGGTCTACCACACACAGTTCAAGTGTTCGGCTTGGTTATTCCTACCTTCGTGCTGGTGGTTGTGTTATGCTTGACCGTCGCAATCGGTATCATCTGCATGGGTGGTACGCTGGCACTGGTTATCACCGATGCCATTCAGGGGATGTTTTGCTTCCCGTTAATCGCGATTTTCGTGATCTTTATTCTCAGCAGGTTTAGTTGGAACAGCGAAATCGTCCCCGTGATGATGGATCGCGTCTCAGGTGAGAGTTTCTTGAACCCCTACGACATTTCGAAGCTACGTGACTTCAATCTCTTCGTCATCGTGGTGGGCGTCTTTACCTCGGTGTTCCACCGCGCGAGCTGGGTTGGCGCGGGCACCAGTTCTGCTGCCAAAAGCCCTCATGAGCAGAAAATGGCGGGACTCCTCGGCGCATGGAAAGGTTCCGTAACGAGCATCTTGTATGTACTCATCGCCGTGTCGATCATTGCGCTCATGAACCATCGCAATTGGGCACCGCAAGCCAAGGTTGTTCGAGATGACGTTTCCACCCGCGTCGTGATGGAGTTGATCCAAGACGAGGCTCATCGCACCGAGATTACCGCGCGAATCCTCGCGGTACCCGAGCAAATTCAAGACATCGGAGTTGATCCGCCGCTCTCTCAAGCCGCGAATTTAGACACTCCGCTTCTCGAGACGGCCCACAAAGCGTTGAATGACTTAGAAGGTGAGGCCGCTGGCAACGCCAAGTTCCAGCAGTTTCGTACCCTCTTCCACCAAATGATGCTGGGCTCGTCGATGCGTCGGATGCTACCCCCTGGGCTTATGGGGCTCTTCTGCCTACTCATGGTGCTGGCCATGATCTCGACCGACGACTCGCGTATCTTTAGTGCCGCTATTACGTTGACGCAGGACGTTGTCTTGCCGTTGCGTAAGAAACCGTTCACCCCCGCGCAGCATGTGAAGGCACTCCGCATCGTGTCGATTGGTATCGGCGTTTTCTTCTTTTGCGGATCCTTCTTTATGGCGCAGCTCGACTACATCTCTTTGTTCGTCACCCTGATGACCAGCATGTGGATGGGCGGCTGTGGCCCTGTGATGATCTTTGGGCTTTACAGCAAATTCGGGACGACAGCTGGGGCGTTCACCTCGCTGATCTCGGGCATGTTGTTGTCGTTCAGTAGCATCTTCGTCCAGCGCAACTGGGCTGGCACCGTCTATCCCTGGCTAGATCGATTGGGCTGGGTTGAACCGCTGGGACGGTTTCTTGAATCCGC
>CAZUAY010000221.1:2213-6544 GCA_964618405.1 uncultured Lentisphaerales bacterium
CAAAAATAACCCGAAGACGAGGGCTGTTTTATGGGGCACGCATAGCAAAAAATAGGAGACTGCAGGCATGATTCTCGGTATTGATTTTGGGTCGACGGTTTTTAAAGCGGAAGTTTTTGATTCCACGTTGCGGAGTCTAGGACGTGGGGCTGCTCCCGTCATCTATGGCCAGACGCAGGGAACTCGCATCGAGATGCCCATAGCCCAGACGGAGGCGGCATTTGGAGATGCCGTTGCTGGGGCACTGAGCGCAGCAGGATGCGTGGCCTCCGATTTAAAAGCCATCGGCATTACGAGTCAGGCTCAGACCTTTACGCTACGTACAGCGGAAGGGAACGCCCGCTGGCCGTTTATTTCCTGGCGCTGCTCGCTGGAGGGGTACTCGATCCCGGATTCTGCACTGCCGAACTTTGGAACGCATACAAGCTTCGGCGATTGCTCGCCTGGGCTGACCGTCTCGAAGGTAGCGTACCTGCAAGAAAAAGCGGACGGTAAAGCGATAGCCCCTACGGATGGTCTTCGGTGGCTACCGACTTGGTTTGTAGAGGAATTGACGGGACGTGCTGTCGTGGACGCTAACCTCGCAGCCATGAGCGGACTCTATTCATTGGTGGAAGAAAACTGGTGGCCGAAAGCGCTTCAAGTCTGCGGGCTTTCACTATCGAATCTTCCTGCGTTGGGCGAGCTTGGAAAATCAGCGGGGTTGACCGCTTCGGCTGCCGCTCGTTTTGGGCTCCCAGCAGGGATTCCCGTTGTGCTAGCCGGCAACGATCAAACGGCGGGCGCTTATGGCGCGGCGATCCATGAAAGCGGAGCTGTTTTTGCGGGTCTTGGCACGGCTCAAGTTGTCTATGGCTGCTTACCCACATTGCCGAAACCGGTTCGAGGATTGATCCGTGGGCCCTATCCTGGCGGCCGTTTCTATCGTCTCGGAGCCGATTCGTACGGATCGGGAACGATTACTTGGGCTCGGACAATTTTGCCGGGCTTGTCCCATGTTAAGGATTTCGATGCGGCGGTGGCAGAAGCGCCAGCCGATTGCCATGGCGTTCGCTTTATTCCGGATGGGCCGGCAGGCACTGGTCGCTGGACTGGGCTCGACCATCCGAAGGCGACCGTCGCCGATCAGGCTCGTGCCGTCATGATCGTTCAGGTTGAACGTTTGGGCGCACTTTTCGATTTAGTGCAAGCGGAGATTCAAACCAAGCGCGTTGTGCTGAGCGGAGGCGGGGCGGCATCTGCACCGTGGCGTGCGATGTTGGCCGAACGGTTTTGTGTTGAGATTGTTCCGATGCAAGAAGCTTCTCCTTCACTCGGGGCTGCACGCATGGCTTTGGATTATCTGCAACGCTGATGAACCGACTCATCCGAACTGGAGCTAGATCAATTGTTAATTCCAATGGTTGGCGATCCATCTGCTCTTGGTTTCCCCTCGGCGTCGGGGTCGGTATCGGAATCGACCCCCACTGAGTCTTGTGCTTGGTTCTCGTTAGGGTGTGGGGCAGACCTCGATTCGGCGCAGGAGAATCAGGCCGTGCCCAGCCCCTTTCAGCCAGCGATGCGGCGCGGAGGGATCCGGCCTTGTCGCATCGTGCGCATAGAGGAGTGTATGCTCGCCTACTGCGATCATCGAGACGTTTGCATGACTTTTCGAGAAGATGCCGTTCCATGGCAAAGAGGTTCCGGAAAACAGGGTTTCGGAAAGAAACCAGGTGTGTCCGCGGTCGTTTGAGAAGTGGACGGTACAATCCGGCCGGCCGGTGCCCAGTGCCAGGATGCCGTTGCCGAGCAGCACCAGTTGAGGCTTGACGCCGCCGATGGGGTTGATGTAGCGGGGAGAGAGCAGGGATGCTTTGCTCCAGGTGCGGCCGCCATCGAAACTGCGGATGGCGTACAGCGGTTTGTGCCCGCCCGTCCGCAGGGCACAAAGCATTTCTCCGTCCGGGAAGACAACAAGCGAAGGTTCGCTGAATCCGTCCCCAGGTTCGAAATCGATCCGGCCCTTGAAACTGGGGCTCACGGGATCTCCCGAGCGGTCGATGAACGATGCCTCGCAGTTGGGACTGCCGTCCGGGGCGACGTCGAGTCGGGGTTCGTAATCTGAGCCGTCCACCGGCACACCGCCGAATGTCCAGGTGCGCCCTTGGTCTTTGGACGTTTGCAGCAGGACCGCATACCGATGCCAGTTCAGGCGTTGCCAGAAGGCCTGATCCCCGTCCGTAATTTTTGGGAAATCCTTCAGGTAACGGCTGTACACCAGACTGTAGAGCGTGCCATCTGGGCCGGAGGCTTGGGGATGGAGCGCGGGCCCTCTCAGGCGCGAGACCTGGCGGAAGAACGGTTCGAGATGGGGCGGCGGTTCCGTCTTGACGAGTCCGCCGAGGTAGTTTCGGTCCTGACGACGAAAAGATTCTGGCGGATTGTACGGGTCCAGACCTCTCGTTCCGGGGTATTCGACGGTGGTCCAGTCCGGGTCCTTCCACGTGCGGCCGAGATCTGTGGATCGCCAGCAGGGGACTCGGTATAGGCCGGGGCAATCGGGAACCTCGAATCCGTCACGGAACCAGACTGAGATTTCGCGCGGTCCTGTCTGGAAGGAGGCGCCTGTCGGCTGCAGTGTGGTCTGCTTTTCCCAAGTGAGGCCACCATCCCGGCTGGTGCGGCCGTTGGGCCGGTCGGGTAAGGTTGGGTCTAGGACATCGCGATCGAATTTCCAATTGAGGTAGATGTCGTCGCCGAGGCGCTGTAACCGCGGTCCCACGAAGGTGCCTTCGTCCGGTGCATCGTCGCGTGCGGCCACGATCTGCGGAGGCCCGATCGTCACTTTCACGCCGGGTCCATCGCGGGTGGCAGCCTCGCTGGCCAGGACGGGACAGTCTTTGTAATGTAACATGGGCGTTCTCCTTACTGGGTTTCTTCTTCTGGCGAGAGGTTGCGGGCGTGCGCTTCGGGTCCCTCGCCGCGGCCGCGCGCCAACTGTGTTCCGAGTTGTTCGAGCGGGGTCAGGAACTCCGCCAGCGCCGCCAGGCGGCGGCCGTGGAGCGAGTCGGGCGCCACGCGTGTTCGTGCCGCCTCGAAATGTTGAAGCGCGCCGGCAATCGCGGCAATACGTCCGGCAGGTTCGCCGATGTTCCGCATGGCCTGCCAGTGCGTTTCGCAGTACTGCACAAAGGTCGCCATCTCCGCGGCCGCCGGACCGTAGAAGAGACGGAAATACTCCTCCAGGAGCGTATCAAGATTAAGTTGCGGATCCCAGTACAGGCGGGCCGTGACATAGAGGTTCAGGTGGTTGAAGGCTGGCGCGTGTAAACCGTGGCCGCGCTTGTCATGCGGGCCCCAGGCCACTTCAAGAAACTCGCCCAGGGCGCTTGCGGCCTGGGCCTTGATGCCTGCGTCGATGGCGCGCAGAAAATAGATTGGTTCGAACGTGCCGCTGTGTGTAAAGGGGTAATGTTCCCAGTTGAGCAACGGGAATGCGGTGCGGTGCTGCCAGTCCTGGCGCACGTCCATCACCGAACGGTCGAGGCCGCGCAGGATGTACTGGATCGGCGGATCCGGAAAATACCATCCACGGCCGTGAACGATGCCGATCCGGACATTGGGACTGAAGCTCTCGATACGCGTCGGCGGCAGGGTGTAAGTCCCGTACGAGGAACAAAAGACGGTGCGGTCCGGGTGGGTGCGATAGAGTTCGCGAGCGACGCGTTCGACGAACGCCCAGACGTAGTCCGAGTAGAGCCCTTTGCGTCCGCGTGTGGGGGTGTCTTTGCCTTGGCAGCGATCGCACTGGCAGAAGCGGAAGCCGTCCTCCGGCATGACCGAGACGACTCGGGCGTCATAGACGTCGAAGAGGGCCCGGGCGAAGCGGAGCGTGGCGTCGAGCAGGCCTTCGGACGACAGGCAGGCGTGGGGGTTTGACGTGTCGCGCTGTCCATTGAGGAGCGCATAGAATTCCGGGTGGGCTACGCGCATTTCGGGCCGGCGCAGGACATCCCCCAGGCCGTGGGACAGGTGGGGGTGGGGGCCCAGTGCTTCGCAGTGCGCATTCAGTCCGAGGCGCAGATGCCAGAGCAGGTCGTCGCGTCCGAGAGAGGCATAGGTGGTGGCGAGCGGTGTCATGCAACGCAGTGCGTAGGCGGGCCGCATGACGAGATCGAAGGCCGGCAGTGGCAGGGTTCGCAATTGTGGCAGGACCGTGCCGAGTTCGCCGGGCATGTACCAGCGCGCACCCAGATTCGCGAGGAATGCATACACCGCGTTCAACGAGCCGCGTTCGTCGTAGGCCCATAAGCCGAGGGCGCGATTGTACTGGCGGCTGGGCGAACCGTAGG
>CAZUAY010000222.1:0-6520 GCA_964618405.1 uncultured Lentisphaerales bacterium
CCTCTCACTCCTCTCCGCAGATACGGATCTGACCGGAACAGACTTGGGCACACTTACGCTCGCGCCCGGAGTCTATAATTTCGACACCTCGGCGCAACTGACGGGCAACCTTGTTCTCGACGGTAGCGGCCAGTACGTCTTCCTGATCGGCAGCACGCTGACGACGGCGGCCAACTCTACAATCCAAACGGTCAACGGAGCCAGTTGGATGAACGTCTTCTTCCAAGTCGGAAGTTCCGCTACCTTAGGAGCCGGTACGACGTTCCTCGGAAACATCATTGCCGACACGAGTGTCACCCTTATCACGGGGGCAAACGTGGACGGACACGTGATCAGCCTCGGTGGCGCTGTGACGCTGGACAACAACCATATCATGGTTCCCGAACCATCCTCAACTATGCTCATCATCGCAGGGTTGGCAATGTTAATGACTCGGAACCGCCGCACCGCTCCCTTAAAACATACATCCGCTACCCCGACCCTAAACGACAGAGATGATAATCCTCGGAATGATTAAAACCCACCGCCAGATGTCCGCACGTCTCGGCCACGTGGCTCTCATCGACCACAATCCGCGCCGGGGTGAGAAAATCGAGTTCTCCCCGGTGGAGGCGCAGCGTTATAAGGAGCAAGAACTTAGAAATCAATCACGTATACAAATTTAAGCGGAGAGGTTCCTCCTTACCGAGATATCAGTCTGGCAAAGTGCTCGACATCATGGAATCCTTCTGCAGTAGGTGAAAGCACGCAGTGGGTACGGACGCCGTCTCGAACACGCTGACGGCCGACATTGAAGAACCAAGGATATGTTTCGCTGGGCTTGTTTCCAGCCATGCCGTTGAGGGCGTCGATATCCGCCTGCGATTCATCCGCCAGCGGGATTCGAATTTCCACCGTCCAAGAATCCTCACCGCGCTGGACCGCCACTTCGGCGTCCGATGTCCAGAGGGTGTTGATCCCCTGTCCACGATCGACATCGAGCATGGCGCCAGCCGGATTGACGGCAAATTGGTAATACGAATGGCGATCGGTCTCAATCATGATTTCAATGCAATCCCCGTCCCAGAGTGCCATATCCTCGTTCTTCTCCGTCGCGATGGCGAGGTTGGCCATGTCGCGGTCGGAGGCGGTGATACCGAGGTACAAGTTGCCCTCCGCCCAAGCGACCTGAACACGGGTTCGGTCTGGAGGCAGATCGTTGGTTTTTCGAATCTTGAGTTGCCCGGTCCCATTGCCCGTGACTCCCTGCCAGAACGGATCGTCTAACTTCCCGTCGATAACGATTGACCGGTCAGGGCCATCCTTCGTGCGATCGGCAGAAAAATCCCGCGCCATGTAGAGAGGCAAGTTTTTCAAGTCGCGGCCGATACGCAATTGATCTCGCAACTTGGTCAGCGGCTCCAAGTACTCGGTCACCAGCGCAACGCGCTGCGCATAGATATCGTTTTCGGCGGCAGCGGCTTTGGCCTTTGCGGCAGTGCACCATGCGAGGACCTTTTCGATGCGTTCTGGATCCTTGCGCATAGCCATAAAATCTGTTTCCGAAAACTCAATCAAGGCCTTCATTTCCTCTCGGGCTGGGCCATAATACAGCGTGTAGTATTCGTCTAAGAGTGCGTCGACATCCAGATTAGCGTCCCACCAGCAGCGTCCGGTCACGTAAAGGTTGAGCCCCGTCACGCCCATGGTGTCGAGTCCCTTGCCACGATGTACTTCGATGTAATCACCAAGCGAGTGGCCTTTGAGCGCCCGCAAATCATCCGAAATGGCATGAGGCCCGAAAGCAGGGAAATTCTCGAAGCCCTTGCCGGGAACCGCCCAGCGGTAGTACTCGTACTGCGCCAGAACCTGTCCGCCGACTGGGAACTTGGCCAACCAAGCCTTGCGTAACTGGGCGAGCTTTTCAATTCGCGAGGGATCGGCGTTGTTATAGCAACGACCCTGTGCCACAAGGACCACGATATTAGAACTCAAAGTCGCGAGCGTTTCAGGCGGCAACATATACGTCGTGTACGCCATCGCAATGACTTTACGGTCGGGATGCGATTTGTACAATTCCCGCGCCACGCGATCAACATAGGTCCAGACATAGTCCGAAAAAGATCCCTCCCATCCGCGTTCCGGTGTTGCGCCGTCTTGGCATCCATCGCACTGACAAATGCTGGTGAAGCCGTCGGTCGGCATGACGGAGATCATCGGAACGTTGTAGATATCGAACACCGCGCGGGCGTAAGCAACATTTTCATTTATCAAGCCTTCCGAGGAAAGGCAGGGTTTATACTTCGCACCGTTTTGCCGTTCGCCTCCGATCAGGGCGTAGTATTCTGGGTGCGCCTTTTTCATGGAATCGCGCTTGATGACGTTGGCGGTGCCGTGTGCCACATAAAGCGGACCCACCGTGTCAACAGCCATATCAAAACCCATCCGCAATTGCCACTGGAGTTCTTCATTCCACTTAATAGAGAAGCGTCGTCCGTATTGGTAAGGGTATCGCAGAGGGAAATCCGGACGCACCGTGCGGTCAACCTCGGGCAGCGTGATCGTTTTTAGCTGCGGGATAACTTCGCCTAAAGGATCGGGCAAATACCAGCGGACCCCCAAGCTATACAGGAATTCACTAACCGCATTGAACGAGCCAAACGTGTCAAACGCCCACAACCCCTTCTCCGCATTAAATTGGCGCAAAAAGGCTTGTCCGCCGCCGATCAGAGGATTCTCCCAGAGCCCGCCGGTCAACGTATCCCACTCCTCGCGGGCCTGATCCTGACCGGGAACGGTTACTGCAAACGGCTTGCGAGGTTCGAAAGCACGATCCTGCCCGAGGAGCACCAAATAATCGGGGCCCGAAACCATGCGGAAGGCACCATGGGCAAGTCCTTCGTCTGTGATGCCCAGACGATCCGTTTCGGAACTGCGTCCTACGTAGATTCGTACTGAGAGCGAAGAATCAAGTGCTTCCGGAGTCACAATCGGGAGCGTCGCGCCACTGATCCTTTTCAGGATCGCCTGCAACTCCTCGGCCGCGGGGGAGACCGTCCGTACTGCATCGGCGGCGATGACAATCTGTGCGCGCGGCTGTCCATCTTCTACGATCGAGACCGCGCCCTGCGCCGTTGCTCCCGCAAGCACCAGAGTCGCTAGAATAGACCCTGTAGCGGCGAAACATTTTAAAAATAGATGCGAATTTGTTCTCATGCGTTGCGAATCCTTTTGCTGTTGGCGTCGCGGGATCTGCCCGTTCCGCGTTTTTTTTTGTAAATCTTGTCCGAGTCTCGAGTCCCTAACTCCTGGCCCATGGCCAATGGCATCTGTTATCGGATCTGCAGAAGCGTTCCGAGTTCGTGGCGTTCGAAGCATCCCAAATCTACAATCCCGGAAATGGCGTCCACCCGTCGCTCCCCAACCAAATCGCGCGCCCCAGCCATCCAAGGCAGGGTCAGTCCGGCATTCACGCAAGGCGAAGCGGAACTCAGACGGTAATCGCCGCCGTCAAAGTTTATAAAAGCGAGATCGGCTTCGATGAGCGCGGTTCCCGGCAGATCATTCGTCGGCGATACGCAGACATGGGACAAGTACGACGCATCGCGATCTGCATCGTTGTAGAAGCTGAGATTCAGATCCGATGCGTTGCGCTGAACGATGCTGTTCGTCACAACCAATTTTGATGCCCGGATATAGATCCCCGAGCCCACGTTGCTGCTGGCGGAGCTACGGTTGCTCGTGATGGTGCTGTTCTCAATATGGAGAAGTGCGGCACTATAACTATAAAACGCGCCGCCTGCCGACTTGCTGGTGTTGCCGTAGACGAGACAATTGCGCATCGTGAAGGGAGCCGAGCTACTGGCATGGTAGAGTCCGCCTCCGGAGCCTTTTGTGGCCTGTATCGCCTGATTATTGCGGATTGTACAGGCTTCAAGCGTCATCTGGGCGTGCGGATCCCAGTACACGCCGCCGCCGCGGTCTGCGCGATTATCTTCGACAACGCAGTTGACGAGTTCCACAGGCTTGAAATACATCCGCACGCGCAAGCCCCCGCCGCCGTATCCGGCTGTTGTGTTCCCACGCAGTACGCTGTTTGAAAGGGTTAAAGAAAAATATCCGGTCGTCCAGTAAGCGTATACGCCGCCACCGCCACTGTTATTGTCGGCGGAGCCAACCGCTTCGCAGTCTCGGATCACGCAGTGATCCACAACGCCAGCCCAAGTTCCTGCCGAGCCTCCGAATAAAATGCCCCCGCCATTATTGGTGGTGCTCCCGCGGGCAACCGTCAGGTTGCGGAAAATGTATGGCGTGGTCGACGCACCGGGTGCCTCGATGGCAATCCCACGGTACAGGTCTTCGCCATCAATAATGACGTCCTCCGGTTCAGTGCCGATACCCTGGAGCGTCAACGGTTTGTTGAGGTAAACCACATTGAGCCCGAGGTAATTCGTAGGATTCGACGGCACCGTATAGATCCCTGGGCCGATCCAGACCGTGTCGCCCTCGGCCGCCGCAGTCACGGCATCCTGGATGTTGCTGGCAGCGTTACCCCAACTGTCATAGGGCGGCGTGTCCGTGTTTAATCCATTACGTGCAACGTAAAAATCAGCTTGCAGGCTCCCAACAAATGCCATGAACGCGCCTGCGGACACAAAAATCCTGATCGTTCGACTGTTAACTTTCTTTTTAACTCCTGTTGCTTATTTTCTGGCTTGCCTTTTCGTAACGAAGAAAGAGATGATTCGTACTTTTTTTGAGACTCATGAGTTTCATCCATGGGGCCGTCTCCGGCATGAAATATTCGCTCCCAACAAAGCTGGGTCTTTGCCCAGCCTCGCCCCGGCCAACAAGCTGCGGTGCAATCGTCAAAAATTGGGTGTCGATCAAGTTGGCTTTAAGAAATTGACCGAAGATCTCAGGCCCACCTTCGTGGAGGAGAAGGCGCACCCCAAATTCTTTAAAAAGAATTCGTAGAACTTCCGCCGGTGTTGTGGTGTCTGCTTCTCCGGTTGAACGCACAAGCGCCGTCGTGAACTTGTCCGCTGACGCTGAGGCCAATCGCGCCGCGCCAGTATTGGATGTAATGACGACTACGGAAACCTTTTTAGAGTGGAACGTGGGGTCATCAAGATTGAGGTTGCCACTCGCTGTCAGAATGACCTTAAGTGGGGCGGGAGATTTGCCCAGTTTTTCCCTGAGTTTTGCATAGAGAGGCTTCGCTTCGGGATAAATGGCGAGGGGAGGTCGCACGTTACTCGACGTGTCACGAAACGTACCCGAACCGATGAGCACAGCATCACTTGCTGCCCGCAGGAGGCCCATAAGAAAGTGATCCTCGGCGCTACCGCCACTAATCGGGTCGCCACCCGACTGACCCGGTATCTTATACGAAACGACGCCGTCCAGCGTTTCCACGAAGTTACTGATCACGTATGGCCGATCGCTCGGATATGCCGGAAAGGCTAGATTCCCATCGTATAAGCGCTGGAGTTCGGGCGTCAAAATCCCCTCTTGTTCTACGCTCCGCTCGTAAAGGGTTTCTATTTTAATCAGACACCTCCCCTGCTGATTGGTCATTCATTTTACTTCTCCTTTTGAAAATTCTACACAGAAGCCCAAAACGCCAGAATACACTGTTTTACAAGGACTTGTCCAGTGGCTTAACTGTGAGTTCGCTTCCGCGATGCCTGTCGGCCGAGAAGGTTGTGCAACGGATATCCTTTCAGCACCCAAAAACGCCTCAGTGATGCCATGCGTTGTATCGCTTCCCTGCCCTGGGGCGTCATCGTCTCAGGGCTCAACTTATCCCAATACTTGTAAACACCTGAGAGATCAACAATGCATAAGAGGCGACGAAAACGCGAAGGGAGTCCCTTCATCGATACAGCCGATTGAAAGTCAATTAACGCAGGGCTACCATCCGAAGTAATCAAGATATTGTTTTTGTTACGTAAGTCCAGATGAGCAATCCCCTTCTCATGCATCTTGGTTACAAGCGCTTCGAGAGCGGTAAAGTAAGGTTCTCCCACCTGCTCTTTCCCAAAGAGAGCTTCATGGAGCGTAACCCCAGGGATATAAGGATAGGCTAGCGCCCATTTCCCCCAGGACAGGATTGGCTCTGGAATGCCGTCTAGCCCCTGAAGGTGACGCAATGCGCGTTTTTCCCTCCACAGCAAGAGGCGAGCAGTCGTATGCCGAACGAACCAGTTGCACGGACTAAAATCTTTCACAACCCACTCCCGGCCTCCTTCGTCCTTGGCCTTGAAGACGTAGGCATTACTCCAACGCTTCGACGAGTAGGGGGCAAAAACCTCTACCGGATCACCCTCAAGCTTAACATTACTCTGTGGGTCAGTGCTCATGAAACCGCCTTTAGTGTAAAATGATGTTGATAAGCGCAATTTTACTACCGTAATGGCTTTTTGTCAACATCGAGTAAAACAAAACAAGAATCGTAATCGGTCAGCCCTCGGGGGGAGGTAAGAAAATATTTTGCGAGGGTGACGCCTGAGATCTGCTCTGCTGTGCTATCAACCCA
>CAZUAY010000223.1:0-6492 GCA_964618405.1 uncultured Lentisphaerales bacterium
CCTCACGGCGGTCTCCGCCACCAGCGCCACCTTCGCGTCGTTCCCAAGGCTTTTGGAATCCGCCCTCGCGACGATCTCCTCCACCGAATCCGCCCTCGCGACGTTCACCGCCACCAAAGCCACCTTCGCGCTTCTCCCAAGGCTTGCTGAAACCGCCTTCACGACGATCTCCTCCACCAGAGCCACCTTCACGGCGCTCCCAGGGCTTTTGGAAGCCACCCTCACGACGATCTCCACCGCCTGAGCTGCCTTCGCGTTTCTCCCAAGGCTTCTGGAAGCCACCCTCACGACGATCTCCGCCGCCGAAGCTACCGCCGCGACGTTCGCCGCCGCCAAAACCGCCTTCGCGTTTCTCCCACGGCTTGCGGAATCCGCCTTCGCTACGTTCTCCACCAGCACCGCCGCTACTTTGCGGTCTGTTTGCGCTTGCGCTTCTCCAGACGTTATCGTTACGGTAGTTTCCTTGGGAGTCTGTTTGTCCCTTTTGATCCGAGCCTTCGTTTCGGTTATTTGAAGAACCGCCGCGTGAGCCGCCTCCGAATCCGCCCTCGCGATCAAATCGACCAAGGAGGGCGGGGTGCATTGTAATAGGTGTAACCATTGTTCTTTATTTTCTGGGCTGTTGCCCCAATATGCCGTGTGGCACTGCATTGTTTTCGGAAGATGCTTACATCGACCGGCCGATCTTCGACCCATCGGCATGGGTGGGGAGAAATCCCCCTTTTGTTTTAATTTACGCATTGGCATGGTGGCTAGAGCCAACATACCAACGCGTTATTTATTTCTATTCGACTCACTCAACTCTGGCGGCTAGGTTGCGGTAGAGTTGATGGTTACGCTTTTATCGTTCGGGTGGGCGTGTGTTCGCACGAGCTTCGTTGACGCGTATGCGGCGTCCGAGAACTTCGGAGTTATCCAATGCCTTGATACCGATAAGGGCTTCCTTGCGGTGCGGCATTTCAACAAAACCGTATCCCTTGGACTTGCTATTGGTGCGGTGGGTGATCACGCGCGCGGATTTGACAACTCCGAAACGTTCGAACTCTCTGCGGAGTTGTGCATCGGTCATGTCATAGCTCAGGTTGCCAACATAGATCTCGACCATGTCGGGTCCATTTGACTTTCCAGGTTTGCCAGGCCCTGCTTTCTTTCCGGGCGTCTTCTTTTTAGCCAGAATTGCTACAATTGCCACGATGACGACGACAACTGCGACGACTATTCCGGCAACCATCGGGTCGCAACCTGATACAGGGCAGGACGGCGAATCCTGCTGTACCGGCTCCTGTGTCGATGTTGTGCCCATCTGTTCCTGCTCTATTTCTTCTGTCGCTACGACCTCGTTTACGACCGAGTTAACCGCTTCACCGGTGGCTTCTGCTGCTGTCTCCGCTTTCTCTGCTACTGCGTTAACTGTTTGAGCTGCGGTTTCTGTTGCTGTCTCCGCTGATTCTTTCACTGCCGCCGCGATCTGTCCGGCGGTCTCTTCTATGGCTGTTTCTGCTGATTCCATTTTTCTTATCTCTCTAGGGTTGCTTGTGGATGTCATTGCGGTCCACGTCCGCGTGGTTGCCAAACCAAGGCATGCGGGAGATCGATCCCGAAATAGTCATGCCTTATTTGGAGTCTAGGAAGCCTTCGAGCCTCCGGATTCGAGTCGGATGGCGCAATTTACGCAACGCTTTTGCTTCAATCTGACGGATGCGTTCGCGTGTTACGTTGAATTGCTTTCCAACCTCCTCAAGTGTTCTTGAATAGCCGTCTGTCAGGCCGAACCGATGATCCAAGACCTGGCGTTCACGTTCAGTAAGGGTGTCTAAAACCTCGTGTAGACGTTCTCGGAGCATACTATACGCCGTCATTTCAGATGGGTTTTCCGCTGACGTATCAGGAAGAAAATCTCCAAAATGGGCATCATCGCCGTCTCCGACAGGGCTTTGCAGCGAAATGGGTTGCTGGGCCATTTTGAAGACCGCGCGAACGCGATCGACAGATAGTTCCATCTCCGCTGCCGCCTCTTCAGCTGTAGGCTCCCGACCGAGCTCTTGGACGAGCTTTTTTTGGACGCGCAGAAGCCGATTGATCGTTTCGATCATGTGAACCGGGATGCGGATGGTGCGCGCCTGATCGGCGATCGCACGCGTCGCCGCTTGGCGAATCCACCACGTGGCGTACGTTGAAAACTTGTAGCCGCGGCGGTATTCGAATTTCTCCACCGCTTTCATCAGGCCCGTGTTGCCCTCTTGAATGAGGTCGAGGAAGGAGAGGCCGCGATTCATGTACTTTTTGACGATCGAAATAACAAGCCGTAGATTCGCCTCGACCATTTCGGTTCTGGCGCGTTGGCCTTCCCGAAGAGCCTTGCGGAGTTTCTCGAATTCATCCATGAACTGCTCACGAGGCATGTAAAATTCTTCAGAAATCTTGTCCATTTCCTTGTTGAACTTTGTGATTTCCTCATCGCGCCGCTTACTTTTACGTTGCTTGGAGAGTCGGTTGACTTCGCCGGTCAGCCACCTGAATTTTTTAAAGATCTCTTCCTCAGCACGAAGGGCGAGGTTTTCGACCATTTTTTGTTTAAAGTTGAGTTCTTCCGACAAATTTCGAAATTCGCTTCGACACTTGTCCATCACTTTCATTCTGCGCGCTTGTTCAGCGGGTTTCGCATCCGATGCCACCATGGATTTGGACTGCTTCTCCATGATCTGTTGTTGCTTCATGAGCCGATTCTTTAAGTCGGGTAGCTGTTCCAGATACGCCTCTCGGCTATCGACATATTTGTCGGTTACGACACGATCAAATCGTTCATTGCCATTTTCGACTTCGGCAACGAGATCCATGTACATTCGAGGAGCAAAGCCGAATCGGTTGAAGATATCGCGGACGATCTTTTCTGAGCTTTCGATTCGCTTGCAGATGTCGACTTCCTGATCGCGTGTGAGGAGCGGCACCTGACCCATTTGGTGTAAATACATCCGGATGGGATCATCGAAGAAATCCAGTTTAGTTGTTTTGGTCTCAGGATTCTGCGTGTCTTGTTCTGCCTTATAGGCGTCGACCTCTGAGGCATCGATAATGTCGATACCCAGCGTGCTGAGCTCAGCGAGGTACGTTTCGATATCGGTGTCCTTCAGAACAGAGGCCGGCAGAACTTCGTTGATATCGTCGTGCGTGATGAAACCCTTAGCCTCGGCAATCTTGACGAGGTCCTTGAGCTTCTCGGTATGCTCTTCACGATGGAGACGTGCAGACGAAACATCAGGGTCGAGTTGAGCTTGCTCGGGGAGATCGAACGAATATTGATCGTACTCTGCGGTGCCATCGGGATAGGGCAGGTCGTCATCGTTGTCACCGCCGACAGTTGCCATTACGCCGTCTAGGAAAACGTCATCAGCATCATCGTCATCATCCTCTCGGTTTTCTCCGCTGACGTTCTTAACAAGTTCTTCGACATTAAGCTTAGCGAGTTCGAGTTCGATTTTTTCGCTTTCCAGAAGCTCTTCTGCGGAAAGTTCTACCTTTTTTTCGTCCGCGTAGGCATCATCGGTACTCTTCCACTCTTCATCTTCTAAATTTTCATCGCCGTCTTCTACGTCATCAGACGTATAGTCGTCAATATTGATATCGTCATCTTCATCATCTCTACGGGATTTCGTTTTTTTAGGTTTGGTAAAATCGCTTTTTTCGAGACTTGAAGTTCCGCGAAGCGTTGCAGCAGAACGCTTAGCCGACGCTTTAGAGGATGCCTTCGTGGGGGCCGTTGCAGGTGCCGACTTCTTTGAATTCGTTGCGGCCTTGCTCTCAAGTTTGGGACTTGCCACCTTCTTCTCTTTAACCTTCGACGGGGTTGCCTTTTTGCTGACAGAGTCTGTTTTATCCTTTTTCTCAGAAGATTGGGGTGCCTTTGCCGCAGGCTTCACGGGCGCAACTTTCGAGGCGACCTTTTTGGGTGCGGATTTAGATGCCTTAATGCTGGCGTGACTCGTTGTCAATTTTTCGGGTGGGGTAGTCTTGCTTTTCACGTTCTTGGGGGCATCTATCTTGGCTTGGGTTTTCTTCTGGACGGGAATTGTTTTCGTGGCTTTGAGCATGTTCTTTCGAACTCCTTTCGATCTTGGAGCGGTAAATGGAAGTTTAAAGTGGTGGCGGAGTGGCACCGCCTAGGGCATGAATTAGATGTCGTCTGCGGGGTCAAGTCCTCGGTTGTAGAACCAGACAGAATTATTCTTCTTGGGAGTCAGGCTAAACACCTTCGCAATATGTCCATCTAAAAACACGGCAAATGCGGCCTTCACGCTAGGGGTTCCACTTCGATGAACGGCGTGTATAGAGTCTCCTGTTGCCACGACGGCTTTCGAAGCAGGCTCAAAACAACAGTCTGCAGGATTTTTGGGTGCAGCTTTGTCGCATGCATGGCGCTGGTTAGCAGTATCCGGTTTGGCTCCACTATGCGTGTAGGTTCCCTCAAGCGGTTCGATTTCGGAGAAAAGCAAGAGCTTGGCACTTTCGGGCCTGTAGGTTTCGTATTCTTCCGTCGTCCCTATTTTCGAAATATGCCGAGGTTCCGAACCTTCCGTCACAGGGCTTCTGAAGAAACCGTT
Source organism: uncultured Lentisphaerales bacterium (assembly GCA_964618405.1). Lineage (GTDB taxonomy): Bacteria > Verrucomicrobiota > Kiritimatiellia > RFP12 > UBA3636 > JBBQIY01. The sequence continues at coordinate 4,599 of CAZUAY010000223.1, forward strand.
CATGGCGTAAGTTCTATAGACCATCGAATTTTGGTTTGTACCGCTTTGTTTTTTGATGAAAGGACAGGCATAATTCTCAAGTGATTTGTTCATATACTCATAGAGCGTTCCATTTTCAATGCCAAAGAGAGCTTTTTCGCCGATGCCGAAGTCCTCTACCATACCATTTTCCTTCACCGTGTCCGCGCCGACCCAGCGTGTAGCAAGATCCTCTGCTTTACCTGACGGCGGATTCCAAGCAATCCATCCTCGCCTCTCAAAATAGCGGTTCGTACTACGATCATAAACCTCGTATGACATCGCAAAGGGGAGCTTGCCGTCCTTGTCTGTGACGTGGCTCATGACAGCGACCTGAAGCTGCCGCAAGTTGTTTCTGCATTTGTTTTCTTTGGCCTCGTCCATCATTCTGCCGACTTTTGGTACGACGAGCCCCATGAGAATTCCGAGGATAGCCATTACGACCAAGAGCTCGATCAAGGAGAAGCCTTTTGTTGAGAATTTCGTTGTCATGGGTGTCAGGTCGTGCTAGGATTAATGAATAAGAAACTTTCAGGGTTTTTTGTAAGCTTAGAATTATATCAACTCTCTTGTTCTTTCGCAACCAAAAAGCGAGAGTTTGCTTTTTTTATACGGTCTATTTTTCGTGTTTTCTTTTGATAGAGTGAAAAACTAAGAAATGTTGTAAAGTGTGAATTTAGAACAGGTTATAAAGATTAAACGGCTTAAAAATAATATGATTGACAAAATTACAATTAAAAACCTTGAGATTTGGACCATCCTTGGCGTGCTCCAAGAGGAACGGACAAGGCGTAGGCCGGTGGTGGTGAACCTCGTGATTCTCTGCGATACATCAAAAACTATTGCCTCCGACGATATTGCCGATGCGATTGATTATTCTCGTATAAAAGATGCCGTAGTTGGGGCTGTCTCGAAGTCTACGTTTATGCTTATCGAGAGTCTTGCGTCGCACATCGCCATGCTTGTATTGTCGTTTGAGGGCGTGATCGAAACGACTGTGACCCTCGATAAACCCGACGCTATGGAAGACTGCCAGAGCGTTGCTGTGGAAATGACGCGCCGCCGGGCGCAGGGATGAGTGAGAAGTGCGTCGTGCGTAGCCGACAGGGTTCCCTCCAGATGGGTGTCGGGGATTTACGTTTAGAATTAGAGAGATCTCCGCATAAGATCAGAACTCACCAAACGATCTGAATTACAGAAATGTAATCGCAGATAGTATTCTCTTCTTCAGCATCACCAATCTACCCTCGTGCCTGAGGGACGCACCAGGGCTACGATGGGCAAGAAGCTGGACTGCCACTCTGCGTGGATTTTAAGAAGTAGTGAGTAGTGAGTTGCGAGTGGACAGCGATCGGTGATCGCGGACGATTCCGGCCTCAACGAGGCCAGCTACAGGGGGCAAGTATGTGGGTAATGGGGTTTGGGGTTTAAACACAGAGAGTTTGAGACAGAGGGATGGGAATAGGAGAGCCAATCAGGAGATTGGCCGCAATTTCTAGACGCCTGTCTCTACAATGGACAGAAAAATGTTGCTCTACTGAGAGAACAGGCATCTTGCGTATAACTTCGAGCTTGTAAAGGAAGTGGTCGTAACGAACGGGGCACGGGTTTTCCAACCCGTGTACGAAAACGGGTTGGAAAACCCGTTCTCCGTTTGCTTCGCTCCTCCTGTAGACGCGGCTTCGTCGAAGTTCGACAAAGTTTGCGACAACGTTCACGACAAAGTTCTTTGGGATCCATAAAGTTACCCCATCGCTTTTTCGCGGCGCAGCCGCGCGGAGGGCTTGCCTGTTTGTCGTTTGCACAGGCTGAAAGCATATCGCTCCCAGTGCCTCAATCTCTGTGTCTCCAACCCTCTGTGTTTAAAACCGCACCG
>CAZUAY010000224.1:0-1225 GCA_964618405.1 uncultured Lentisphaerales bacterium
GTGTTTTAGCTCAGGACACCGCAGTCGATGAAACGATCGCGTCTATCCTTAATGATGTCGAAATGGAGCCTGTTGCTGTCGTTGCAGCAGAGCCTGCTGTCGAGAATTCGACGGAGACCGTTTCCGATGTAGAGTCCGCTGCCGGTGAAGAAGCCCCCACCGTTGCTGACGCTACGGCTGAGACGGTGAACAAAGAAGCCGTTGCCGATGAAGAAGCCCCCACCGTTGCTGACGCGAGGGCTGAGACGGTGAATGAGGATGTCGTTGCCGATGAAGAAGCCCCCACCGTTGCTGACGCTACGGCTGAAGTGGTGAATGAAGATGCTGTTGCCGAACCTGAAGTTGCGGCTCCTGTTGCTTTCGAAGGGGTTCAATCCGAACTTCCGATTCAAGTCGTCAACAACGGTCATGAACCCTCCATCCCAGATGCGGACGGAGTCGTGCGCGTCTCAATGGACTTTGAACAGTCCCTCTTGCCCGACGTCATCCGGGCCTTTCGTGATGCATCAGGTGCCAATATCATCTCCGGCTGGACGAACACGACCCCTCACCTCGTCAGCGTGCGTCTTAACAACGTCGAGTGGCGTATGGGCCTGAGTGCTATTGTGGCCTCCTACGGTCTCGAACTCAAAGAGGATCCCCGCGGATCTTCCATCTACGTCATACGAGAGAAGGTTACGGTTGAATCCGAGTTGCCTATGTTTACGGAGACCTTTGAGCTGAAACATGCGAGGGCCGATGCGATCTCTGCCATCTTCAAGAATACCTTAGGCCTCGTCGACCTCGCCTTCGAGGCGACGAATAAGGCTGCACGGGCCGCTAGCGCAAATCGCTCCAAGTCGATCACCGCTGCATTCCCCTCCGCCAACATTGTTGTGGTCAAGGGCACCGAGGAAGAGCTCGAGAGCTGCCGCGCCATTGTCGCGGCACTCGACGTGCCTACGCGTCAGGTTTATATTGAAGCTCGTTTTGTGAGGTTGAGCTCCTCTGCCAGCAAGAAGCTGGGTATGAAGTGGGATTCGCTGTCGAATTTTGGAGCGTCCATCTCTGGGGTGAAGGGTGGTCTACAGGTTGGCGACATGAAGATTAATTCGTTTGATTACACTGCAACGGACGCTACAAGATCAAAAACTGTTTATCCGAACGGCTCCCAAAAAGAGTCGGCTTACGATGTCGTAAAAACAACGAGCACCTTGATTCCCGAAGGTATCGGTGGTGCTACGAT
>CAZUAY010000224.1:1235-6492 GCA_964618405.1 uncultured Lentisphaerales bacterium
AATACGGGTGAATTCGAATCGCGTGAAACCTCTGAACTTATGGGTGTTGTAGACGGTATTAATTATACGACGGCTAAATACGATAAAGAATCGGGTATCACGACGTACGAACCCACCTATTGGAAAAAAGACTTTCAAGTTAATCTTCTTCCAGATGCTCTAGTGGCAGCCCCTGGTGCAGGCCGAACGGCAGAAAGTATGGGTTGGAAAAAAGCTTCTGGATTTGGCGGTCAACTTTCAGTAGATCAGTTTCGTCTAGCTATCAGCGCATTCGAGAAGATGGACGGCGCTCAAATTTTCTCGAATCCGAAGATCATCGTTGAGAACGAGACCAAGGCGAAGATCGACATGACGACCAAATACCCAAACATAAAAACCGACTATCAGGCAGCGACGCAGACCGGACAGCGCGATTCGATTTCCTCGTCTCTTGCCATTATCCCAGGAAAGAATGAGAGCTGGGTGGGCGAAGCCTTTTTTAGCTACGGTATTGCGTTGGAAGTTACGCCTCGCATTAGCCCTACGGGACTCATCACAGTTGAAATTATTCCTTCTATCAGCAGTCTTTTTGATACGCTGGCTGTTGGCGTCGAAGGCTCGGCCAACAGCTACCCGATCATTAAGGTTCAGCGTCTGGACACCACGTTTACGATGGGCGACGGCAAAACGGCGGTTATCGGCGGCTTGACTGAGACAACCGAAGGTAATGTTGATTCTGGAATTCCGCTATTACGCAAAATTCCGTGGATTGGGCCACGGCTCTTTGGCTGGAAATCGCGTCAGAAGGAACAGTATGAGATCATCGTCTTCGTGACAGTTGGAATTATTGATGGGATGACGATCGAGATGGATGTTGGCATGCCGAAGAATGCGATCATGGGTCGTGGGCTTGTCGATGGCTCACTCAAGGAGCCTGGCGATAGGACTGACGAAGAGATGTTCAATCTTGAACAGAAGCCTTCTAAGGGCTACCGTATTAAGTAGGAAAGTGGCTAGTGACCAGTGACCAGTGACGAGTGACTTGCTCCCGCTGTACTGGGGTGGATGCCTGAAGGTGTGGTCGGACGGGTCGGAACTAGCCACTAGCCACTAGCCACTTTACGATTACGATTACGATTACGATTACGATTAGGTGTGGTCGGATGGGTCGGACAGATTCCACTAACCACTAGCCACTAGCCACTGGCCACTAGCCACTTTACGATTAGGATTACGATTAGGATTAGGATTAGGATTAGGATGACGATTAGGAAAAGAGATGCCTAAAATAGACAGATATCTTCAGGCGCTCACAACTGGCTTCGGAAGCGACTTGCACATGAGCGCAGGCAGACCGCCCTACGTTCGCATTCATGGGGCGCTCTGCGTGATAGAAGGCGAACCGCCCTTTTCAAGTGAAGAGATTCTGTCGATTTTAAAAGAAATCATTCCGAGTCGAAATTATGAGCAGCTCATCGAGGAGTGGGATACGGACTGTGCCTACGCGATCCCCGGAACGGCGCGTTTCCGGGTCAATGGCTTCAAGGACATGCAAGGGTTCGGTTGCGTCCTCCGCGTCATCCCCGAGCGCATTCCAACGTTTGAGGACTTGGGCTTGCCATCCGTGCTCCGCGATTTTTGCTTTCTCTCGAAGGGGCTGGTGGTTGTCACGGGCCCGACCGGAAGCGGGAAATCGACGACGCTTGCGGCCATGATCGACTTCATCAACAAGCATCGTGAAGAGCACATCATCACCATCGAGGATCCTGTTGAGTTCGTGCACGCCCCGCATAAGTGTGTGATCAATCAACGCGAAGTCCATCGGGACACGACGAGTTTCGCGCGGGCGTTGCGTGCGGCGCTTCGTGAAGATCCCGATGTTATACTCGTCGGAGAAATGCGCGATCTCGAGACGATGGAAATTGCGATCGAAACGGCAGAAACAGGACATCTTGTGTTTGCCACACTCCACACCAATACGGCTTCTACGGCTGTCGAGCGCATGATCGACAAGTTTCCAGAAGGACGACAGAATCAGATTCGTTCGATGCTTTCGGATGTGCTTAAAGGTGTTGTTGCCCAAACGCTCTGCAAACGTACGGATGGGAATGGTCGAGTCGCTGCCTTTGAAATCCTCGTCGTCAACACGCCGGTTGCTGCACTCATCCGTGAGGCCAAAACTCACATGTTGCCTTCAGTCGTCCAGACTGGAAAAGCCCTTGGCATGCAGACTTTTGGCGATGAGCTGACGCGTCTGGCGTCCAAGGGAATCATCACGGCGGAAGAGGCCTATATCAAGGCCGTTGACAAGGCTGACGTTGAAACGAAGTTTAAATTGGCGGGTATTACTCTCGATTTTAAGAAGAAGGCGGAGGAGGAGGCCTATCAACGTAGTCTGACCCTGGCGCGGGACCTCTTTGAGCAGACGAAGTCTTCCTATGAAGCCGATCCGAAGAATCATGAATATCAGATGACATTGGCTTGGCTCCTGTGTACGTCACCTTACCCCGAAATTCGCGATGGAAAGACCGCGCTTAAGCTGGCGGAGCGGGCGAGTGCCGCCCTTAGAGATCGAGATCCAGATTATCTTATTGTGGTAGCCGCAGCATACGCCGAGCTGGGCAATTTCCGAAAAGCCATTGAGATTTCCAAACGAGCCGAGGCCCTTTATGTCAACAAGGGAGATATGATTAATGCGGCAAGTCTGAAGAGTCGAATTGTCCAGTTTGAAAAAGAACGCCCTTACCGTGACGAGTAATTTATTAGTCGCCGAGGGCGAATTACGAATTACGAATTACGAATTACGAATTACGAATTATGAATTATGAGCTATGAATTACGAATTACGAATTATGAATTACGAATTACGGAGTCCTGATAAGACGATGGCCGATGGTCTATAGTCATTCTTTTTTGCTACAAACAACACTATGCCCGAAATAGATCCTAAACTGATTGAAGCGATTGGCTTCTTCGAAAAAATGCTTCAGACGATGCCGGATGACCGGACCGGGCTGGAGTTTCTTGCCGTTGCGTACGAGCAAACGGGCGATGTCGAGAAACAAATTTCGATTCTCATCAAGCTTTCTGAAGCACTCCTCAAGGAGGGTGATTTGGAGCATGCCGCTATGATTGCGGAGAAGCTCAAATCCTTTAAAGGCAACGTTCAGGCGATGTCGGCTGCTCGCGTTGCCGAGATGATTATCGCCAAGGGGAAGATTGGCCCTTCGCAGCGTACAGGGTCGGATGGGAATCCCCTGTTCTTTGAGACCGAGCAAGACGTCAGTTCCACGACCATTCAGCTTGATATGCAGCAAGCGGGCGTGCAGTCGTGGTCGAGCGAAGCGGCGAAGGCGGAAATTGAAATTGTTTGGAGATGGAAGGATAGTGGCATTCTCCCCAAAGAGATCTGTATGAGCCTTTTGCATGTGTTTATGGATCATCCTCTTACGGATATTCCCATCCTTATATCGGCATTGGGGCTACTTGAGGAGCAACATCCTGAGTATACGGCGACGGCGTTGGAGGACATGCAAAAGACGAGTAATTTTCCACCGATTCCGCTAGAACTCTTCGAGATTCCTGTTGAAGTGCTCACGACACTACCCATCGAATTCATGAAGGTTAAAGGGGTCATCCCCTTTGCTGAGATTTCTGGTGAATTACTGGTGGGGCTAATGAATTCGGTGAATGAAGGGCTTCACAGTGAAATCGAAAAACTCACGGGGAAGGTTTGCCACTTCTATCTCATCCATCCATCAGCCTGGTTCGCAGTTTCAACGCGGATGTTTGAGTAGAACGATACTTTCCCCCTCAAGAGCGAGGAGCTCCTTTTTCATGGGTAGACCCTCACGGAAACCGCCGAGGCCGTTGGTCGCAACGACACGGTGGCAGGGTACGAACAGTGCCAAGGGATTACGACTGCAAGCCATACCGACTGCTCGCGCAGCGCCAGGATGCCCGATGCGGGTTGCGATTTCCCCGTACGTCGCCGTCTGGCCATAAGGGATGTCGACCAGGGCTTGCCAGGCGGACATCATGAAGGGTGTGCCGACGGGTTTTATCGGAATTGTGAACGTACGACGAGTCCCTTTAAAGTATTCGTCCAGTTCTTGAAAAGCCTTTTCGATCAGCGGCGTGGCAGTGTCCTCACTTTGCCCCGTGATTTCAGAGGGTAACCAAAGGCGAACAATGGCGCCATTCGCCTCGGTGAGACCGATCTTGCCAAATTTAGTTTTACGAACAATGTTTATTTTCATAATGGTTTAAAATACGGATTCAATTTTATCCAGGAGGAGTTGGTGGACGAGCCCGTTTGAGCCCAGATACGCGAGACGGTGCCCTCCGAAGGTGCGCACAATTGTTCCTGTGCCACCTGCGCGCCGAAGAATGAGATCTGCCGCGGCGATGTCCCAGAGGTAGATGCCCGGTTCAAAATAGCCCTCACAAGCGCCAGCGGCTGTCATGCAGATGTCGAGCGCGGCGGCACCGCAGATTCGCGGACGCTGCACCATGCCGGCAATTGCATTAAAAAACCGAAATGGATGACTTGCAGAGGACGCTGATTTGTCGGCACCCGTATGCACGATGGCGATCTCTATCGCTGCGATTTTAGAAACGTGAATTTCTGCACCGTTACGTTTCGCAGGGCCATCTGCGGTCGCTTCAAAAACGAGATTCATATCTGGCGCGCAGACGCAACCCGCGAGCATTTCGCCATTGCGACGCACGGCAACAGATGAACACCAGTAGGGGCTGCCGTGGAAAAAATTAACCGTGCCATCAATGGGATCGACAATCCACTCGTAGGAATCGGCCGCGACCGTATTGTGTTCGTCATCTTCTTCGCCCAGAACCGAGTGACCTGGAAAGTCACGCAGGATGAGGGCCGTGATGACTTGCTGACATTCAACATCGAGCTTCAGTTTAACGTCGTGGTTGGTGACGAGATTGGCGTCCTGGTTGCGACTGCGTTCTTTGACAGCGTATGCCGCGCCAGCCTTTGCGGCGGTAATAGCGGTTTGAAGAAGAAAAGAGGAGGGAATGCAAGGTGTCATGCTGAAAAAATTCCGGTTGGAAGGAAGGAGCGATCGGGTGAGATTTGGCGGAACGAAACATGCCAGTGCTAACGCACAGTAAACTTGCTTTCTATAGTGGACTTTCGCGCGGCATTCATCAAGTCGAAATTTACATCGTACGGTAATCGGTCAGCCATCGGGGGGAGGGTGAAAGTATTTTGCGGGGGTGACGCCTGAGATCTGCTCTGCTGTGCTATCAA
>CAZUAY010000225.1:0-6468 GCA_964618405.1 uncultured Lentisphaerales bacterium
GCTACCAAAGGAGCGGAGGGGCCAAACCCGTCGTGTCGGGGACAGGAATGTCCCCGCTCCGGTCGTTACAAGCACTTTCTAAAAACTAAAAATTGAAGCACCTGACGCTCTCTGGGTGTCATGTTTTCTGAGGTCTGGAGGGGCGCTTTGTTTCGGCAAGCAAAAAAAAATAAAAAAAATAATGAAAGAACATTGACAGCAATGTCACACTGTGACACAAACCCCTCCTGTTTCCTGTTTCAGAGATGCTTAAAAAAGGCAACGACAATCGGATTGGTGTCGATTCTACAGATGAACTGACCTGGGATGGAGCAACGGTCGTACTCACGTCTGGAGGCGACATTAACGCGCTAAAAAGTTTCCGCAATACGGTGATTGGCGACGAGAACAGTGTAATCGGCAATGACAACTACGTTGATGGAGTTGAAAATAACGTCGCTGGCGACAGCAACGATGTCTTCGCTTCCGGCAGTTACGCTTACGACAATTCCATCGAAGGCAATAATAACTCTGTTGATGGCGACGAGAACAACGTCACAGGTAATCACAACACGCTTTTCAACAGCGCTGACTCCTATTCTTGGGAGAACACCGTTGTGGGCAACGACAACACCATCGATGGCAGCGAGAACAGCGTCACAGGTAATGGCAACACGTTAACCGATACCCCTGACGGTCCCGAGAGCAGCGCCGCCATGTACAATACGATCGTAGGTAATAACAATGCGATCGACGGTGATGACAACGATGTTACGGGCGATGACAACCAAGTCACCGGTGATCGAAACACCCTCTACAATAGTGCGGAATCCTTTGCTGATAGAAATGAAGTGACTGGGGACGAGAACGATGTTGACGGCAACGACAACACGGTCGCAGGCAATGACAACAGCATCACTGGCGGTGAGAACGTCGTTACGGGCGATAACAACACCCTTCACGATACGATTAGCGGTAGTGCCCACGGCAACAACGTCAATGGAAGTGGAAACGACCTTGACGGCGACAATGGCGGCATCATCGGCGATGAAAACCTCGTTACAGGAAACGATGCGTGGGTGCTCGGCGATTACAACGCGATTACAGGCAACGATGCGTGGGTGCTCGGCCAGAACAACACGGTTACCGGTGACGGTGCTTGGGTTCTCGGCCAGAACAACGAAGCGAACACAGGATCGACTGCAATTGGTCAGAATGCCATTGCATCAGGAGTCGATGCCATGGCCATCGGCCCGAACACCGCCAGTGGTGATCGCAGCTTCGCGGCTGGCATCGGTTCTATTGCTTCCGGCGATGGCTCAGTGGCCCTCGGCGACACGGCTCAAGCGCAAGGCCCCGGCTCGATCGCCATCGGCATGAATGCGGATGCACAATCGGCCGGATCCATTGCGATCGGCGACGGCGCAATTGCCGCCTCCTCCATTGCGATCGGCGACGGCGCAATTGCCGCCTCCTCCGTTGCGGTTGGCGTCGGTGCACAGGCATTGGGCACTCAGACGACAGCACTTGGCGACGGAGCCATTGCTAACGGCAACTACAGTGTTGCGCTGGGTCAAAATAGCGTTGCAAACGAGGACAACACGGTCAGCGTCGGATCCCCAGGAGCCGAACGTCGCATCACGAACGTGGCGCCAGGTATAAACGGTACAGACGCAGCCAACGTGGATCAGGTGCAAAATGTTCAGCGACAAGTCAGCCGCAATGCGGCTAACATTAGTCGGAACCGCTCCATGATTAATGACAACCGTGTGATGATCAACGAAAACCGTGTGGCCATCTCCGAGTTGGACAGTCGCCTACACGACTATCGTGACAAGGCTTACAGTGGCATTGCTGCCGCAGCCACGTTGGCCAATTTGGCGACACCGTCGGCCCCTGGCCGGACGATCGTCAATGCGTGCGTGGGCTTCTACGAGAGCGAAGGCGCACTCGGCGTGAATGCGACCCACCAGTTAGGCATTGGCAAGCTGGCAGAGAAGCGTGTCTTCGTAAACGCGGGTGTCGCCGTCTCCACCGAGGACACCGTCCTTGGCCGTGCGATGGCGGCATTCGAGTTCTAATTCAATGATTGGCACAAAAGCCAAACCACTCGTGAAAGGGTTATCGCTCCTTGGGGTAACCCTTTCTTTGCTCCTTGCAGGAACAGCCTTCGCCGAGACGCTGCGCATCCGTGCGGTTTTGTTCGAAGGCTCGCTCCCTTTTACTAAGGAGAAAGCGTTAGAACTTGTTGCCGTGCCAATCGCCAAACCGCTCGACTCAAAAAATGTGGATGAAGCCGCCGTGCGATTGCGGGACGCCTGCCGCCGTCGCGACTATCCTCTGGCTCGCGTGGGCTGGCGTGCGACATCGGTGGCGGAAGGCCGTCACGATCTAATTTTTCAGGTCGACCCGGGCCGGCAAGGCCGACTGCTGGAAGTTCGTCTCGTCGGAAATAAAGCGATCGCTGAGCGAGACCTCAAGCAACAGCTTCGCTTAAAGCCGCGGCAGGGATTTGTGGTTCGTTGGCTGGGCCTCGGGGCTTGGTCTGAAGAAGTATTAGCAAAGGATAGGGCTTCGCTCCTCGCCTACTATCAACACCGGGGATATGCGGCGGTCGAAATTGATGAATCCGTTCTGGAATGGATTCCGGCTCTAGATGGATTCCGGCTCACGTGGCCTATCCGTCATGAAGGCCCCGTGTATTCCGTCGGCGCCATTCGCCTCGACTTAGAGGAACAGCCACAGGCGGCAGATCTAAAGCGAATCATCGGCATTCAGACGGGAGAGCGGTTCGAACGACAGCGTGTGAAAGAAGCTGTTCAGCGCTTTGAAGTTTATTATCAAGAGCGGGGATATGCCTTCCCGAAGGTGGAAGGCCGCGAGGAATGGGATGATGCGCACGCACAAATCAACCTGCTGTTTAAGGCGGAGATCGGCGTGAAACCCGTCTTACGGGATATTATTATTAGGGGTAACACAAACACGAGCAACCGCATCGTCCTTCGCGAAATCTCCCTGAAATCAGGAGACCGTTTCAACGCGGAGGAAATTCAAGAGACGCTCGCTAGACTGTCTGCGCTACCGCTGTTTTCTAAAGTCTCCGTGCACTATCTCGGTGGCCGAGACCAGCCAGCTTTCGATCTGGTCGTCGACGTGGTTGAACGGAAGACGGGCCGAGTCGAAATTGGCGTCGTGTACGGCGAGTCGGAAGGCATGGCCTTTCAATTCAAAATCATGGAAAACAATCTCGCGTTGACGCCTCCATTCCGCGGTCAGGCGTTGCAGGGCAGTCTAGGACTTACGTGGGGATCGGAAACCATACGAAGCGATGTCGGGCTTCGCAACCCGCGGCTCTACGACGGGCAATGGAGCATGGACACACGTGGCTTCTATGAGGATAGTGAGGCCATCAGCGATTATTACGACCAGCGAACCTACGGAGGCAACCTGCTGTTTAGTCACCCCGTGGGGCGGCACCACATGTTTTCTACCGGCTATGCCGTAACAGGATATGAAGTTTATAATCTAGAGCCTTTCACCGATTCAACACCCTCTCTTTTGCTCGAATCGGATCAGAAATTATTTGTCACCGCGTGGGTTTTCGGCTGGAACGCCGACTACACCGATCGTGTGATTCGCCCCACACGAGGCGTACGCTTGCGTGGGAATCTCAGCCTAGGCAATCAAGCGCTAGGTGGCGATGCCGATCTCGTCCAAACAGAGTTCGGTGCTAGCCTATTTGTCAGCCCCGTTTTTCGGCATGTGCTCAGTCTCCGCGCTGGCGTTAAGAGCGTTGATCCGTATGGCGATACGGAAACCGTTGCGCTACCCTTGCGTACGTTCCTGGGCGGCAGTCGCGATCTGCGTGGGTTTGACTATAACTCCGTTTCCCCGTTCGATGCAGAAGGCCGCCCCATCGGCGGTCAAAGCGCTTGGTGGTCGACGGCAGAATATCGGATTCCGCTCATCCGATGGCTCGACCTTGCCGTCTATTACGACATGGGCGATGTCGGCCTCGATGCCTACGATTTTTCTGGCGACGGCCCAGTGAGCAACTGGGGAATCGGCATTCTGATTCAGGCAGAAGAATTTCCCGTTCGCTTTGATTTTGCGACGCCAATCAAAACACTCGAAGGAGACCGCCGAAACGAAAAGGGAGATCCTCACTTTTCATTCTCGGCAGGCTATCGGTTTTAATTTTAACAACGAGAATGCGCGTGTCGGATAACCACTTAAACCAACACACGGATAATAAGGAGTCTCAGTATGAAGACGATAATGAGAGCGATATCCCTCGTAGGAGTTTTGACTTTATTCGGATGCCACACCTTTCGGCGGCCATTAACAGAGAATCCAATTCTACCCGTTCGCGATACCGGTGAAACATTCACCTTTGTCATTCATTCAGACCCCGAAGGATCCGACGTTTTCCTCCAACAAGCAACAGGCGGAGAAAAATTGCTCGGAAAAACTCCCTTAACCTTGCCCCTACAATTGACGTACACAAAAAAGAGTGGCCTGTTCAATTTTAAGGACAAAGGCTCGTGGGAGGTCCATTCAACGGCGGAATCTGTCTTTGTTTTTGAAACAAGCGACGGTTTTTTAAACGTCAAAATTCCTGAGTTGATTCTCCGAAAACAAGGATACGAGCAGGAGATGTTTTCCGCAAGCTGGGTGTTTCCTGAAAATCTGAAGAAACGCCTTTCCCGCTGGAAAACCGCGCCGGTGGATCGTACGTATTCGAAGACCGTGATTTTTCAGAATCCGACGCGCGCCAGTGCCCAAACAAGCGTGACAATCGACTGTGCGACAGGCCCCACCAAAATTTATGCACTCGATGCGGCTGGCGGACCAGGGCGGCTCGTTGGTACAACCCCCTACGCCTGTACGATCGGCTACAGTCCACTACGCGATACGTCGGGAACGATCCAAGATTGGAAGTGTTGGTCAGCAAAGGATTCGGAAAATTGACATTGGAATCGCGCAGGAGAGTTTTGAAGAAACCCCTGGCAGGTATGTCCACAAGGATTGGAGACTGTGGGCACCTGTTGGTCTCATCCGCTGGGATGTCCAACGTGACGGGTCGCTCACTGTCAATCTGACTTGTGCCGTTTATAAGGAGGGATTTGCGGCAGAAAAGCTGGTACAACCCATCTTCCAGCTTAGGCCCGGCATGCCCTATCCGGAAGGCATGACGATCACGGTGCCGTTGCCGAGTCCAGAACAAGCTGCAGTCCGCGAATCCCATCGGCTACAACAGGCGAAGCTACTTTCCTCAGATGAAGCTGAGGAGGCTCGACGGCGTTCCGCCGTGGTTTGGCAGGCGCCGTCGCTGACAGAGCGCCCGGATAACCAACCGGTAGCCTCCCCATCGACGGAACCGTCTACCGAAGCCCCAGCGCGTCGCAGTTGGTGGAACAGAATCTGGACGAGCGATAAAGATTAAAGCACCCGTTAACGTCCTCACTTAATCTATTCTGTCTTTTGCGTAATCGATTAGCGACTGGTGATGAGCTGTGGCGAGCCGTCTTCTTTGGTGTCGCTTTGACTTCTACGCGGTAAGGAATTTTGAAGAGGAGATCCTGTGGCATCGAAATGGGAATATGCGACCTGGAAACAAAAGAATGAGACTACAGCACTAGTTATTAGTCAAAAAATACGGTATACTGAGTATCACACTGAGTTTAAAATGCTCAAATACAAGTAGCGAACGATTATGACTCAAGCTCGATAGTATTTTCATACGGGATGCCGCTAAACCATCATTATGGTTTCTGTTTTTCGTAGAAAAAAGAAAAGGAAAAATAATGAAAACGATTTTCCGAAGCCTCATGATCAGCTTGGCGGCTTTTGGAGCCGCCACAACCCAAGCCGCCGATAAGTATGTGGCGGCGGGCGGAACCGGTGACGGGTCAAGTTGGGCCAACGCCGCCGGCAATATTCAGACGGCCGTGGACGCTGCACTGGCAGGTGATACCGTGTGGGTTCGGGCAGGAACGTACACGAGTACAGCAGCGAATGTGGTGTCGATCAATAAATCCCTGACGCTACGGAGCGACACGGACGTCCCAGCAGATGCAATCATCATTGATGGCGGCGGTGTCCGCCGAGGGATATACGTCAATCTTACGGCTGCAGGCTCCGTTGTAAAACTCGATGGGTTGACCATCACCAACGGGTACGCGAGCAGTGCTGGCGGTGGCGGTATTTATCTCTTACACAGCGCAATTGCGACCGGCACTGCGCTCGTACAACGCTGCGTGATTGCCGGGAATTTTGCCACCAACTGCTATGCTGGCGGAATATATACGTATGGGAAGAACGACCAAACAGAATTTAACACCACCCTTTCCGACTGTCGGATCGTGGGCAATGTGCGCCGATCAAACAGCACGAATAACGGCTACGGTGGCGGCGTCGCTGCGTACGGGACCCTGCTTACCATGGAGGACTGCGACGTGTCGGACAATGCCGATCATGGCGGCAGCA
>CAZUAY010000226.1:0-6434 GCA_964618405.1 uncultured Lentisphaerales bacterium
CGGTAGACAATGCGGTCATTCAGACAAGGAGCCGATGTGACACAGGCATTCCTGCCTGTGTTGTTCACAGACAGGAATGTCTGTGCCACACTACATTTCACACCGCATCCAGTGGAGGATAAGAGGCGGACCGCAGGGTGCTGCCCTGTGAATCGGAACTTATGCCCCCTGTCGCTAACCGATTACGTCGCTCATGCCAAATTCACTGTTTATTCTTCATTTCGCCAATTCCTCAATGGCCGCTAGCGCCGCATTGACCATACGGTCGCCAGTATCGGCTGCAACAAAACTTGCTTCAACCGCGCCATATCCACCTTCTTTGACGGCTTGCACTGTCGGAATGTAGACCAAGCAGGGCGAACCTTTTCCGCAATAGGCCAGCCCCAACATAAACGTATGCGGAAGAGGAGATTGCTCCCGAAGATTGAGTTGGTGCTGAACAAAAGGCTCGCCGGGTATCGCGAGAAGCGCGAGGGTGTCATTGATGACGACGGTCATGATGCGCGCGTCGGTGGACTTGTTCCCTGTGCGATAAGGGATATCCAGTGTCTCTTCCTTGACTTTTAAGGATGCCTTTATCGATTTTAGCGGGGGCATGTCCGCCGCAATGCGTAGTGCCGCCTTTGCCAACGCAACGCCGGATTGCTCAACAATGTTGAACCCGTGATCACCGCGCAAGCTTATCTCAAATGGGTCAATATCGCCCTCGGCACCTTGGAGGAACATGCCCATGCAGTCTGGGCCTAGTTCCTTTTCAATGTGGTCCGCCATGGCACCTGGAAAATCTGCCGTGATCATGGAGTTCCCCATCATGGTCACGGGATGGCATGCATAATGCACGATCAGCGCACGCGGTTTGCCCGTCTCGTCTTCAATCCGAATGACCCCTACAGTTGAGTCTCGTGGCTCCGTGGAAAGCCGCTTCGGATTATCCCACATCATGGTCACGCCGCCGTCTGGTCGAACAAAGCGCCGATTGTGCCCCAAGTAGGCACTTTCGTATGGTCCCTCCGTTGCGGCGAGCCGAGCCGGAAAGAGGTTTTGCATCGCTTCCCCGATCGCGGCGACGATCTTCTCTTCGGTAGCCGCATACCAAGGGTCCTTCGAAAGGCCTGGCCAATCCAGCTTTTCGCGGGGATCGGATGGAACGAAAGCCCACGACCAGCCTCCGTCCGTTGGACAGATCGCCCTCGGAACCATTCCCGAATGCGTGTGGCTGCTGCTGAGAATCACGTGGTCAACTTTCCATTTATCCTTCGCCATTGAGACTACTTTTTCAGAAGAAAAAAACTGGAGATCGAGACTGACGATTGCAAGGGATGTTTCGCTGTTTTTGAGCACGATAACACGCGCATAGAGCGGATCGTGGAGGTTTGTCGGTGGGGTTTTTACTTCCGGCAAGGTGTCGGGCAGACGAAAAGACATGCCTTCCGCCGAAATGACGGGTTGGTCAGGCGAGATATCCACCCGAGCGGTTCCGACATAGAGACGCCCTGTGTCATCCGAGGCGCACGCTTGGCAACCAACCCCGATAGCCATGATGCTTGCAACACTCTTTCCAATAAAATGCTTCATCAAATCCTCCGTTTGAGTGAAATCTATCAAATTATGCCACCGGTTGCAACTCAGCAATTTCCCCACGTTCCCCACGGACGCATCCCCGTTCCGTTGACTCGCATAGGCGATGGGTTTGCAAGCCGAAGACATACGCCGCCGACAGACATGCGAAAAGCGGTGCCGCCCTTCGGTTGTCACCGCACTCCAAGATGGCCGATTTTGGAGTGCGGCGGCAAGCGGTATTCCGCGCGACGCCGCTTTCGAGTAAACGGGGTGCCTCTGAGCAAATCCAAACGGACAGGTCAACGGAACGAGGATGCGCCCTTCCCCACGGGCGCAATTGCTGTCACTCGCAACTCGCTACTCACAACTCGCTACTTCCCCCTGTGGCTGGCCTCGGCGAGGCCGGAATCGTCCGCGATCAGTACTAGCGACTAGCGACTGTAATCGGTCAGCATCTGCATCCGCATCAACGGCAAGCACGTCGTTAAGAATTTGCTTCATCTTCTTGTTGTTGAGCTGGGTTCTGAATTCAACCTGATAGCCTTCAATCTTCATCTGCTCAAAGAACTTTCTGGCACAATCGATTTTCATTTGCTCTTCTTCCCGAAGATTCGACTTGTTTTCGACATCCTTGGTTTCAATCACGACATTCAGTTCCTTCACCCCGTCGCTGCGCCGGATCACATACATGAAGTCTGGACTGTAGGTGCCGCCCATGATCGTCGGGATGGCAAGACTCTTTCTCGGAATCTTGCCGTAGACGATCACTTCGTCGATATTGCCGGATGACGTGATGTTCTCTTTCTCCAAGGGCGAATCATACGCAATCACATCGTAGAGATACTTGATGGATGGCTCCCCGTCGAGCACATTCGTGCCGACCAGCCCCTGCGCAATCACGCCAATAGGATTGCCCTTTGAATCCGTTATCGCGGTTTCTCGCCTATCAATATTCGCCTTGGCATAGGTGAATCGAGTCTTCAGTTCCTTCTGCTTCCAGTTATCAAAAGCCACCGCGATGTTGACGAGCGTCGTTTCATTGAAATGCTTCTGCTCAATGCTTCCGCCATCTTGAACGTATTTCACAAACGAGTGATGCAGGAGCGTGATCGCAAGCTTGGTCTGCTTTGACAAGCGTAGCAGGAAGTCGGAGTACGGGAGCTGCTTCTCGTAAACGTATTGCACACCATCGCCGCCGACAACGATCATGTTCCCCTTTTCACCACGAACCACTTCGCGCTTACTTGTGATGACCAGTTCGTTGAAAACGGAGGACTCGCCACCCTGATACAAGTGCACGAGCATGGAAAGAAATTGCTCAGACGCAATCGCCTCAATATAAATCAGATACTTCTCGTTCAGCTTTTCCCAAAGTTCTTTCAACTCTTGGTAGACCGCCGGACGAATGCTGATCGTCTTGGGCTTGTTCTTATTGTTGTCGCGCACCTTGCCGGGCACAACACCGGAAAGGAAAGCGGGATACTCTTCAAAAAACGCCTGCCGCATCGCCGGAAAAATCGTGGAATGCCGATCAATATATCCCTTACTGCGAAGCGTATCAAAGAGATCATCGGCAGACACGCCGAGTTTATGAGCCACTTCTGTCAGGATGGAATCGGAAAGGGTTGTCGCCGTCGGCCTCTCGCCGTTAATCTGGGCGATCAGCTTCTCCGCAAAATCAGCCTCGGTAAAATCGACAATGTAGTTCAATCGGAATTCTGTATCCGAAATCCGGTTCCCGTACTCGTCAACGGGCAACCGCAACCCACGCCCAACCTCCTGAATCTTGCTGTTGTCGCTTCCGCTTGACCGCAATTTCGTAATCGTAAAAACGTTCGGATTGTCCCAGCCTTCCTTCAAGGTCCATTTCGAGAACAGAAAACGCCGCGTATTAAAACTTCCATCCGGCCTCTTAAACGAAAGGAGTTGCTTCTTGCCCACAAGAATCTCTTGGATTTCTTTGCTAATGCCTTCATCTGACTCGTTCTGATCCTGCGCAAAATAGCCGGCATGGCAAGCCCGTAGATCAGCCTTGCTCGCCTTCAGATACGCCCGATACTCGGGCATTTCCGCTTCACCAAGCGCCCCGAGCTCGCGCTCGATGCGCTCCCGCAACAAGCGCTCGAATGTCTCTCGCAAATACGGACGCTTGTCCGAGCCGTCGGGCGGGTCGCGATAAGACGTGATGTCGTCAATAAAGAAAAGCGCCAGCGTCTTGATCTTGAACGGCCGCGTAAAATTCTCGCGTTCCGTCTGAAAATGACGCTCCAACGCGAGCTTGAGCATCTGCTCTTGGTACGACGAGGAATAGATGTCGACACTGAACTCCTCCCCGCTCGATTTCTCCTGACCGTTCGAAAACTCCACGATGCCCCGTCCAATCTTGGAAATCGAAAGCGCCCCAAAATCCTCGCTGATGATGGAAAGCGCATCGTCCTTATAAAGCGTAAAGGTCTTCGTCTCATTGCCGGCGGAGAGCAAACGAAAGGTCACCGATTCATTCGTGTCGATCGCTGCAATCTTGACCTTTTCTTGGTGCTTTGTCGGTGGCTCAAAATGCTCTTTCGCAATCCCCTTGATGAGATTCTGATTGAACGATTCACAGGCATCAAGATTGTAGAGCAGATTGTTGTAGTCCTTCACCGTGGCACGGTTCTTCCCCTTGCCACGCACCACTTCAGGAAAGGTCGCGCCGTAACGGATAATGCAAAGGGGTTGCAACTCCGTTTCAATGGCCTGATACGCTTGCTGCCCCTTCGAGAAACGATGCGGTTCATCGATGATCACAAACGGGCGGGTCTTCTTCATGGCGTCGAACGGACGATAACACCCAATCGCCTCCGAGTCGTATTCCTCCTTAAGCAACTTCGCGTTCGTGAGCAGGTGCATGTTCGTGAGCAGGACGTAAATCTTGTCTCCACTCAGATTCGTTCCTTCAACAAAATTGCGCACCGCTCCCGGGAAATACTTCCGGCCCTTCTTCGCCTTTTGCGGATCGAGCACAGACAGTTCGATTTCCGCTCCGTAGCCACAAGCATCCCGGAAATGCTTAGCCACGTATGGATCAGAAAGAAATTGTTTCGAGCCTTCTTTAATCGGGAGCGTCGGAACGACAATTATAAATTTGTTGAAATGATACTGCTTGTGAAGCCTGAAGATCGTCTCCGCATAAACGTAGGTCTTGCCCGTTCCCGTCTCCATCTTCACATCAAGATTCAAGAACTTCTCCGGCTTCGCGTATCGTCCACGCTCGTCCTCGCGGAGATACGTCGTCTTAGCCGCTGCAACGTTCTGAGCCAATTTCACATCGAGCAAATTAAAAGTCGGATTGGCATGAGAATACGCGTCTTTCGGCTGCATCAACGCCACCTCGTTGAAAACGCCTGCCACTGCCTCGACGGCCTTCTGCTGATGGGGTAAACCACGCTGGAGAATCAGATCCATTCCAAAATTCCTCAGTAACGGGTGTCGATGTTGATCTGTAGATTCTTGGCACCATCCTTGAGCTGACGGAGGTTGATCTCCAGCATCTCGCGAACCGACCATGCCACGAAGCTGTAGCCAAAGAGCACAACATGATCTGGCGAGAATGCGCCTTCCGTATCGTACTTTTTGAACAACGCTGCCACGTCATCTTGTGTAAATCCCGGATCGATAAGATACAGGTGGCGACCGCACCAGTACGCCGTGTAGTCCTTCAGCTTCACCGCTTGCACATCCGCTGCAAAGCCATAACCATCCCGCACCAGCCACGTTTCCAACACCGTCTCTCGCCCGAAGGTATCGAGCACCGTAGCGTCTTCTATGATCCCTGTCGGATCAAAAGTCTCCAGCTTATCGAGCGTATTCTGCGACACCTCTTTCAGCGTATAATGCTTAAATCCCAGATCGCCCGCAAACAGCGGATTCTCTTCCCGAATCTTCTTCGCCGCCCGCTTGATGCGCTCCTGCCCCATTTCATCAATGGTCTTGTAGCCTGCCTTGAAAGCTTCGCTGTTTCCTTTGCAAGCTTCAGCCCATTGAACCATAATGAAGCGACGATCACCTTCGTCGGCCAAATTCGCCTCCATAACTGCATGAGCTGTCGTGGCCGAGCCTGAGAAAAAATCAACGACGATATCGTCTTGTTCTAGGAATGCTTGTGATAACAGTTCAAGAACCAACTTAACGGGTTTCGGAAAATCCATAACCCTAGCTTCGAATAGTGTCAGAATATCAGCAGTCCCGGCTCGGGTATAGATGTTCGTCCCGATAAGTGAAGAATATCCAGTGGTTTGTAATACCATATCCGATAGAAATGCCTTCTTCCGAGGACGGCCAGTAGGCAATGGCGGCCAAATGATTCGCTTTTCCCGAATCAATTTATCCATGCTCTCTCGACCATATCGCCACCCCATGTAGGGACATGCGTATTGCCTTCCTGTTTCCGGGTCAACAAGTTCGTAGTGAAGATTGGGGCGTTTATCGGCGGTCGCTAACCCTACCATATTCGCACTTGCCCAAGCACCTCGGGGATCATTGTCAGGATTCGTATAATCCTCCTGTTTACGAACTGCACCGCTTATTCCTCCGCCGTAAGCAAGAACATATTCGTGGTCGACAGAAACTCCCGTCACACTTCGGTTGTCCTTATTCTGGCGACTCTTCCAAATGAACTCCGCAAGAAAACGTTCTTCTCCAAAAATCGAATCACAAAGCAATCTCAGTTGGGCAATTTCATTGTCATCGATCGAGATGAAAATCACACCATCGTCCGAGAGCAATCCCTTCGCGAGTTGCAAACGCGGATACATAAAGGTCAGCCAGGCGGAATGTGAAGACGAACCTTTTGAAGTGAAGGAAAGGAGTTTCTTGGCCTGTTCCTCGTCGATGCC
>CAZUAY010000227.1:0-6429 GCA_964618405.1 uncultured Lentisphaerales bacterium
GTACCTGTTTCAGTTTAAATATCCCGAGAGGAGAACCATCGGCCCGAGGCGACGGAATACCGGCGCCTCAGCCGTGGCGTTATGAACCATAACAGAATACAGAAAGTGGGCTCGCGATGTTGAAGGCAAATGCGACAGTGCCGCTGGAGAAGACACTGGGGACAGGCATTGCTACACTGCTGGCGAAGAATCTACATCTCATCGACCGCCAGTTGCCTGAGAAGCCCTATCGAGCGGACAGTGATTCCGACGCTATGGATAAACTGAGAGAGACATTTGGCCTCGGAAGGATGTCAGTTACTCTGAAGCGCGATGGCACGATTCGAGTAAGGGTACCTGGAGGCCTTATCACTCTCATACCTTAGAACAGCACATCTCGTGGAAATTAGGGGACAGGCGTCTGAAAATGGGATAACCTTTTTATTGCACAGTAACAGTTGATCTGCTGTAGTGCAAAAAGAGGGTTAAAAGAAAAATTCGGGGACAGGCGGGTGCCGCCCGCATAATATGCGTGCCGCAGAATAATATGATTTTATCGCTTGCGCAGCGTTGGCGGACAAAATGGGCGCGGTCCAATATTCATTTGGGGGCAACCAATGGGATGTGATATACTGACTCCACGATATGCCAGTAAAACCGAAAGCACAAGACAAGCATGCAACAAAAAGGGTTGTTGATCGCCAACCCGTGGATGCGCTTACCGTGAAGTCGAGTGCGGCAAATAAAAAGCGATTGAAGATCGCTGAACCTAGCGGAGCGTATAAAGTACGGCCGGAGGAGATGCTGTTGCCCTTCAGTGCCGACGAGCTGATGCCGCGTCAGGTTTTGGATGCAGTAATGGTCATGGCGTCCGCGAAAAAAAACATCAACCGCGATTCTGTCTTCACCCGTCCCGAGGTTGTTGACTTTATTCTGGACCTTGTCGGCTATACAGAGGACAAACCGCTTTGGATGCACACCGTTTTGGAGCCCTCGTTTGGTGGTGGCGAGTTTTTGCAGGCGATCATCAGGCGGTTGCTGGGTGCATGGAGAGCGCAACACGGAACACGTAAGCATCTGGAGGTGTCGATGTTTGCGCATGCTATTCGGGCGGTTGAGCTCCACCAGGAAACCTTTTCAGCGACGCGGTGCAGCGTGATGGAAACGTTGCTTGAAGAAGGCTTCTCGGACGCTGAGGCGAAGATGCTGGCGGGTCACTGGCTCGATCAGGGCGATTTTCTTTTGAAGCCATTTGAGGACTCCTTTGACTATGTAGTGGGAAATCCCCCCTACGTACGACAAGAACTCATCCCTGCGGCATTGCAAAGGGAATATCGCGCACGATTTGCAACGTTTTATGACCGCGCAGACCTCTATGTTTTGTTCATAGAGCGGGCTTTGACGCTTCTGAAACGCGGGGGTGTCCTGGGCTTCATCTGTTCCGACCGTTGGATAAAAAACAAATACGGTGGACCCTTAAGAGGATTCATTGCCAAGGAATACCACTTAAGATTCCATGTCGACATGGTGGATACCGACGCCTTCTGTTCCAAGGTGACCGCGTATCCAGCCATTACCGTTATTGCCCGTGAAGCAGGGGGGGCGACCCGCATTGCGGAGCGCCCGGAACTCACGCGCCTTGCGCTCCAGAAGATCACGATCGCCTTGATGGCAAAAACCATTCCGAATGATTTGCCGATTTACGAGATTGACAATGTCACGAATGGCACTGCACCGTGGGTGATCGACCGAGTCCATCGGGTTAATCTGATCAAACGGCTTGAGCTCGACTATCCTCTTTTGGTAGATGCAGGATGCAAGGTAGGAATCGGCGTTGCAACCGGTGCAGATAAGATTCTTATTGGATCCGCAGAGGCTCTGGATGTCGAAGCGGACTGCAAGCTCCCCTTGATCATGCATGGGGATCTTAAAACGGGCAAGATCGTCTGGTCTGGACATTGGGTCGTTAACCCGTTTGCTCCGGATGGCGGGTTAGTCGACTTGAAGACGCGTCCGAGGCTCTCCGCCTATTTGATGAAGCATCAGGCGATTCTCTGTGCGCGGCATTGTGCCAAGAAGGCGACGGATAAATGGTATCGCACCATTGATCGAATTTATCCAGAGCTGCTGAAGCAAGAAAAGCTCTTGATCCCAGACATCAACGGATCCCTGCGTGTCGTGTATGACAAGGGCGAGTATTATCCGCATCACAACCTATATTACATCACGTCCGATGATTGGAATTTATCGGCGCTTCAAGCCGTGCTTCAGTCTGATCTGTTTGGTTTTCTCATGCGTTCTTTTTCGACTCCGATGCGTAGCGGATGTCTCCGTTTGCAGGCTCAATATTTGAGACGCCTGCATCTTCCCCTCTGGAAGAATGTGCCTATCGAAATTAAGAGAGCGTTGATTCAGGCAGGGATCAAGCAGGATTCGGAAGCCAGAAACAAGGCCGTGTATGCACTCTACGACCTCTCGGAGGACGAGGTCAAAACGATTACGACGTTTACGAAAGGTAAGACACCATGACCATCCAACTAGACAACTTTGATGATGATGCAAAGAAAGCAGTCCGTTTGTTTTGGAAAAGCAGAAAGAAAGCAGGCGAGAACCAGAAAATCAAAGGCGTTGCCGATCAGGGGACTCGGAGTCAGGTCACGGCGGGAAAGAACATGGATGGCTTCGCCAAGCTGATTGTCGCTGTTGCAAAAGCACATGGCTTAAAGAATGCTGAAATTCATTTGGATCGTGCAGTGCTCACATTGCCCGGCTTCTTTCGTCCGACAAAGCTTTGGGACATTCTGATTACCTGCAAAGGCGAATTGGTGGCGGCCATAGAATTGAAAAGCCAAGTGGGTCCATCCTTTAGTAACAATTTCAACAACCGCACCGAAGAGGCAATTGGGACCGCTCATGATTTCTGGGTCGCCTATCGGGAAGGGGCATTTGGGCAGCGGCCGGCTCCGTTTGCTGGATGGGTGATGTTGGTTGAAGACGCACCTGCATCTCGTGCCCCCGTAAAAGACAAATCACGGCATTTCCCGATCTTGCCCGAATTCAAGTCCGCGTCCTATTTGCAGCGATACGATGTCCTCTGCCAGAAATTGATTCAAGAAAAGCTTTATACAGCCACCGGACTCCTTGCGTCGCCAGAAACATCCTCAAAAACAGGTCTTTACAGCGATCTCTCATCCATGACAAGTTTGAAGACGTTTTTAATAATATTTGCCGGTCATTGTCTTGCGACATCCAGCCGCCTGATGTGAGTTCTCTGAGATTTCTGCCGAATTTTTAAGAGAGGGTCCGGTCGGGTGCGAGTCAAGTCCGTTGACTCGTTCCCTCGTTCCCGAATTGACATTGAAAGCCGGACAGATATAGACTGTCCGCGTAATTGGGCTCTGTGTTTGATGAAAAATGTTCGAGAGATGTTTGCTTTTCAAGGTGATAACCCACCGAAGGCCATTCAAACCCTATAGCGGTGGCGACGACCCCATCACGGTTCCCTGTCTGCGTGCGTACACGCACAGGCAGGCGTTCAACAATATTTTATCCCTTGCGCCGCCGTTGTCTTTGTGCCACACTTTCTCTCGTCGGCATTGCGTAGTGTTTTTGCCGCTTAATGGATGAACGCTAATCGTTGACTGTTGACAATAATACTATATTCAAAACGCCAAGGGCAAAGCAAAAGCCTATCAAGTAAAACAAGTTTTGAGAGCGATTGAAAGGTTGAATAATGAAAACGATTCAGAATGATAAATATACCTATCGTGTGACTTGGTCTTCGGATACCGCCTGAAGTGCACAGAGAGCTTTCTATTGAAGCGGGTGAAGCTGGAGTTAGTCTTAACCGTCTTGCCTCTGCCAAGCTCGTACATAAAAAAACATGGAGTCAACAACCCGTTCCAGTTGACTCGTAAACTCGCAACTGGACTGCACGTTGAAACGGGACGTAAACGACGAAACATGACAATAGATCGTGTGAGGCGGCTGTGCCGAGTTGGGTTTAAACACAGAGAGTTTTAGACACAGAGTGGAATGCTGCTGCTAGCTGGGACCTCGTTCGCGGGGAACCCGACGCGGAGCATCGACGTTTACGGTTCGGCTGAGGTTGCCGTGGACCCAGATGGCATCAACTGGCGTCTGGAGATCACGACTTATGCCGACTCGATGAACGAGGCGAAGTCCCTCAATGACCAGGCCCTCTCCCAGCTCAAGGCATTCCTCAAGAAAGGCGAAAAGGTTGAGAATGTCGAAGTTAATAACCCGCGACTCAGTCGGACGTACAACGCCCTGGAGAAGAAGCTGAAACCGTTCAACGCCGAGGCATACCTGACGTTCCAGTCCTTTGCGGTGGCACAGCAACAACATCTTGCCGTCGGCATTGCTCAGATTCCAGGAGTCGAGATTCAGTCGTGCCATTGGATGACAACGAATCGGACCGAGATCGTGAAGGAGGCGCGAACCCTCGCCTTGCATGCCGCCAGAACGAAGGCATCCGAAATGGCTCTTGCGCTCGGCATGGAGGTTAGTCTGCCAATTCTCATCGAGGAGAGATCAAGTCGATGGGAGGAAACTGGGCTGAACATCGTTGCGGATCAAACCGGCGTGACGCAGGATGACGCTGGCGGCAAGGTTCGTGTGGGAGCCAATGTGCGCGTTATGTTTGAGCTGAACGAGAAGAGGAACCCGAATCAAGCGCCGGAGGATACGGCTCGCAAGCTCGCCGATCCTCAGCGCTGACGTTGAGCTCCCCGTTGAACGGTTTATCCGCACTTTACATCCGTGTATCTTATATGATACGGTATGTATGTGATTGAGATCCGTCAAACAGAAGAATATGCCATGTGGTTCGCTCGTCTTCGAAACAAGATGGCGAAGACACGCATCTTGATCCGAATTCGTCGGATGTCTCTTGGCAATCTTGGTGATTGCAAGCCCGTTGGAAAAGGTGTTTCCGAACTTCGAATTGATTATGGCTCCGGATATCGAGTTTACTTCATCAAAAAGGGCGAAACACTTTTGGTGTTGCTAGGAGGTGGAGATAAGAAAACCCAACAGAATGACATTTTAAGGGCCATATCACTTTCAAACACAATTTAGGAAGACTTATGAAAACAAAAACATACGCATGGGATGCCGCAGAACATCTGAAGACTAAAGAGGACATGGCCGCATACGTAGCCTGTGCTCTTGAGGAGGGTGATGTTTCGTTGATAGCCGCAGCACTGGGCGACATCGCACGTGCCAAAGGGATGACGAAAATTTCGAAAAGCACAGGCTTGGGGCGCGAGAGTCTCTACAAGACCTTGTCAAAAGAAGGCAATCCAGAACTCGCAACCGTCATAAAAGTTCTGAACGCCGTCGGACTGAAGCTCACAAGCATTCCTGGATAAACTCGAGGATATTCGGGGTGCTAACTTTCGGCCTACGATCTTGATCTCAATAAAGAGCGTATCTTCCGCCTCGACCGTATCGACTGGTGACACCGTCCTCCTCGCCACCATCAAACAAGAAGGCCGAGCCTAAAACATTACATCCGCCACGTAGTAGAGTACGGAAATCTAGGGACAAGTGCGAAAAAAATACTTTAAAAATCAATCTGTAATAGATGCAGTAGAGTAACGCCGTGCCTCACGTTCAATATTATAATCTCGACATTTTCTTCAAGATTATGGTGGAGCATTGCCGTGTGGCTGGGTGGACACCTTGCCACGGCGTGTTTTGAAAAAACGAATCCGAGCAAGTAACCCCGACAATCCTGTCGGGGGAGGCCCTGGTTGCTGCCGATGCCCGATTTTGGCTGTAATCGGTTAGCGACCGGGAGGCAAGTATGTGGGTGATGGGGTTTGGGGTTTAAACACAGCGAGTTTGAGACACAGAGAGAAGGGAATAGGAGAGCCAATCAGGAGGTGGGCCGGATTTTTTAAGCGCCTGTCTCTTGTTTCACTCGAGAACTGGAGCGATGCGGGTCCCCGCGTCCGTAATCGCAATCGGGGTCGATATCGGTATCGGGATCGACCCCCACTGAGTATTGTGCTTGGTCCTCGTTAACCGCGTAGCCTCGTTGCCCGAGTTTCGTCAGCATCGCCACAATGCGATCCAGCAAGGCTTTGCGGCTCGCGTTCTCCGCCGCCGAAAGCGCCCTGCAGAATCGATAGACCCACCCCACGTACTCGATTGTCGCGCGATACACATCCAGCTTCTCGTGTCCAAATCCCATTCCGAATCCTTTCGATCCCGATTCCGATACCGCCCCCGATTCCGATGTCGCTCCGCCAACAGGGCTTGCCTATAACTCGATTTTCGCTAAGCAGTGGTCGCAATGAACGGAGCACGGGTTTTCCAACCCGTGTACGAAAACGGGTTGGAAAACCCGTTCTCCGTTTGCTTCGCCTGTCCTCCTCCTGTCTGCCGTTCCTGCACAGGCAGGCGACTTCGCGGAGGCTCGAC
>CAZUAY010000228.1:0-6422 GCA_964618405.1 uncultured Lentisphaerales bacterium
CACGGGAAACCCAAAAAATTCGTGAGTTCTGCTGATATGACATTCTGCCACTAGCGACTAGAGACTAGCGACTAGCGACTGTAATCGGGCAGTCAGCGGGGGGCACCCCCCGTCACTGACCGATTACGGCCTGAAAATTATAAAACCTTGTCTTCCTAGCAGGGTTTAGAATAGAATACTAACTCGTTAGTTGTTTTCAGCTATACAGTGGAGGTTCAATGAGGAGGCAAATGGATTTACCAGAATTGATTGAGACGGATGCGGCGCTTGACGCCTTGTTGGCGAGGCCCTATCCAGAGCTTGTTGCGTTGATGGGTCGTCTTAAGGGCGACGTGATGATTTTAGGCATCGCGGGCAAAATGGGGCTTACCCTGGGTGCGGCGGCGGTTCACGCGATTCGAGAATCGGGTATTTCGCGGAACGTTTACGGTGTCAGCCGTTTCACGGACGAGTCCGCTTGGAAAGCGCTGGAGACGCTGGGCGTTATTCCGTTGCGTTGTGATCTGCTCGATCCGGATGCGGTCAAGATGCTTCCGTGTGTGCCAAATATTATTTTTATGGCAGGACGTAAGTTCGGTACGGTGGGCGAGGAGGAGTTGACGTGGGCGATGAACACCTTGGTTCCGGCGCATATCTGCTCGCATTTTTCGACAAGTCGGATCGTGGCTTTTTCGACCGGGTGCGTTTACCCCCTTGTTTCGCGTGCGCAAGGCGGAAGCACCGAATTAGATGCTGCTGATCCTGTGGGGGAATATGCGCAATCCTGCCTTGGTCGTGAACGCATGTTCAGTTACTTCAGCCGTTTCCACCGTATTCCAATTTGCCTGATTCGTTTGAACTATGCGCTTGATCTGCGTTACGGTGTTCTTCACGATCTGGCGACGACAATTTGGGAAGAACGGCCCGTCGATCGGACTGTCGGCTACTTCAACGCGATCTGGCAGGGAGACGCGAATAATCAGGCGCTGCTGTCCTTGGACTTGTGTTCATCGCCCGCGACGGTGCTGAATCTAACAGGCCCAGAAACCCTCTCGGTCGTCGAGACAGCAGAAGCTCTGGGCAAGCTCCTCGATAAGCCTGTCCGGTTCAGTGGCGAAGTTGGAGACAAGGCGTATCTGAATGACGCGTCGCGTGCGCATCGTCTTTTTGGGGCTCCACGGATTCCGTTGGAACAAGTTTTGCGCTGGACAGCAGACTGGGTTCGGCGAGGCGGCCGCACGCTCGGTAAGCCAACACACTTTGAAGCTGCGGATGGCCGCTATTGAACTTGAAAGGTTCTTGCTATGATGATTAACGACATTCCCCAAGCCGTACTTGACCAATTTAGGAGCGGCGGGGTCATTCCTGCGCAGCCCCTGGCTTTGACCGCACAGCGTAAGCTTTCTGAACGACATCAGCGGGCCCTGACCCGTTACTACGTGGCGGCGGGATCGGCGGGTCTCGCTGTCGGCGTTCACAGCACTCAGTTTGAAATCAGGAAGCCCGAATTCGGGCTTTTTAAGCCGGTTCTCGAATTGGCTTCTGAGACGCTCGATGATGCCTGTAAAGCCACTGGGCGGGACCTGCTCAAAATCGCGGGCGTCTGCGGAATGACAGCTCAGGCGGTCAAGGAAGCGGCATTCGCTCGGTCAGTAGGTTATCACGCCTGCTTGCTCAGCTTGGCGAGTTTAAAGGATGCAGATGTACCGGCACTTTTGTCCCACTGTAGGGAGATTGCCGGAATTCTGCCGGTGATTGGCTTTTATCTTCAGCCATCGGTTGGCGGACGTCGCCTTCCGTATGCATTTTGGCGCGAATTTGCCGAGATTCCAAACATTTTAGGCATCAAGGTTGCAGCCTTCAATCGCTATCAGACCTTGGATGTGGTTCGGGCGGTCTGCGATGCCGGCCGAGAGAAAGAGATCACGCTTTATACGGGTAATGACGACAACATTGTGATTGATTTGCTGACGACCTATCGTGTCCAAACATCCCATGGCGTGGCAAGTGCGCATTTCACAGGGGGCCTTCTTGGGCACTGGGCTGTTTGGACGAACAAGGCGGTTCGCTTACTTGAAGAATGCCATCGGCAGGTTTCTGATGCAGAGCCTATTCCGCAGGCGTGGCTCACGCGTGCAGTGGAGGTGACTGATGCAAACGCCGCTTTTTTTGACGCAGCCAACAATTATGCTGGGTGTATTCCGGGAATCCACGAGGTTTTGCGTCGACAGGGGCTGATGCCCGGCACTTGGTGCCTGAATCCGGCCGAATGCCTATCTGTGGGGCAGTCGGAGGAAATTGATCGGGTCTACGCCGCCTATCCACATTTGAACGACGATGATTTTGTCCAAGAGCATCTTTCTCGCTGGTTGTCGTAAATCAGCCTGCAGGAATACGGAGTTTAGCTGAAATGGTGAAACCGCCGATCAAAACGGCACGGACCGACCAAGATCGGTCTACGGGCGATACGATGCGCAAGATGGCGCCGTTTATTGCACCGTTTAAGTGGAAGATCCTAGGCCTGGTTCTCTTGACGGCGGTGCTCTCGGTGTTGGCGATGTTGCCTCCGCTTTTCACGCGAGCGACCATTAACACAGTGATTGGCGAGAAGAATAGAGCCTTGCTTCCCGTGCTTGCCGTCATGATGATTGTGGTTCCGATTCTCCATGCCTTGATTAGCTATATCCAGGTGATTGGCGTTGCTTACATTGGGCAGACCTTCGTGTTGCGAATGCGTATGGCCGTCTATCGCCATTTGCTAGGACTTCATATCGGCTATTTTACCAAGCACAGCACCGGTAAGTTGACGAACCGAATTATGGGCGACAGTTCGGTGATGCAGCAGATGCTCAATGTGGGGTCCGTGCAGGTGATCTCTGACCTCGTCTGTTCTTTTTTTGCTGTGGCTGCTACGCTTTATATCAACTGGCGTCTTGCAATCCCCATCGTGATCATTCTGGTGCTTTTCGTTGCCAATTATAATGTCAATATCAGCAGGATCAAACGCGCTTGGGTCAGTGTCCGGCAGGCTGAGGATCGTCTCGCGAGTGGAGTTCAGGATCGTCTTGTGGCCAACATGACAGTCAAGACGTACGGAGCGGAAAGTAGGGAGCAGAGTGTGTTTAATGAACAGTCCGTAGCGGTGATGGATCGTCTTTATACGGGTTGGTCGGCTTCGTCTGATTTCAATATCAACACGGGGCTCCTTCAAGACACCGGCCGTATCTGCGTCTATTTTCTAGGTTGT
Source organism: uncultured Lentisphaerales bacterium (assembly GCA_964618405.1). Lineage (GTDB taxonomy): Bacteria > Verrucomicrobiota > Kiritimatiellia > RFP12 > UBA3636 > JBBQIY01. The sequence goes on from CAZUAY010000228.1 coordinate 3,227, forward strand.
GCGATGGTGCTCGGGGATGCCGCTTCGTACGGCGACGTGGTGGCCTTCACGGCTTACGCCATGCAAATTTTGTGGCCGGCGGTGCGATTCTCGCAACTTGCTGAGCAGTTGCAAAACGTCAGAATTTCGGCCGATCGTCTTTTCGAGATTTTAGATGAGCGACCGGAGATTACGGATATTCCCAACGCCTATCGGTTTGAAGACAAGGTCAGAGGGGATATTGATTTCGACAACGTGAGCTTTTTCTACGATCCCGGCAAGATGATTATCAAGAACATGGATGTCCACATCAAAGCGGGTGAGACGGTAGCATTGGTGGGACCCACCGGGTGTGGGAAGAGCACGGTTCTCTCGCTGCTCATGCGACTTTACGATGTTCAGGAGGGTGCGGTACGGATCGACGGTCATGATTTGAAGCACGTGGCCATGCAGACGTTGCGGCGGCAGTTCGGCATTGTCCTCCAGGAGTCGCTTCTCTTTCAGGTCAGCATTGCTGAGAACATTCGCTACGCCAAGCCAGATGCTACTATGGACGAGGTGATCAACGCCGCTAAAATTGCGGAGATCCACAACGACATCGTTAAAATGCCCAAAGGCTACGAAGCGATTGTGGGTGATCGCAATGTCCAGCTTTCGGTCGGTCAGAAGCAGCGGCTTTCGATCGCGCGCGCAGTTTTGGCAAATCCGGCCATTTTGATTATGGATGAGGCGACGAGTTCATTGGACAGTGAATCGGAGCAAGCAATTCAAGTGGCCATGGAGCGCTTCCTCGCCGGTCGCACGTCGTTTATCGTTGCGCACCGGTTGAGCACAATTCGAAACGCCGACCGAATTATTCTTCTCGATGATGGGATCGTCGTCGAAATGGGCAGCCATGAAACGTTGATGGCGATCGACGGAGGTCAGTACCGCGAACTCTATGAGCGGCATTCTGGGAAGGGGGTTATCAGTGAAGGAGAAGACTGATCGTGCCCCTCGGATGAAGCGTCCGCCACGCCATACGCTGCGCGATGTTCCCTATCGTCCGCCGCGCGAAGAGCACGATAGCGCAGGAGCCCTTGGGCTGGCTGTGGAGTTCTTTCGGGCGTACATGTGGCCGATGAGAGTCAAACTCGCGATTTACATCGCCGTGGCAACGATTAATGCCTGCTCGGTCTACTTGATGGTCTTCTACAGCAAGATCGTCGTTGACGATATTCTCATGGTCAACGTCACGGCCACGACGCCACCGCCCGCTCGCGAGACCCAGACGCGACTTTCCGCTCTAGATTCTCCCTTGGCTCCGCCACGTAGAACCGAGTCCTTGAATGCGAAGGGCGATAATCCAGTGCCGGCGCAACGCCGCACGATGGGGAGTGCGTCGGAAGCGCAACACAGCAAGAATCGGGGATTGAGAAAAGCGAATGCGGCCGGGCGGCTGCTGTTCATCTTTTCTCTCTATCTTGGAACGATTGTGTTGCTAAATCGCGCGATACGCCAAGTTGTGCTCATGCGGCACAGCATCGGTCACGATCTGTCTATTAATCTCCGCGACGATGTTCACCGGAAGATTGTATCTATGTCGAGTATCTACCACAAGTCAACCTCTCCTGGTCGTCTCATGGCGCGAATTCTTAATGATGTCAACGTGTTGCGTGACCGATTGGTGATGGATACCGAGACGTTGGTATCGCAGTCGCTGATGTTTCTCCTCGGGTTTGGCATTCTGCTGAAAATTAACTGGGTCTGCGCTATCCTCGTTGTGTTAGCGATGGTTCCTTACAGTCTTGCTATGGGCGCGAGTCGCGTCAAAATGAGAGTTTACAACCGTGAAATCCGCCATTCGAATGCGTGTCTTTGGGGGCTTGCTTCACAAAAACTCGATGCCATGAAGGCTATTTTCGCGTATGGACGGGAACGGATCGAGGCGGTGACTTTTTTCCGGCTCTCAGCCGTCATGCAACGCGATTCTATCAAGCAACAGCAGGTCAGTGCTTCGGTTGGCCGATCTGCGCAGTTGGTCTCGACGCTGACGACGCAGGGAATTTTCGTTTACTGCGCCTCTCAGGTTTTGGATAACCGCATGACGCTCGGTGAAATGATGTTTGTGACGAGCGCGGTTGCCAACCTATTCACGCCCGTAGTCCACTTAACGAACCTCACGGTCTCCTTTTCCAATTTGCTTGTCATCATGCAGCGTATTTCACACATACTCAAGAGTCAGAACGTGATCAAGGAAGACCCTGATGCAATACCGCTCGTGCTGCCGCTAACCCGCGGGATCAAGATCGACCACCTTTCCTTTTCGTACGGAAGCGAGGCACCCGATGTGCTCCATAATATCAACGTGGAGCTTCCCGCGGGTTCATGGGTTTGTATTATGGGGCCGAGCGGCGCAGGCAAATCGACGCTGGCAGGCCTTCTCGCACGCCTCTACGAGCCGACGGCAGGAGCGATCTATTTTGATGATGTGCCGCTGAGCAAGGTTTCTATGCATTCCTTGCGCGCGGACATGGCCGTCGTCCCACAAGAAGCACAGATCTTCAGCGGCACCATTCGCGATAATATTTCGTACGGATACCCAGACGCCTCCCCTAACGAGATTATGGCGGCGACACAGGCTGCCGATTGTCATGAATTCATCATCAAACTCCCAGTTCAGTACGAAACGATTGTCGGCGAAAAGGGAACGTCGTTATCAGGCGGGCAGCGTCAGCGAATTTCGATTGCGCGTGCGTTACTGACGGATCCAAAGGTTCTCATCCTCGATGACTGCACGTCGGCGCTCGACGCCAATACAGAAGCAAAAATTCAAGCAGCGCTTTCGAAGCTCATGCACCAGCGAACCGCCGTGATTGTTTCGCAGCGGGTGTCCATGGCCATGCGTTGCGACCGCATCCTCGTGCTGGAGAACGGCTATATGACCGAGTATGGCACTCACGAGGAACTCGTGAAGGCCGGTGGCTTTTATTCTCGCCTCTACGCGCAACAGACGCGTATCTGAGTAATCGGTCAGGCACAGGGGCTGTGCCTGACCGATTACAGTCGCTAGTCGCTAGTCGCTAGTCGCTAGTCGCTAGTCGCTAGTCGCTAGTCGCTAATCGCTAGTCGCTAGACGCTTGACATTCTTTGCACTCTCAATTTCCAACAGCCAACACTCAGATCCAATTTCCAAGTGGGAAACTTCGGTCAGACCGCCTACGATCTTACGTTATTA
>CAZUAY010000229.1:0-1607 GCA_964618405.1 uncultured Lentisphaerales bacterium
ACCGCTACCTTCGGCCCCGCGGACGGGCCCTTCGGAGGGTGCGCGCTGACGTTGGGCAATGAAGAGAGGAAACAGAGATGAACCGGATGATCGTATTTGCAGTGTTCGGAACGCAGGTGCTGACGGCGTTGGCACAGATGATGGCAACGAATGAGCCAACTCCCGGCACACGCGAGTACTACTCGAAGCATATCGAGGGGCGATACCGCTACGAGAAAGAAAAAATGGTACCGGCGGCTCTGCCGCTAGGAGCACCCATCGTGCCCGGCGTGTATCGGTCGACTGCGGTACAGATAGCCCTTATCGCGACTGTTGTCCAAGTGGCAGGGACAAATGAGGTCATCGTCAGAACTAGTCAGAAAATGCCCAGTGGAGCAGACAAGCAGGGGTATGCCGTTCTGCAACTTGGCAACGTGAACGGCATCTCCGTCGGGCAAGAGATCGTGACAAACGTGGTGCGTAATTTTTCCTACAGATGCTTTCTTGACTCGGGCATGACCAACACCCTAGCCGGTTTCAGAGTTCAGGAGAACCCGCGCACAATAACGTATGACGAGTACTTGGAGGTGTTCAATAGGGACAGTCAAGTGGAGCCAATCGGGGAGGTCGTGCGTCTTGAACGTTTCGACAGCAGTCCGCCAGTCCCCAAATCCCTTAACCTCCTGCGCAAGAGGTGGGAGGGTGATGCGAAGAAACAGATGAGCAGTGCCAAAGGTCCATCGGTGCCGATACCTTGGACACCTGAGAGGGATGCACAACCGGGCAAGGAAGGCGTCTTTCCGCCAACTGAAAATTCGCAACAGAGCAAGGCCAACCACGCGCCCGAGGCTATCGGCGCTAGCGCGCCTCAGCCTCAACGCTGACGTTCACCGAGGAGAGATGATGAAATGGCCATGGCAAGAATTCGCTGACGATCCGAAACAGAAGGGCTGACGTTGGGTGCAAAATAGAGATTGTCATACGAAGCGGTATGATGTATAGTCATACCACAAACACAAAGGAGTTCTTATGGCTGTAGCAAAAATAGCGATCACACTTGAGCAAGACATTCTGAGTGATCTAGACCGGCTTGTTAGGCGGAATGTATTCCCTAACCGTAGCCGCGCCATTCAAGAGGCTGTCCGAGAGAAGATAGAGCGTCTTTCTGTAAACCGGCTAGCCCGTGAATGCGAAAAACTTGATTCCAAAGCGGAACAGGCTTGGGCCGAGGAAGGCATGTCGAAGGAGGTCGCCTCATGGCCAGAATATTGAGAGGCGATATTGTTTGGGCCGATTTGAATCCGGTCAAAGGACATGAACAGGCCGGCCTACGCCCAGCACTTATTCTTAGCCCGGAGATCTTTAACGATCGGTCAGGTACGGTGATTGCAATGGCGCTGACAAGTCAGCCTCAGAAAGCGGGCTTTCCTTTGTCCATCGAAATCACAAGCGTTTCCCTGCCCAAACCCACATGGGTGAAAATTAGCCAGATCAGAACACTCTCCGTTGAGCGCCTTGGAAAGAGCATGGGCCATGTATCAGATGACGAGATGAGCCAAATTATCGAAGGTCTAAACGAAATAATTGGCGAACCAACACATTCAGGTTATCGGCGCTAGCGCGGTCCC
>CAZUAY010000229.1:1707-6367 GCA_964618405.1 uncultured Lentisphaerales bacterium
GAGTGTTATTCGTCAGATGAGAAATTGAGGTTGTTAATCCCCACTTTTTTAGACTTCAGTGCTATGAAATTTACCGTTGTATTAAAACCAAAGGCCATCAAGGACCATGCTTAATCTAAAACCAAACATCCTCGAACGAGACGGGAAAAAGGCGTTTGTTATTCTGACATACGAGGAGTTTCTCTCTATCAAGGAAGCCCTTGAGGACGCAGATGATTTGCAATGCCTGAAAGCGGCACGAGCCGAAGAATGGGATGCTCCAAAAACTTCTCTTGCCAGCGTTAGAGAATCCCTCGGGATTTAGTCCAAACCTCGGATTGGTCGACGATTTGCTGAGGAAAAACAGGTAAGGGGAATAGGGTAAAGACGTCTGAAGGAGAAATTCGGGTCAGGCGTCTAAAAATCGGACTGAATGACTCAGTTTTTGGATTTGCGGTGGCATCTTGTCGCAAGATGCTGTGGAGCGTTGATTAGTGTCTCGGGGAAAATAGGAGTCAGAAGTCTGAAGTACTTTCTACTCCGCACAATATGAACTGCTCTACATTGTCCCGGGACCCAATGCATGGCGTATGCTCAACAAGCGATGTTAAAAAAGATTACCCGCAGTCAGGTGATGCATCTTGACAAGAGCGGAAACTTGAGTTTATGCTCATTTTTGTTTGCTCTTCCCAAAGGAAGCGGCTGTTTTAAAAAAATCCTTGTGCTTCCCGTTCCCGTCACTTTATACTGTATCGCCTCACATCATGAAAGTAATAGTCGGTCTCAGTGGCGGCGTCGATTCCTCGGTCGCGGCGCTCCTTCTCAAAAACGAGGGACATGAGGTCACAGGCGTGACCATGAAAATCTGGCGTCCTGGCAAATATGCTGGCGGCGACCGTGATGCTTGCTTTGGTTCTGGAGAGGATGAAGATGTTGCCACAGCAGAGGCACTCTGCGCCCGCATCGGCATCCCCTATCGCACCTTCGACTGCTCCAGCCAATACGACGATCTCATCGTCTCGCACTTTCGCAACGAATACATGGCGGGGCGTACCCCAAATCCGTGCGTGCGCTGCAACGCGATGATGAAGTTCGGCCTTCTTCCTGAGCTGGCCAAGGCAGAAGGGATCGCCTTCGATCGCTTCGCAACGGGCCACTATGCGCGTACCGACACCTTAAACGGGCGCTCTCGCCTGCTCCGGGCGGTCGATGCTTTCAAGGATCAGTCGTACTTCCTCTACAGACTTTCGCAGGAGCAACTGGCGCGCCATCTCTTTCCTTTGGGCGGTCTCACGAAGAACGAAGTGCGTCAAATCGCACGCGAAAACGCCCTCAACGCAGCCGACAAACCAGACAGCCAAGACTTCTATAGCGGTGACCGCGATGAACTGATCGGCGAGCCAGATCGCCCGGGAAACATTGTCGATGAAACCGGAAAAATTCTCGGCCAACATACCGGTTTTTGGAAATACACCATCGGGCAGCGCAAAGGACTCTGCATCGCTCATCCGTTGCCGCTCTATGTCGTCGAGCTCAACGCCTGCACAAACGAAGTAGTCGTCGGCACCGTTGAACGCACGCTCGGTCATTCCCTCATTGCTGACACTTGCAACTGGACTTCTATTCCCCCGCCGGAAACGACAATGGATGTCCAGATTAAAGTCCGTTCCGCCGGTAAGCCGCTGGAAGGCGCAACCGTTCGCCCGCTCGGTGAAGGACGCTACGAAGCGCGTTTCGCCACGGGCATTGCTGGCGTTGCACCCGGACAATCGGCCGTCTTCTATCAAAACGAAGTCGTCCTCGGCGGTGGCATTATCAGGAGCGCCGAATGATGTCGCTTGAAGCCATTCTCGAACGAGCAAAAGCGAATCGCCACGCCTTGTCGCGCGATGAGCTTGCCTATTTGCTCTCTCTGACCGATCCCGCCGACTTGAAAAAATTCCATGAGGCGGCTTACGAAGTTAAGTGTCGGCATGCCGGCAAAATCGTCAGCTTCCGCGGCATCATCGAGATGGGGAACGTCTGCTCCAAAGACTGCTTCTACTGCGGCATCCGCAAAGGCAACGCCAAGGTCGAGCGCTTTCAGCTTGATGAGGAATCCATCCTGCGCGGTGTTCAGCGCAACATCGACATGGAATACGGATCCATGGTGCTGCAATCTGGCGAAATCGAATCCGAAGCGCACACCGCATTCATCGAACACATTCTGCGGCGCATTACAGAAATGTCAGACGGCAAGCTCGGCGTCACACTCTCCCTCGGCGAACAAACCGAGGACACCTATCGACGCTGGCGCGACGCCGGGGCGCATCGCTATCTGCTGCGCATTGAAACGTCGAGCCCGACGCTCTACGCCAAACTCCATCCCACGAACCACAATTTCGAACGCCGCGTCGACTGCCTGCGCCTGCTGCGCAACTGCGACTACCAAGTCGGCAGTGGCGTGATGAGCGGTCTGCCAGGTCAGACCAATGAAGACCTTGCCAACGACATCCTGTTTTTTCGTGACATGGATCTCGACATGATCGGCATGGGGCCGTACATCCCGCACCACGATACACCGCTCGGGCAGGATCTCCCCTTCACACCCGACTACGCCGCCGACCATCTGCGGATCGGCCTCAACATGATCTCCGCCACCCGCCTGTTCCTACACGACGTCAACATCGCCGCAACCACCGCACTGCAAGCTCTTGCGGATGACGGACGCGAACAGGGTATTCTCGCCGGAGCCAACATCGTGATGCCCAACGTCACCGACACCGAATTTCGCCGCAACTACCAGCTCTACGAGAACAAGCCCTGCCTCGACGAAAACTCCGAGCAGTGCCGTTATTGCCTCGCCCACCGTCTCGAAAAAATCGGCGAAACCGTCAACTGGAACCAGCGCGGTGACTCGCCCCACTACGCTGCCCGGCACTAAACGCAGGTTCCCGTGCCCACGCGATTGAAGCACTAACTACCCACTCCACTAAACATCTTGCTCTTCGCGCCCTTCCGGTTAAAAACCCTTCGCCACTCACCTCAGCCGCCTCCACACATTAAACAATTCGTAGAATCAATGTTTAATTCGTGAATCACGACGCACGCCCCCTCGCTTTAGCTGCTCTAAAATACCACCCGAAAAGCCAAGCTACGTTTAAACCGAAAGTATTACTTTACATTTAGATGTCCTAAGCGCCAAAAAACTCAAATCATGCGAAATTAAAATTGAATTTTAATTTCGCACATTTTATGATATAATGTTTTCACTTCACAAGGAGACCGTCAATGATCTATCGAAATATTACTCCTCATTTGGAAAAACTCGCTACCTTGTTCCCAGTTGTTACGATCCTCGGGCCTCGGCAGTCGGGAAAGACAACGCTGGCGCGTATGACATTCAAAAACTATTCATACGCCAACCTCGAATTGCCGCCGGTGCGGCAGCTTGCACGCGAAGACCCACAAACTTTTTTTGTTAACTTTCCGGCCCCCTTGATCATCGATGAAGTCCAACATGCCCCTGAGTTGCTGAGCTATATTCAGGTTTTCGTTGACGAGCACAAAGCGCGTGGGCAATACATTTTGACGGGATCACATCAGCCACTCCTTCAGGCAAAAGTCACCCAGTCGCTGGCAGGACGTACCGCCTTGCTGACACTGCTCCCACTCTCTTTGCCCGAACTTGCCAATGCGGGATTTTCAATGGACAGGGACGAGTGGCTATTTAAAGGATTCATGCCCAGGATTTATGATGAGTCAATTCCGCCGACATTGCTCTATGAGAACTACTACCGGACCTACGTCGAACGAGACGTCCGGCAACTCATCAACGTGAAAGATCAAAATGCTTTTGAAACGTTCGTACGCCTTCTCGCAGGGCGTGTGGGGCAGGTGATCAATCTCGAAAGCATGTCCAACGACATCGGTGTCTCGTCCCCGACACTGGCCGCTTGGCTTTCCGTACTCGAAGCGAGTTATATCGTGTTCAAACTTCATCCCTACTACAACAATTTCGGTAAGCGACTCATCAAGTCCCCGAAAATCTACTTCACGGACGTGGGGCTAGCCGCTTATCTGCTTCGAATTGAAAATCATAATCAAATCGCCCGGGATCCGCTTATCGGAGGCCTTTTCGAGAATCTTGTCGTACTCGAGGCACTCAAGGCACGTTACAATGCAGGGCTTTCTCCTGATTTATATTACTTCAGGGATCGCAGTGGACTTGAGATCGACTTGATTCTGGATCAGGCACGCCAACTACACGCCTTCGAAATCAAATCGTCCAGGACGTGGAACTCAGCATTCGGAAAGAATATGGAAAAATTCCGTGAAAGAATTTCCGCCCTTCTTTCATCCACGGTTATCTATGCAGGTGAGCCCATAGCTGGAAGCGAAAGCCGCCCCTCATGCGTCCACTTCACTAACACAGCAAGCCTGTTTGTCAAGACGCCAGAAAGCGTTGGGCTTTAGACAAGAGTACAGCGGCGCCATTCTCTATGGCAAAGTGAACACCCTGCCAATAAATTCTGAAGCGTTGATCTGCTTTTTTTGTAATCGGTCAGTGACGGGGGGTGCCCCCGTTGGCTGCCCGATTACAGTCGCTAGTCGCTAGTCGTGAGTGCTAGTAGCCTATCTTCAGAACTCACTAAAAGATCTTAATTACGGAAATATAGTCGCAGATAGTATTCCCTTCTTC
>CAZUAY010000230.1:0-6354 GCA_964618405.1 uncultured Lentisphaerales bacterium
ACCCGTGTACGAAAACGGGTTGGAAAACCCGTTCTCCGTTTGCTTCGCTCGTCCTTCGCCTGTCTGCCGTTCCTGCACAGGCAGGCGTCTTCGCGTGAGACTTCTCTTGTCTTCGACAAAGTTTTTTGGGATGCAAAAGTTGTCCCATCGTTTTTTCGCGGCGCAGTCTCGCGACGGCCTTGCCTGTTTGACGTAGCAAAGGTGTATGTGCACAGGCTCCCACTAGCCACTAGCGACTAGCGACTGTAATCGGTCAGGCACAGCCCCCTGTGCCTGACCGATTACGATTACCTGAAATATTTTTCTTGCGTTTCGGGAACAGTTAAGGTAGCTTTTGTGATGTCGTAGTGGGTTAAATCGACCCATTCAAGAACTGATATACAGCGAGTGACCTCATGATTTGCTGAGTGCATTTCCTGAAGAATTTTTCATCCGCTGCGCTAAAAACGAAAGAAAGCCGCCATGACCCGAGTACTGAGCATTGCCTTGACTGCCCTCTGTGTATCGATGTTACAAGCCGCGACATTTTCGCTGACGGAGGCTGGGCACCCGAAGGCCCAGATTGTTACGGGCGCTGACGCCCCGGAAACCGTGCAATTCGCCGCCAAGGAGTTGAAAGCCTACGTACAGAAGATAAGCGGAGCCGAGTTGCCGATCGCCGAGACGCCAACGTTCGGTACTCCGTCCATTCGGCTGGGCCCAGCGGCCCGCGACGTGCTGCCCGCCGAGGCGCTGACAGACATTCAACGCGATGGCTACCTGATTACGGTCGTCAACGGCGACCTGTGCATCGTGGGACTCGATGATACCGGTCCGCATACGGACATCGAAGCACTGCTCGCCAAGGGCATTACTCACGACGTGTCCGCTTGGGCCTTCAACCGCGGCTCGCTCTACGGGGTGTATCGGTTGCTTGAGCAATTCGGTGTGCGCTGGTTCCTGCCTGGAGCCTTCGGCGAGCGTGTGCCGTCGGAAAAGACGTTGACCTTCTCTGACACGATCCGTGAGAATCCGCACTTCATCACCCGTACGGTCGGCTACTGGTCTCTTGGTGGCGTCGGGGGGTACAATAAGAAGGCGCAGAAGATCACGATTATGCCCGGCGAGCGCGACGCCATCGGGTTCTCGCCCGTTGAGAACCGGATGTGGGAACTGCGCATGAGAGGGGAGAGCTTCCGCATCCCGCTCAACCACAATCCCGCGCGGACGCAGTGGTCTCAGCGTTTCGGCGCGGAGCACCCCGAATACTTTGCATTGCTGCCCGACGGGACGCGCGATGTAGCGGCGAGTGGGCACAGCGGGCACCTCTGCTACACGCATCCCGGGGTGCTAGCGAACAACATCGCAGACATCCAGGCCTACGCGGCAGGAAAGGATGCATCCGAGCGTGGAATCAAAACGGTTTTTCCGTTCAACCGCAACTGGTCGTACGACATTGCGTTCGGCCGCTATTATTCTGTTCTACCAAACGATGGGTTCCGAGCCTGCACGTGTCCGAGCTGCCTCGCTAAGGTCCCGACGGATACGCCGTATTATAACCAGAAGCATACCCAGCTCGTGTGGGACTTCGTCGCGCAGTGCGCAGAGGCGGTGCCGGAGATGAACATCGTATGCCTCGCGTACGGCAGCTCCTCGATTCCGTACCCTAGCATGCCCAAACTGCCGCCAAACGTGGTGGTCGGATTCACCGCTATGACGCATCCTACGTCACTCTACTACAAGGATTCCTTTCAGCGCTGGGAGGCCCTGTTAACGAAGTGGGCCGACCTGACGCACGGCAACCTAGCCTATTGGCAGCATTATCTGGCCTCCAACCGCAATGCCGACAACGTGGGGATGCCGGAGCATACGCCCGAGATGTACGCGCGGGTAGCACGCGTGATGGCGCAGCATGGTAATCACGTATTCTGCGAGCAAATGGCTGATTCCATTATGTTTGAAGTGTTCAATCGTTACCTGTTGTTGAAGTTGTTTTACGATCCGAGTCTGGACGAGCGCGCTCTGTTCCGGGAGTATCTGGAGCGCTTCTACGGGCCAGCGGGCGAAGGTATCGGCGAGATTTATGCTGATATTGAAGCACGTAACATTGCGAAGGTAGAGGCTCGCGCAGGACAAATCGATTATTGGACGAAGATCTACTCCACAGATGTGCTCGCCGACTATCGGAACAAGGCGAACGCGGCCGTGGCCAAAGCTGTCGGCACCCCGTTTGCGCCAGCAGCAGAGGCATTCCGCGATTATTATATCGGTCTGATGGAGGTGGGTTTCGCAAACTTTACTGCCACTATGGGTGCAGCGCTAAAAGCGTCTAATCCAGAATTGAAGGCAGTGCGCGCCGCCACAGCGCCCGTGATCGACGGTAAGCTGGATGACGCAGTGTGGACTGATGCACAGGCCGCTGGCTTGTTTGATGTGGATACCGGCGAGCCGGCGGCGCTGCCTACGGAGGTGCGTTTCTGCTATGACGACACGCACGTCTACATCAGCGTCGTGGCACACGACCCCGAGGCGCTGAAGCTCCGCCGCGTGAGCGATGAGCCAGGCATGATGGATGCGATCGAAGTTTTCCTCGACACCCAACACAATCATGAGGGGTATTACCAGATGACGTTTGATTTAACGGGTCACCTCGACGAGCGCCATTATGTCGATCGTATCGAACCGCCGCGTGTGGACTGGCGTAGCCAAGCTGACTGGAAATATACGGTAACGGACAATGCCTACTGCATCGAAATCGCGTTGCCGAAGACATCCTTGGACGTCGCAGGCTCTGACCTGACCCAGATAACGTGGGGCGTCATGGTCGGACGAACCGTTGCGCGCTTCACGGCCGGTGAGGGTCGGTTCTCCAGTACGTCCTCCAGACTGCGGCGGAGGTTCCACCAACCCGATCTTTTCAACACGTTGATTTTTACCGCACCTTGATCGCGGATCGGTTCGTCCGATTCCGGGGGAGCGACTCAATACACGCCGAAAACGGCATATCATAAACAGTCCCTTCCAGCTTCGACGGTAGGGCAAATAAATAAAGATGAGGTCGAAATGGCTGAAAGCGTATCAACGAAAATTGACAACAAGAAAGCAGCGTTTAAAGGCAAGAAGCTCCGCGTTGCCATCATCGGATGCGGTGGTATTGCACAAACGCACCTGAATGCGTACAAGAATATTCCTGAAGTCGAAATCGTGGCTGGCGTGGATATTCTTCCGGAACGCCTGGATCGGATGGAGGAGATGTGGGGTGTCCCACGTTCTGCCCTGTTCTCGGATTGGAAGCAGATGCTCAGGGAGATCAAACCTGATGCCGTGGACGTCTGCACTCCGAATGGTGTACACTGCGCTCCAGTCGTCGACGCTTGTTTGGCTGGATGCCATGCAATGGTTGAAAAGCCAATGGCGATGAATCCCAAAGAATGCGAGAAGATGATCGCAGCAGCCAAAAAGACTGGCGTAAAACTGTCAGTTGGCTTCCAGCAGCGTTATCGTGACAACACCGCGGCACTGATAAAAGCACGCGAAAATGGGCAGTTCGGTGACATCCTCTTCGTGAAAGTTCTTGCGCTTCGTCGCCGCGGTATCCCTAATTGGGGCGTCTTCGGTCAGAAGGAGCTTCAGGGCGGGGGGCCGCTGATCGACATCGGCGTCCACATCATCGAGGCTGCCTACGAATTTATGGGTTGCCCGAAACCCATTGCGGCAAGTGCTAACACCTGGACATACCTCGGCGACAAGCCGACGACGACGCGCAGTCAATGGCCTAACTGGGACTGGAAGACGTATACCGTTGAGGATCTCGCCATTGGTCAAATCCGCTTTGAAAATGGCGCGATCATGCAGATTGAATCGTCCTTTGCTGCCCATATCAAAGAAAGCGACGTGCAGAATTTCACCGCCATGGGAACCAAGGGCGGATGCAACTGGGACGATGCTGAAATTTATACGGACCTAAACGATTTGATGGTAAATGCTAAGCCGGTATACGTCGGCAAGCAAGATTGGGAGCAGTTTTTTCAACGTAAGTTGCAGAACTGGGTCAACGGTTGCCTGAAGGGTACTGAGCTGGATGCCTCGGGAGAGGACGGCCTTGCTGTTCAGAAGATCCTTGACGGTCTCTATCGCTCTGCGGCCGCAGGCAAAGAAGTAACGATCAAGTAGCCAGCCCTAAACGGCCGGCATCCGCTACGGTACGCGTGTAGGAGGAGGTAGACGCGGTGGAGACGCCGCGTCTACTCTGAGCAGTGCGTCCACTGCCCTGATGCGGCGGAAGAATAGGCCGCAGACATGATCTTGACGGCATCACAAGCGGCGACGAAATCCTCGTCGATCTCGCTTTGCTGGAGCTCGCCTTTAACGACGGCAATCAGGCGTTCGATGCACGTGGGTTTGTCGTCGAGTGGCGTGACGGCTTCCGCCGCGATTCTCGGTCCGCCGATTTTGAGCCCGCCGTTGTCCCAGATGCTTTTTTGCGAGCCAATAATTTCGAGGCCTTGATGCCCCCCTGTAAATACCCAACCCGCTTCGGCACGACCCATGGCTCCAGACGCGAACTTCATGATGATCAAGCCGTAGTCGTCAACCTTGGGATAGTTACCAGCAAAATTGTTGAGGGTGGCCCAAACCTCGGTGACGGGTCCGCCTAGATGGCGGAGCAGATGCACCGCATGTGTCCCCATATCGAGGAGGGCACCGCCGCCCGAAAGCTCGGGGTCGACGAACCAGGCTAGATCCGGATTGTCAAACCACCGACCGTATGCCGCCTGGTGGGCATTGCGGAAATTGAGGTGCGTAATCTCGCCAAGAACCTTGTTTTCGATGAGCTGCTTGACAGCTCGATTGGCTCCGAGGAAGGGTTGGAAGTACCCGAATGTAAGCCGTGTTTTGAATTGGCGAACCAGCGAAACGATTTCGTCGACGTCGGAGACATTCGTCGCCAAAGGCTTTTCACACAGGGTCGGCTTGCCGGTTGGCAGGACTTTGCGTAGTAAGGGAAGATGACGCGTGTTCTCCGCGCAAATCACGAAGGCTTCAACTGCGGAGTCCGCAATCACCCTATCGAGGGCTGGTTCGAAGCGACACTTGAAATCGGCGGCGTACTTTGCACCACGTTCTGGGTTTTCATCCCAGATGATGTATGGGGCTTTTCCAGAGGTGATTTTGCAGATGGTTTCACAGAAACTTTTGCTATGGATGTGGGCAACGGAGATGATGGCTATTTTAGGCATGGGTAATACTTGTTGGAAGGTTATTTGAAGCGGTGTTATTTACTACGGGTCAATCTTAATTTACCGAATCGAGATCAGCGTACTTGCGGGTGGAAGTAAGTACTTGATGATTACGATTCCGTTTCCACCTGCACCGCCGGCGTATCCCAATCCGGAAGCTGTATTGCCGCCGCCGCCGCCGCCACTGCCGGTGAAATCAACGCCGGAAATGCCTGCTCCCAGATTGTATGGTTTACCATCGCCGCCGTTGAGGCTTCCGCCTTTTCCGGCAAATCCACCTCCACCGCCGCCGCCAGCGGCATACGAAATGTTCGCGCCCGAGATGGTGTAAAACATCCCGTCTCCACCCTTGCCGGGATTCGGTTCGGTCTGGCTGGCAATGCCAGCCTCGCTCGCACCGCCGCCTCCGCCGCCGCGGTACGGGTAGCTACTTACCGATAAGCCTCCGTCGTGGCCCTGACCTAGCGTACCTGTGCCGTAATTGAGGCTGGTTCCCGCGCCACCGCCCGAACCGCCCGTACCGCCGTACCGGCCATTACCTTGTGCGGCATACGCGCCACCACCGCCGCCGCCGATGGCCACCAGAGAGCGAATCGCCGAGTTGCCGCCATTGGTTCCGGGAGTTGGGTAAGGCGAATAAGCGAGCGATCCGCCCACAAAGTTGCCTGCGCCGCCACCGCCGCCACCGCCGCCCGCGACGACAAGAATTTCGGCGTCTCCTCCGCTGGTGACGGTAAGGGTTCCGTTATTTGTGAAGACGTGACACCGATACCACGTGCCGCCATCTTCGATGTAGGTCATCGTACCGCCCGTGGCCGAAATGCCTGCTGTAGCCGCCTGTATACTCAGCAGACTGATGGTGATACCAAAAACGAGTGCCAACGTCTTATCGTATTTCATCTTTATTTCTCCTTGTAGTGCGCAACGCTACGTCAAGAATTCGAATTAAGCTTTAGACCGTATTGCATTATATTCCCCTTCTTCTCGAAACGCAAGGAGATAAGGGGTGATTTGCGTAATCGGTCAGTCGGTCAGTCGCGAGTTGCGAGTTGCGAGGCTGGAGAGAGTGAGTCGTGAGTCGTGCGTAGGGAGTAGTTTCCGCTGGGGGCACCCCAGACCCCGTTTCTTGGCGGTT
>CAZUAY010000231.1:0-6332 GCA_964618405.1 uncultured Lentisphaerales bacterium
TTGCGAAGCGAGGTGGGGCGCAGCCGTCTCGGCAAGCCGGGTGATTAGTGTGTAGTGCGTAGTTTCGTTTGAAAAAAACTTTGTCGTTAGCTTTGTCGCGAACTTTGTCGAATACCCCTGTAGACGTGATCGGTGATCGGGGGGAAGTGGCGAGTTGTGAGTTGCGAGTGGGCGAGCCTGTAGCCGCGATCGGTGATCGCGGACGATTCCGGCCTCACCGAGGCCAGCCACAGGAGAGAAGTAGCGAGTTCAGCCTCACTAAATTGAGGCTTTTCCTACTTTTCTGTCGCAAGTTCAATTCCCTCTTCTAATGAGTGCAAAGAACTCAGAAACCTTTTCGGATAACGTCTAGCAACTCGCGACTGTAACCGGTCAGGCACAGCCCCCGGTCACTGACCGATTACGCTGAATACGGCGATTACGCTGAATACCGCAAAATGCATTGTTTTCATGTGAGGTTTATGACATAATGACACACCTAGTTCTTTTATGGCCTGATAGCGAGGAACTTTGTAGCACATAAAATGATGAAGGACAACAGTATAGCAGTATCTTGCGATGGGAAAATTTTCCAGTGGGCGCGGGCTGAAAAGTCACGCGAAGGAGTCGCTATGCTCGCTTCTGGAAGCTTGGGTGACATCCCGCAGGCAAACGCATACTCCGATCCTACTCTCTTTGAAAAAGCATTATCCGATTATGCGCACAAAATTTCGTCGAAAATTTCGGAGCCCGCGACCTTGGCCATTCCAACTTCTCGACTGATTCTCCGCACGTCTCGATTTCCCACGACGGATGTTTCAGAACTCGCGTCCATGTCGCTTAACCAGATGGAAAAGGACGCGCCACTTCCCTTGGATGAAATGGTCTGTTCGTTTGAAGTGCTGTCCTCTGAGGAAACGAATTCGCTTGTGCTTTCGGCTTCTACGCCAGTCTCGTACATTGATGAAATCAGCGCAATCGCAGGATTGAATCTCAGCCGTATCGAGCGTATTGACGCACGCATTCTCGGACTCCTCAAAACCCTTGTGGGCACGCGTGCAATTGGAAACCTACCCCGTGAGGTTGTCGTTGCCGAAGAGGGGCCTTCTATCACGATGGTCATTCTCGACTCTGGCAAACCCGTCTCAATTCGTTCGATAGGCTTAATGGCCTCTCTCGATGCTAAAAACCTCCTCAACACAACGCTGTTGGCGCTGATGCAGATACAGCAGGAACACGGCATGGCGGAAATTACTCGGGTCGTTTGCTTTTCGGATTCCCCCAAATTGCAAGATGCGGTTACCGCACTCGCAGATTCCCGCGGCTGGACGATCAAGATGATATCACCGAAATCGGTTTCCCCTGCTGCCTTCGGCGCAGCCCAGCGAACGGTAGAGGGTGCGGGGATGAATCTCTTCCCCGATAGTTGGAGAACAAAACTTGCTGAAGCAAAATTTCGTACCATGTTCCGCTATTCTATTCTGGCAGGGGCCGCCTTGTGGCTCCTCGCTGTGGGATGGTTCTACGGGTGGCCTTCTCTTCTTGACCAGCGTACCAAATCGCTGACTGCAGAAGTCAAGCGCCATGAGTCGGACGAAACCAAAGTCGTTGACCTGCGAAACCGCATCGGCATCATCGATCGCTATTCAGACCGCACATTCTCACCCATGGAGGCCTTGCTTGAAGTAGCCATTGCCCTCCCCCAAGGCATCGAATTATCCTCTTTCCGTTTCAATGGCACCAAAAACCAAACGCTCGTCGAGGGACGCTCCAACGTTTCAACACTTGTCTATGACTTCATGGACCGGTTGAAGACCAGCAAAATTTTTCACGAGGTCAAACTCGTCTCGGGCCCCACATTGAATCGAGCCCTTGGCCTAAATGTTTTCGAGCTGAGCATCGAATTCAAGACGCGCGAAGCGATGGAGGCGCAAACCGAATGAGCATGCTAAAGAGCGAAAAGATTTTAGGCGCTATTACGCTGTTTGTGGTTGCCTTCGGGTTATTGGGAACCCAGACCCGATCCCGTCTTGAACTGATATCCAAGAAAAAGGAAAAAGTCACCGAACTGACGGCACGCCTCCAAACACAACAAGAATTGATTGCTTCAGCGCAAGACTGGAAAGATCGCTATGACAAGGTGAAGGACCAAATGCCGGTTTTCGAAAAAGGCAAGCAAGTCGACACCTATTGGCTGAACATCATGGATTTTGCGGCCGAGCAGCATGGTGTAAAAATCCGCAACCGTAGCGCGAAAGAAGAAACGATTATTAGCGATGTCTATGAATTCCCCATCGAAGTGCGCGAATGGGAAGCGACGCTTGAAGCCTTTCTCAAGTTTATGCATGCCATGCAATCCGAAGGTGCGATGCTCAACATCCGTGAATTGAAGGTATCGCCTGTTCCGAACAAACAAGGGATATTGAAAGGATCGTTCGTGCTGTATTGCGCCTATATGCGCGGCACAGCAGCCTCGGCTCCAGCAGGGGTGGCAACACCCCAGCCCATGGACACGCCAGTAGGGACCTCTCCTTTAATAGACTCAGCGCTATTGTCGGTGGCGGCGCCTCAGCCTGGGGTATCTCCCGTCGAGACACCTCCTCCGACAAAAAACATTGCTAATACGCCGCCCGATGGCGTCACACAGGGACCCGCAGAATGAAGATCTATCGCTCACCTTCAGCCCGAATAACCGTCGCGACCGTGCTCATTCTCTTGGTGTCGAACACAGCGATTCCGCAACAAGGCCGACCAATGCTCCCCCCCACGTCTCGGATCCCTCGACCTACTGCACCCACCGCACCGGGAGCTCCCACAGCACCCCGTGCAGCCGTCACACAGCCGTCAGCCTCGGGCACATCACCCGTTATCCCTTACGACGATTCCCCCAACGCCCTGAATTTTCAGGAAGCTTCTGCGGATCTCGTGATCATGGAATACGCCCTTCGCACCGGTCGCACCGTGATCAAGTCTCCCGGCATTCCCGCCGTGAACATCACCTTGCGCACCACGCCGGATAGTCCCCTCGACAACGGCCAGTACCTGACGGCCATCGAGCAGATTCTCAACTTAAACGGGATTGCGCTCGAGCCCGTTGGCGACAAGTTCCTGAAAGTCGTTCCCAGCGCTGAGTTCCGAAAGCATGCACCCCAGACGATCTATGCTAACCCTGAAACCGGCGAGCTTCCGAAGATCGAAGAAAAGGGACAGTTTATTTCACAAATGGTCGAACTCAAATATATCGACATCGCAGAAGCCCAAGCCATCATCACCGGATTTGCAAGGGCTGGCGCACAAATTCAGGCAATTGAGCGTACCAATAGCATTCTTATTACCGATTCTGCTGATACCGTTAACCGCATCGTCGAAGTCTTGAAATACGTCGACAAACCCGTCATCGAGCGCGAAGTTCCAAATTTCATCCAAATCAACTACGCCAAGGCCGCGGACATCAAGGCGCGCATTGAAGAGATTGTCAAAAGTGCTCAGGAAGATCAAGGCAAGGCAACATCCACAGCGCAAGAGCGTAGCACAGGCGCGCCAGGAACCGAACGACGCACACTGCCGCCGGGCGTTACACTCCCTGGACGTCGAACTGCCGAACCAGAAACCAAGGGCACCGAAACCTTCGAAGCCCTTGTCGCGGATGCCCAGCGCGGCGTGATCCGTGGCAAGGTGAGCATCATTGCCGACGAGCGGACTAACCTCCTCATCATCATCACACGCCCAGAGAACATGGTCTTCTTCAAGCAGGTCATCGATAAACTCGATGTACCGACCGCCCCTGAAGTCGTGGTCGAAGTTCACCGGCTCGAACATGCCGTCGCGGAAGATGTTGCCACCATCCTCAATGATCTTATCGGCAACAAAAAAGCTTCCGAGAGCGATGCCAAGCCTTCCGCGCGCCGCGATGGGGATACTTCAGACAAGACACCAGCAGCGAAAGCCCCCTCCACCACCGTCTCCACAGAAAAATCTGCGGTTTCAGCCGATGCGAGGACGAAGGTAGGTCAGCTCGACAGCGAAAGCATCAAAATCCTTGCTGATAAACGCACGAACGCCATCATCATCATGTCCAACTATGGCGACATCTTAACGATCCGCGACATAATTAAGCAGATGGACATTATGCTCTCCCAAGTCGCAATCGAAATCGTCATCATCAGCCTAAACTTCAAAGATGGCTTCGAATCAGGTATCGATTGGGTCCAACGGGCGATGATCGCGGGAAGAAGCGATGAAGGAACGGGCCCGGCCTTAGCCTTCGCCTCTGCAGGTGGCGGCGGATCCCTTAGGGCCGTCAATACGCTTGAAAAAACGACAACGGATACGTTGACCGGCTACGGCGCAGGGGCAACGATGATGGCCACCCTTTTCGACTTCAACGTCGATCTGATCATCAAAGCGGTCAAGACCGACTCGCGCGCCCGCCTCATGAATTCCCCCATCATTACAACGCTCGATAACAAAGAAGCCATCCTCGAATCAACAGAGCGTATCTACTATTCGGATGGCACCACGTACTACGGTGGCAATTCTGACAATACAACGAAGAACATTAAAAACGAAGACATTGGCGTCAAACTCAAGGTCACCCCAAGGATCAATAAAAAGGGCTACATCGTTCTCACCATTGAGCAGGAATGGCAAGACCTCGGCTCAGGGCAGGTAATCGATGGAGAGAATTTACCCACCGTCAACACACGGAAAATGGGTTCCGATGTTGCTGTCCAGAGCGGTGAAACGGTCATTCTCGGTGGTCTCGCATCCAATTCAGAAACAACCTCAAACTCAAAGATCCCGCTCCTAGGAGACATCCCGCTACTCGGCTGGTTTTTCCGATCAACAACCATCTCAAAAAGTCGCAACGAAATCGTCATCTTCCTCACGCCGCGCGTTCTCGATACTCCCGGACAGATTGAGGATGAAACACGCAATAGAAAAGCGGTTCTTGATACGGATGGTATCTGGAACAGCGGCTGGTCAAACAGTCGCCTTGCAGATCCTCTCCTAGAAAAAGAGGAGACGAAGCTCATCGAACGCGGAAAAGAAACGATCGTCCCACCGCGCTATCCCCTGACGCGTCACCTCACCACATTGAATGACGAGTACGGCATTGAGCCCGAAATCACGCCAACAAATCGACCGGGCAGCAAATACCCGTATTCGCACTTCTCAGACAGTGATGAGCACACGGAACGAACGGCATCGGGGATCACAGAAGCTCCACCTACGAAATCGGACACGTTGGAAACCACTTCGGAAACCGCAACACCGGCTGAGACGTTAGCCCCCGTGGAACCTGCACCGGATTCCACCCCACCTCCGGCTGAGATACTGACTGTTGCGAAACCAACCCTAGCCGCAGATAACCCAACGCCTTCCGCACCGAAACCTGCCGCAGAAAAAATTAAAACGCCAGAAAATGAAGCGCCATTGAAGGAAGTTCCGCCCGAGCCCGTTGTCGAAGTTCAACCCAATGCTGATCAAGAGCAATCAATCGACGACGCCATTAAATCTATTCTCCAATAGTGCCTCGGTAGCGATCAGCAATTCCTCGCGTGTTCGCCTTCGGTCTTGCGCAAGCAACTCATTGTAGCAGGCGACAAGCCGCTCGCCGTGGAAGTCAGGATGCGTGATCGCTGCGAGATTCCCCTGCGTGAAGAGAGGTGCATCGGAGGGATCACGCGATTCAACGAGCTTGCGGACGTCTCACAGACCTCTCTGTGCGCAACGTAAGCAGATCACTTCCACGGTTTCAGATCTGGGTTGGCCTCCTGAACCGCTTTCCATGCCGATTCCTTCAGTACGTGCGCTTCCTCATTGGAGAGGCTTTCGTGAGGAAGGCCAGCAGGACTGCAACCGGTGATCGTACCATAAATGCTGTAGGCAACCAAGTGGCTACCATTACCAACGGGGTGAATTCCATCGGAGATCGCCCCGATCTGCTCGGGGGTGGGCGTAGCGCCAAGGTAATTCATCTCCGCCAGAACGGCCGGTGCCACTGGAACGTTCAACGTTTTCCCCAACTTCACAACCTCATCATGAAATGCTTTCCAGGCTCCCGGATAAGGTAGGCTCGCATACACGGGACTCTCGTAAAAGATCAACTTGCTGTTGTTGCTTCGGGCTAGATCAGCAAAAAGCGTCCCATACTTGAGCAGATCATCGGGTTTCGTGGTACAAAATGTTTCCAAGACAATCACATCCCAAGGATACGCCGCGATCATGCCCCGAGCCGTGTCGCGCGTGTCGCCATCGTCCCAAAACACTTCTAGTTTTGTTCCGCCCCGACCATACAAAGCAGTCATCATTCGCGGACTTCCCGCTACGGCTGAAGCTGCTAATTGCTC
>CAZUAY010000232.1:0-6297 GCA_964618405.1 uncultured Lentisphaerales bacterium
GAAGCTGTCCCAGCGAGCCGTTTGTTTAAAATTAGCCGAAGCTAATCTCTGTGTTTTTCGAAGGATGCCATCTACACTGGGAGCATCGGCATCCTGCCTGTGCACATACACCTTTGCTAGGTTCCATCCGAAAAGCGCTCGGGGCTCGGAAGAGATGGAATATCCAGCAGCCAACAAGGAATATCCAATGACCAAATGAGTAAACTCGGACCAAATGCACGATAATAGCATGGGATTCCATGATGTCCAACCGAAGTCTTTCCTTGGAAATTGGATTTGAGTGTTGGCTGTTGGAAATTGAGAGTGCAAAGAACTCAGAAACCTTTTCGGATAACGTCTAGCAACTCGCGACTGTAATCGGTCAGGCCCAACCCCAGCGACTGACCGATGACCGATTACCTGGATGCTGCATCAGGTGCTTGCATCATTGGACACTATTTGATAAAGTCTGCCCCACCATAACGCGCAACTTTTGGATGTTGTGCATTCCCGACAGAAAGCGATTTAATTGCGATGGAAAACGAGACCGAAAAATTTTCAAAACCTCTTCTTGTTGTCTTGGCCGCTCCATCCGGAGCGGGGAAGTCGACGCTCTGTGATATGCTTTTGAAGGAATTTCCCCAATTTGTCTATTCGGTCTCCTGTACCACTCGTGCGCCGCGCGGAGCTGAGATTGACGGTGTATCCTATTTCTTTTTGACAGAAACACAATTCCGGCGTCGAATTGAAGCCAAGGAGTTTCTCGAGTATGCGGTGGTTCATGGGAACTATTACGGAACACTGAAGAAGACGATTGTCGACGCGATGACGGCGGGTCGTTCGGTTATTCTCGATATTGATGTTGAAGGAGCGGCGCAAGTTCGCAAGATGGTTTTGGGTCTTCCGGAAGCGGATCCTATGCGGGTGGGGTATCTGGATATCTTTATCCATGCCCCCTCTCTTGAGGATTTGCGTTCGCGTCTGATGAAACGTGGCGAAGATGCGATAGAGACTATCGAGAAGCGTCTGAGAAACGCGAGCCCCGAGATGGCTCGGGCAGGAGAGTTTTCGAACGTGCTGGTGAACGAGCGAGTTGAAGAGGCGTATTCAAAATTTAGAAGCATTGTGCTAGCGGCATCTGTGCGCTGATGGTTTTACTGGAGGATGCAGCGAAAGATGCACTGGGGAAAGGAACTTAAAATGACAAGGCATGCAGCACTCGGCGTTACAGGATCCATCGCGGCTTACAAGGCCTGCGAGCTTGTCCGTCTTTTTATCAAAGGCGGATGGGAAGTTCATGTTGTGATGACAGATGCCGCTACCCGATTCGTGACGCCATTATCCTTCCGCACGCTTTCTAAGAACCCCGTCTATACGGGAATCTTCGACGAAACCATCGATTGGCACCCAGAGCATATCGCGCTGGCTGATCGATGCGATGTGCTCGTTGTCGCACCGTGTACGGCCAATGTGATTGCCAAACTAGCGCATGGCATTGCTGACGACGCTCTGACCTCGCTTGCGCTTGCTTACATCAAGCCGCTGGTGATTGCCCCCGCAATGAACGTGAATATGTTCAATCATGCGGCTACGCAAAAGAATCTCTCCGTGTTGCGTGAACGCGGGGCGGTGGTGATAGAACCGGGAGAAGGTGATCTTGCCTGCGGAACGACTGCCAAGGGCAGAATGTCCGAGCCGCAGATGATTTATGATGAAGTGTGCCGGGTCGTAGAACTCGACAAAAAAGGAATCCATTAAGCATGACGAAAGTAATGGCATGAGCAAATCTGTTACCATCCTGGTGTTGGATTCCCAGCCGATTTCGATGATCAAGAAAAGCCTCGACGCTTCTGATAAGCTTGTCGTGGTGACCTCAAGCTTGGAGTTGACGCGTCATGCGTTGACGACAATGATTATCGGTGTCTGGGTTTGTGATGTCTCCACGCCGGAGATAGACTTGAAGTCCCTCGTTGCGATTGCAGAGAACGCATCTCCCGGCATCAAAATTCTCTTTATTGGCGCGAAGCTTGCGGCGATGAAGGTGAATGCGATGCTCTCGGCGGGGCATGGCGTTGGATTTCTGCCGCGACCCTTTTCGCCCATCGAAATCAAGAAGCGTGTGTCCGATTGTGTGGCGGCTTATTTCAATGATCCAGCGAAACGGGGGAAGGTAGGCATCACAACCGATTCAAGCGGTAAGCGTGTTTTGTATATGTCGAATAAGACAGAATCGCATGAGGGGTCTGCTACCGGACCCGATCCTGAACAGTATACGCTGGTTGAGTTGCTTGGCATCGGCGGTACGGGCACCGTGTTTCTTGCCCGTGACAAGTTTCTCGATATTGAGGTTGCGATTAAGGTTGTTAGCCCAGAAGTTATTGAGGATCCTGATGTCTTGAAATCGTTCAAGGACGAAGCGCGGATTGCGATGCAGCTTTCGCATCGAAACATCGTGCGCATCTACAACTTTAGTTCTTATAATGACTGTTATTATATTGTGATGGAACTTGTGCGCGGACAGACTCTGCGCGATGTTATTATCGAGAACGGGAGTCTTTCCATTGTGACGACCTGCAGAATTATTCTTGCTTGTGCAGATGCACTCGACTATGCGCACTGCAACAATGTCACGCACAATGACATCAAGCCTGAAAATATATTTTTCACCGAGGCAGGTGACATCAAGATTATCGATTTTGGCACCGCGACACTGAAGAACAAAATGAAGGAACTCAGCCACATCGTCGGCACGCCGGAGTACATTAGTCCCGAGCAACTTCGATGCGAAATAGCGGGGCCGCCCACTGATATTTATGCCTTGGGTATTATCACGTATCTCATGTTGATGGGGTGCTTCCCATTTCCAGTTGATACAACGGTGGAAGATCTCCTCGGCGGCGTTCGTCCTGACTTCAGCACGCTTCCAGAATCACTTGCCGAGGTGTTGAGCCGGGCAACGGCATTTGAGCCTTCTGCTCGGTATCAGAGCGTAACGGAATTTGCCCGAGAGCTTGTGGCAGTATGCGGTTGCACCGAAATATGCGCCGATATCAGCAACCCCATTGAGATCATTTCAGGAGCGAGAACGCTGGAGCCGTCTATTTAATGTTCACGCCACTGGTGACGCCCAGGACGGCTTGCATAACCGATATGGCAACGAATGCGATGATGAGGGCAACGACGAAGATCATGATGGGCTCAAGTGCCGTTGTAAAGATCGTTACGTTCTTGTTCAATTCGCTTTCGTAGCGCTTGGCGATGTGACCGAGTGCCGCGGGCATGTTGCCCGTTTGTTCGCCAATGGCAATGAGATCAATGATAATGCGCGGAAAAACGCCGCCGGCAGCAAGTGGTCCCGAAATCGTGGTTCCATCGGTGACCCGTTCGCGAGCTTTTGAGAGCTCGTCTCCGATAACGGCGTTGCCAACGGTTTGGCTCGTAATTTTGAGTGCTTGGAGGACGGGGACTCCGTTTTCGAGAAGCGATTGCAAGGTGCGTGCGAAGTTAGCGTAGATGGCACTGGCGACGATGCCCTTGATAAGGGGCATCTTCAATTTAAATCCGTCCCATCGACGTCTACCAGAAGGCGTTTTAATCCACCTCAGAAAAGCGTAGATGGCGCCAAGGAGTGCGATCAGGGCAAAAATAGAATAATCCCGAAACCAGTCGCTTGTGGCGATTAGCATTTTCGTCATCGTGGGCAACCCATCAGGTCCCATTTCATCAAAGATGGTTTTGAATTTTGGGAGGATATAAGTCATGGCAAAAACGGCCACGGCGAAGCCCATAATGAGTACAATGACTGGGTACACCATTGCGCTCGTAACCTTGGATCGAATTTCATTAGCTCGTTCGTAGTGTGTGATCAGGCGTTTGAGCACATCGGTCATCGCGCCGCTGGCCTCGCCAGCGCGAATCATGTTGATGTAAATTGTCGTGAATATCTTGGGGAATTTTTCAAGTGCCGTTGAGAAAGTGGCACCTTCGATGATGGAGTCGCGAAGCGCGGTAATGACCTGAGAAGAGCCGCTTTCGCCATCACCGCGCGAAGCGAGGCAGTTGAGAGCATTGCCGAGCGTCATGCCGCCGTCGAGCAAGTCGCAGAGTTCGCCAGTAAAAAGTAGAACCTCGTGGCTACTCATGTGGTTTTGTCGAGTCAGCTTGAAAGCGGATTTCCCCGCTTTGCTCGCGGCCGCTTTGCGCTTGGCCTTGGCTGAATCGGATTTCTGCGTCAAGTTCAACGGAGTTAGGCCCAGCCTTTCGACCGCTGCAATCGCAGCGCGCCGATCCGTCGCCTCGATCTGGCCGGTGCTTTTGATCCCTTCTCGGCTCTTGGCCGTGTATTCAAACTGTGGCATGGTAGCAATCCTCCCGCAGAGCCTTCAGGCGTTCCTGCTAGATGCGTTCAGGTGTCGAAATTCCTAAGAGGTCAAGGCCTTTGCCCAAGACGGTTGCGACAAGACCGCAAAGGCGCACGCGACTTTCTCGGACGCCAGGCTCCGCCTTCAGGAAGGGCAGCCGCTGGTAAAACGAACTGTAGGTCTGGCTAAGATCGTAGAGGTAGTCCGCAAGCATGCAGGGTCGGTACGATAGTGCGGCCTTCTTGACCGCCCCTGGGAACATGCCGATCTTCAGTGCGAGTGTTCGCTCGATGGCATCACCGAGGAGGAGCGGCTGGGATTCAGGATCACCATCTGGGAACTGCTCCTTGTATTTGCTGCGGACGCTTCTTATGCGAGCATAAGCGTACTGAAGGTAGGGCCCCGAGTTGCCGTCGAGCGCGAGTGCCTTTTCCCATGTGAAGGTAATGAGCGTGCGCGGATCCTGACTGAGATCAGCATATTTGACCGCACTGATGCCGATCTGAGCGGCAAGCGCTTTGGCCACCGCTTCTGAGAGTTCTGGCCTGCTTTCCTTGATGACTGCCAACGCACGCGATTCTGCCTCGTCCAGAAGCGCGTCAAGCTTGATGACATTGCCTTGGCGAGTCGAGAAGGTGCCTTCGGGAAGCCGCATGAGACCGAACCAGACATGGACGAGATCAATACCCTCAGCTGCGATTCCTGTCTTGCGACAAATCGCGAAGAACTGCTTAAAGTGGAGTTGCTGGCGCTCGTCAGTGACGTAGATGATCTTTTCTGGCGAAAACTCGCGCACGCGAGAGTCCACCGTGGCAAGGTCCGTTGTGGTGTAGTTGAAACCACCATCGCTCTTACGCACAATCGCGACACCGAGGTTCTCCTCTGACATGTCCACGATGGTTGCGCCCTCACTTTTTTTCGCCAATCCTGCCTTTTCCAGCCGTTCCACAATCCCCACAAGGGCGTCTTGATAGAAGCTCTCCCCGCGCGTCATATCGAAGTGGATGCCGAGACGTTTGTAAATTCTGTCAAATTCAATCAACGAAAGGCGTATGAATTCCTTCCACAGTTTGCGATTTTCTTCATCGCCCTGCTGGAGCTTAACGAGTTCTGCGCGACATTGGTCCATCCATGCTTCATCGTCTTTCGCCTTCCCATAGCTCAGCACGTAAACGCGTTCGAGTTCTGAGGCAGGGGCTTCGGCAAGCTTTGCTGGGTCGATGAAATGGCGATAGCCCATGATAATGATGCCAAACTGCGTGCCCCAGTCGCCGATATGGTTATCCGCAAGGACCTCATATCCTAGCGCGCGATGCAGCTTATCGAGCGCAGCGCCGATGATGGTCGAGCGAATGTGGCCAATATGCATCGGCTTTGCGACGTTAGGGCTCGAGTAGTCGATGACAACTTTTCGCTCGACTCCGCATTGCGGAATGCCCGTATGGGTGTCAGTTGCGATGAAAGCGGCACGATCAGCAATGAAGGCGTCTTCGAGAGTCATGTTGATGAATCCGGGCCCCGCTACCTCAAGCTTGCGAACAATGCCGGTAAACTCAGCGCCTGAAACGATCTTATCTGCGATGGCGCGCGGTGACAAACGAAGGGCTTTTGCCAGAGACATGGCGTCGTTACACTGAAAATCTCCGAACTCAGGATTTGCGGACGCAATAACACGTCCCGCCTGTGCTGCTTCGGGACTCGCTGGAAATACGTGTGCGAATCGTTTACAGAGAAGAGTAGACAAAAAATCTTCGATGAGGGTGGCGTCAGTTTGTACGCCTTCGTTTTTTGAATTCATATCATTTCACTATACTCGAAAACCGGTAAATGCGCATCAAAATAGTTTGGCGCCCACGTAATCGGTCAGGCACAGGGGGCTGTGCCTGACCGATTACAGTCGCGAGTCGCTAGTGGCTAGTCGCTAGTACGACTCCGGCCTCACCGAGGCCAGCCACAG
>CAZUAY010000233.1:0-6292 GCA_964618405.1 uncultured Lentisphaerales bacterium
GAATTATGAATTATGAATTATGAATTATGAATTATGAATTATGAATTATGAATTACGAAATGTCGCTTAAAAAAACGTTGTCGCGAGCTTTGTCGAAAGAATAAGACTCTTGAGTAAGTGGCAGGCAAGTTCTTAATGAAAAGAAAAATGCGTAAAACAGATGGCCAAGAGGCGACACCGCGCAACCGCTGGTTGGTGGCGTGCAATGCCGTCGTGCTGCTGTGGTGCGTCTGGTGGTATTCACGCGGTGGCGATCAAGGCCTGCTTCTGGCTTCAGGCGTAATGGGGCTCGTGGCCGTGGCCATCCCACGCTCATTCCCTGGCAATACGCGTTGGGCGATCTGGACATGGCTGTTGATTACGGTGGTGTGTCTCTCTGCGAATGTAGAGCGCATCATGCCGCCGGAGAAAATCGGAGACACCGCCTACTTCGTGCACCGCGTCGTGACCATCCTGTATGCCATCGGTGCGACGTGTCTTTTCTTCCGCCCTGTCAAACTGGTAGCCACTTTTGTTATGATCAGTGTCATTCCGATGATCATGCAGACCTTATGGCACGGTGCCGGGTTGAATGTGGCGATTACGTCGGCGCTTGATGAGAGTCTTGTGATCTGGGGCTATGTGGTGATTGTGTCCGCAGGCGATCTTGTACGGCAGGTGGCGGTGAGAAAGACAATAAACTCTCGTCGCATAGCGCGCTGGGATTTTCTCGGCCGTTTGACCCTGATGCTGCTGGCGATAGCGGTGTCGGCTGCCTTCTTCAAGCCGACGAGATGGGTTGTTCGCGAGGCGCAACGCCAGCTTTTTGGTTGGGCTTCTCGATCGGGTTTTGATTTTATGTCGCAACGTGGAACAGACATCTTCTTGGGTCGTCCGTTACCGAAGGGATTTCGCAATCTGACTCGGATTGTGATGCTCATTCAGTCGGACCGTGCTCCTGGGTATTTACGGGAGAATGTCTATACGACCTATCTCGGCGGACGTTGGGCACGCATCGATCCGGGCGAGGAGTTGCTTTCGCTGGAAAAGGCATCGGTGGAGGGTGAGGGGTTGCGCACCTACTCGCTAGCGGAGTCTGTCGATGTTGAAAATTTTCAAGTCATGCAGTTTGAAGTCTTCGCGCCCAAGCTGGTGACGAGCTTTTGCGTTCCTGGCAACGCACGGACGCTGACCTTTGCGGGAAGCCCGCCCCAGCAGGAAGCGAATGGGATGCTGACATCAGAGAGCGTTTATCCAGACCGCTATTGGGCGGACGTGGCACCGCGGCGATGGCTGGAAACGGCCTATCCGCTTCCGGAAGGCTCGGGGAAGGCGGAGTATCTGAAGCTACCGCCTGCTCTCTCTGGAATGGTGTCCAACTGGGTTGCATCGTGCGATGGGTTGACGAATGCACCGACTGCGCGTGAAGCGGCTTCTCGTATTGAAGACTATTTCGCTCGCGAGTTTACGTATCGTCTTGATGTTCGCATGCGCTCAGATCCGGATCCTCTGCTAGATTTCATGACCCAACGCGAGGGCTTCTGCATTCATTTTGCGAGCGCATCGGCCTTGATGCTTCGTGCGCGTGGAATTCCGACGCGCGTTGTGGCAGGTTTTGCGTGTAGCGAACGGAGCGCGTTGTTAAAGCGGTGGGTTGTTCGGGAGCGTCAAGGGCATGCGTGGGTGGAGGCGTGGGATGCTGTAGAAGGGCAATGGTTTATCGTGGAATCAACGCCAGCCAACGGCCTTCCCGACAGTATCGATCCGCCCAATAGACTTCGACGTATAATGGATGGGGTCATTGCGTTGTGGAAGCGCTTGATTTTCTATTTGAGCCAGGTGAATCTGCTCGTCGCAATTGCCGATGCCGGTGCTGTAGCGGTTTTTTTTATAGGGGATATTTTGTGGGGTCCGTCTGGGATTGCCTTGGTCGTGGTTTCGGGGCTCTTTTTCTGGTGGCGAAGCCGAAAGCGGCGTGGCCAAAGAAATGAAGAGACGGTTTTGCGTGCTGCGTTGACTACAGCGATGAAGCGACTCGCGCGACGTGCAGTGCCTGAGCGCCTGATGCGGGGCGAGGCGGAGAGCTGGGATACATGGTTGGTGAGAATTGAGCCCACGCTTTCACCCGAAGCGTATGCCGCCCTCCGAGAAAACGTGGAGCAGTACCAGCGCCTCCGCTACCAGCGATATTTAGACAAAGCCGCCGCCGCAGTCTGGCTTGAGCAAATTCGAACGCCGGATGATTCCGGTTCTTTTAAAAAATTATAAGGAGAGACAACAATGGACGTACCTGAGACGAAGAAACCACACCCAGCCGAGAAGATATCCGAGGCATTTCGGAAATTCGCTTGGCCGCTCGTTGGGATTCTCGGGCCTGATGTGACAAAACAAGAGGTTGAGCCGATACTCACGATTGCCTCAGCCGTGTGGAACTCTTCTGTTCTTGATTCCGTCAACGGTAATGACGACTGTGCAACGCGCTTGCGGGAACATTGTGCAAACAATCCACTGGCAGTAGATGTGATGGAAGAGATGCTCATTCAAAAGAGGTCTCTGTTTGCCGATGACAAACGAATTATCACTGATTATGAACTTTTCAAAAAAAATGGTCAGTGGCGTCTTCGGGTTGAGGCAAGAGACCCAGCTCCAACAGAGGTTATGAATGGCGACGTTCCCCACGAATGATGCACAACTGAAATTCACAAAAACCTCTGATAATACGATGTTTTGGCGGTATTTCTTTTACTTTGGGTGGATTTTTTGCTACAAACCGTCCTGTACAATTAGCCTCTGCCATGTTCTTCGGTGCTGTTATCAATTAACGCATGGTATTTGTCTCTTGTACATCAGAGAATTTTTTATGTCGAGAAACGTTTTGAAAGAAGGATGATTCCATGGGTGGCTTTTTTGGTGTGGCTTCAAGGGAAGAGTGCGTGACCGATCTCTTTTACGGGACGGACTATCATTCGCATCTGGGAACGATGCGCGGTGGAATGGCGACTGCTGTTAAGGGCAAGGACGGTTTCGACCGCTATATTCACGATATCCGAACGACGCAGTTCCGCGCTAAATTTGAGCAGGATGTCGAGAGGATGTCCGGTAATTATGGTATCGGCGTGATTAGCGACTTTGATGATCAACCCCTGTTGATTGTCTCTCACCTCGGCATGTATTCTATTGTGACGGTGGGACGTATCAATAACAACAAAGAGCTTGTGGAATGTGCCTTTAGAAGGGGTAGAGGTCATTTTTCTGAAGTGACGGATGGCGAAGCAAATCCAACCGAGCTGATGGCCTCACTGATTGATAGCAAAGAAACTTTTGTCGAAGGTATCCGTTATGCTCAGTCGCAAATAGAGGGGTCTTGTTCACTCCTGATTCTGACGAAAGACGGCATTTATGCCGCGCGCGATAAATTTGGTCGCACCCCCATCATTATCGGCCGCAAGAATGGTGCTTGGGCTGCAGCGATGGAGAGTTGCGCATTTTTCAATTTGGATTACCAATACGAGAAGGATCTTGCTCCTGGAGAGATTGTTCTGATGACCGAAGAGGGCATTGAGCAGAAGCACGCTGGAGAAAAAGAGATGAAGATGTGTGCTTTCTTCTGGGTCTATTACGGTTATCCGGCATCCACCTACGAGGGGCGTAATGTCGAGGAAGCGCGGAACGAATGCGGGGCAAAATTGGCGCAGCGCGAAACGATTGAAGTGGATACAATTTGCGGTATTCCTGACTCGGGGATTGGGCACGGACTCGGCTATTCTGCGGAATCTGGGGTGCCTTACCGTCGCACCTTTGTCAAATATACACCCACCTGGCCACGCAGTTTTATGCCGCAGAATCAGAAATCGCGTGATCTTGTTGCCCAGATGAAGCTGATTCCGATCGTCGAATTGATCCAAGACCGCAAACTACTGTTCTGTGAGGATTCAATTGTCCGCGGCACCCAACTAAAAGACACGATTAAACGTATCTTCGATATCGGCGCCAAAGAGGTGCACATGCGGGCGGCCTGTCCTCCGCTGTTATACGGATGTCCCTATCTCAATTTTTCGCGCTCGAGGTCGGAGCTGGATCTCATCGCTCGTCGCAAGATTAATGAGATGGAAGGTCAAGTGTGTGAACCGCCGGCAGAATATCTTGATCCGGATTCAGAGGAACACCGTGAGATGTGTCGCAGGGTTGCGGAACATCTGGGGATTACTAGCGTGAAGTATCAGCGTCTTGATGATATGATTGAGGCTATCGGAATAGGGAAAGAAAAACTTTGCACCTACTGCTGGAATAAGAAGGGCTAAAAGGCTTTGGCTATGGAAAGAAAAATTGGATTCGATAGCGAAAAGTATCTCGAGGAACAGAGTCGCTATATTCTAGAACGCGCTTCGCAATTAGAAGGCCGGCTTTATCTGGAATTTGGCGGAAAGCTGGTTGCAGACATGCATGCGGCACGATGCCTTCCGGGTTTTGATCCCAATGGCAAAATCCAGCTTCTCGAAAAAATGAAACAGAATACGGAGATTATTATCTGCATTCATGCGGATGCGATCGTCCGTAAAAAAATGCGTGCCGATTTCGGCATCACCTACGACTTTGACATTCTTCGTCAGATCGATGATTTGCGGAAACGTGAGCTCATGGTTTCGGGTGTATTGATCACTCGCTTTAACGATGAGCCTGCGGCGATTCAATTTATGGAGCGGCTTAAACGGCGTGATGTCAGAGTCTATACGCATTATTCCTTAGACGGCTATCCCAACGACATAGAGAAAATTGTCTGTAAAGAGGGCTTTGGTTCCCGTGCGTATATTGAGACCAGCCGTCCTGTCGTTGTCGTGACGGCACCGGGGCCGGGAAGCGGGAAGATGGCCACCTGTCTCAATCAAATTTACCATGAGCATGTGCAGGGCCGCAGATCCGGGTATGCAAAGTTTGAAACCTTTCCGATCTGGAATCTTCCGCTCGATCATCCTGTGAACATCGCCTACGAGGCGGCGACAGCGGATTTGGCGGATTACAATGTGATTGATCCCTTCCATCTGAAAGCGCATGGAACGGTTGCCGTTAATTACAATCGCGATGTGGAGAGCTTCCCCATTTTAAAGCGAATTATTGAACGCGTGACTGGTAAGGAAGCGATGTATCAATCGCCTACAGACATGGGCGTCAACCGTGCTGGCTTTGCTATCATCAATGATGATGTGGTACGTCGAGCGTCCCTGAATGAAATTGCCCGACGAGTCTACAACTACCGTTGTGAATATGCTCAGGGGTTGGTGGGTTTGGAAACGGTTGAATGTGCAGAGAAAATCATTACTCGTCTGGGGCTTGATCCCGATGAAATACACAAGGTTGTTAAACCGGCGCGTGAGGCTTTTGAAAAAGCGACGGCAAAGGCCCCCCTCAATGCCATTGTCTGCGCAGCAGCAATTGAGCTACCGGATGGCGTGATTGTCACCGGTAAGAGTTCGACCTTGATGCACGCATCCTCTTGTCTTATTTTGAATGCAATTAAGCGCCTGGCGGATATTCCGGAAGAGCTTGACCTTCTGGAACCCGCGATTATTGATTCGATCACAAACATGAAGCAGACCATCTTACGAGGATGTCAACCAACGCTTGATCTCGAGGAGATGCTGATTTCGCTCAGCGTCAGCGCGGCGACCAGTTCTCTTGCACGACTTGGCGTCAAGCAACTCGCAAAGCTGCGAGGATGCGATGCGCATCTCACGCATATCCCGACCCCTGGCGACAGCGCCGGCATGCGTCAGCTCGGCATCCAACTGACCAGCGATCCAAAATTTGCCGGTCGCAATTTGTTTGAAGCGTGAGAACAAGTCGCTAGTGGCTAGTCGCTAGCACTGCGAAATGTTCCACCCAGATAGGCATCGGGGATTTTCGTTTAAAATTAGAGAGATCTCCGCATAAGATAGGCTCGCGACGACGAGAGAAACACGCCGAAAAACCTCACCACTTCTCACAAGGCTCACCACCGTCTCGCCCTCCAGAGAGCGAACGGAGTCGATTTCGTCGAGTTCGTCGATAGGGTCGAGGACGAGGAGAACAGACCTCACTAAAAGATATTAATTACGAAAATATAGTCGCAGATAGTATTCCCTTCTTCAGCATCACCTATATACCCTCGTGCCTGAGGGACGCGCCAGAAGGGCTGCGATGGGCAAGCCCTCCGCGCGGCCACGCCGCGAAAAAAAGATGAGGTAACTTTTCCATCCCCAAAAACTTTGTCGTGAACTTTGGCGCAAACTTTGTCGCAAACTTCGTCGCAAACTTTGTCGAAGACAGGAGAAGTCTC
>CAZUAY010000234.1:0-6260 GCA_964618405.1 uncultured Lentisphaerales bacterium
ATCAAAGACATCGTGATTTCGGCTCCTGCTGCCGACGTCGTGCTTTTCAAGGATGAGGTTGACTACAGCCCTGGTTACCCCTCCCGTGACGACCCCGTTACCTTCAAGGTTTCCGTGACGAATGTGATTGCTGGTGCACCGGCCGCTAACATCTCGCCGAAGCTGGTCTGGAGACTCAACGAAGGCGCATGGACCCAGACCCCGATGCCCTTGCTGAGTGGCAACCGATACGAGGTGACGTTGCCGAAAATGAATCCCGGTAAATTTGAATATTATTATCGTGCAGATTTTACAGGCTATGCCTACACGGGTGAGTTGTACCCTGTATTAAAAAATCCTTCGGTTGAAAACGAATCCGCCTTCGCCATTTGGTTAGATGCGAGCAAAAAGATTGCTGAAACCAAAGGGCCTGCTTATTATCCTGACTTTGAAAATAGCCACCTCTACAACCTTGGGCTTGAGCCCCCACAGGCACTAAAGGGTGGATCGACGGCTCCAGAGCCCTTTAGCTATCTTTCCTTCAACATTCGCCGTTTCCGATCAATGCATGATGCGCTAACGTTGGCACTCGTTCCGACGGATGGCACCAATCTGAACGTTGAGCCCTCTTACACCATGGAGCAGGTTGGCGATTACACGTGGCAGTCCGTGCTTCATATCACGAACGCCATTGATATTGGTGCGAGTGTGCTCGGAACGTACCGCTACACGAATAACGCGGCGGCGTTCGAGCAATCGACGGTTGAATGGCTTGAAGACAACCAAGATGTCGGCGCGAGGAACCCACCGATGTCGGGGAACGCTGTGGATACTTCCGGAACTGATCCCATCCAGATCCAGATGAATTACAATGGCTTCATCATGTTCCGGTTCTGCACGACAAACGGTTACTACGAAGTGCGTCGTGCGGCTTGGCAAGACTTCAATACTTGGCAGGCCAATAACACTGAATTTAGTCGTAGCTTTGGTTTGTTTCAAACGGTTACGTACGAAAGCGATCTCGTCGGTAAGTCTCCCACCGTGATGTCCAGCGCCCTGATACCCTCGTTTGAGGTTGGCACGACGGTTTCGCCGAGCATTTTAAACGCAACGTATTTTAATGGATTGAGAGTCGACAAAGCGTGGCTGATTGAGGAGCGTACCAATAAGGTAATTGGTGCAAATTCTTACAAAAATCGTGCGATTAAGGTGGCGGCTTCGCCGACTTCTTATGGCATAGGATCGATCCAGACCACGTCTGCTTCGGCGACTCCTGGACGTGATACGCTTAGGATGCGCATCAGGGCATCGATGGATGATGAGCACGCCGCTGTATACAGGTATGGTGCGTTATTTCAGAACTATAAGGTTACAGCAAAGGCGAAGACGCTTTCGATGTCGGATGGTACGAACGCCTCGGTTTCCGTCTATGGTTATTATCTAGACAAGAACAACTATATTGAAGCGCGATTGACGCAGGAGCGGAGCACCATTAATTATTTAAGCTTAAAGTTGCTTCAGGCGAAAAATGGCGTTGTATCAACTTTGCAAAGCGTTAATTATACCTCAGGATATCCGACGCTTATGTCAGCTACGGAGTGGTTCTTAACCTTGACCGTGACGACGGTGCCGTTAAGTGATGTCTCGGGTACCGCAACATTCCAATTGGGCACTTCCGCATCGCCCTCTGTTGCCACGTGTACGTCTGGGTTTAATGTGGATTATCCCAACGCTTACATTGGCGGCACGATCGCCGTAAACTCCCGTGATGCGCAAACTCAGATTAAGGTCAGCATGACGACGGACGGAGGAGCGTCGCCAGCCGAATTTTCCGCTGTTGAGACTTCGTCTCAGTCTGCTTGGAATATGGGTGGGTTGATGGACGTGTCTGGGGCTCCACGATGGACGTTGGCTACTGGGCCGACGATGCTGACACGCGAAATTCCTGTCGTAAAGTACAGGGTGTCGGTGTTCCGAGATGGACTTGCGACCAATAACGTCATCGCCCCTGTTCCCTCTTCGGATTCCGATTGGGACACGGAGTGGGATCTCAATGGCAACGGGGATGAAGAGAAGTCCGTCAATACGTTTGTCTATCAGGAGGTTTCGATCCCGATGCATCTTTGGGATAACGTCTTCATTCAAGTTGCACCGACGGGTTCGGATGGCTTCCTCGTTGTCGACGATCTGGACGTGAAAGCTTGGCGGGGCCTTACGCTCTATGACCCAACGCTTTCACCGAATGATCCAGACGAAGAACTGGTTTGGAAAGCGACGTATGCTGTCGTCACGGACTACGACCGCGGCAATCTGGGCTATGAACTCGCTCGCAGCCGAGCGGATCCCGAGGAAGTTCAGATGATTGTTTCTCCACTGCTCCTTGACGGTATCGGAGATATTCTTTTTAATTATTCCGTTACGAATGGAACGGTGTCGTTCTCTGTAGAAAGTCTTAGACAGAACGGCTCGGTTCACGAGCTGCTCTATACCAATACGGTAACGGCTACGCCGGGCACAAATACCATCTTGAAGGCTTATGTAGCTGCACTTACGAATATCACGGGCCGTCTCCGCATCCGGATCAACAACGACGAAAGCTCGTCGGATGGCATTTTATTCGTTGATAACTTGAAGGCTACGAACTACCCGGATGTTGGCGATACGTCTTGGGAGGCG
The DNA here is from genome assembly GCA_964618405.1 of uncultured Lentisphaerales bacterium. Taxonomy (GTDB): domain Bacteria; phylum Verrucomicrobiota; class Kiritimatiellia; order RFP12; family UBA3636; genus JBBQIY01. The sequence goes on from CAZUAY010000234.1 coordinate 2,656, forward strand.
TACAACGCCCTCATCTCAACCTTTGATTTCAATACGAGTGTCAAGTTTGACGGTGCTGCGAATATTGATTTCCGAAGCGCTGCACTCAACAACTCCTACACGGCCGATACCCCCCTTGGCGTTGCGTATGATGAGCATAAACCTTATTTGCAGTCGCCGAAGATCGAAACCGGTATTGGTGAAGTCAGCTTTTGGTACCGAGCCTATCCAGACCCACTTACGGGAAACCCTGGTAACCTATATTTGAAGGCTGCTAAGTATGTTGGCACTCCTGATGAAGAATGGATCACGCTCGGAAAGGACGATTTGAATGCCGACTCACCGCTGTATGCCCAGCAAGTAGAAAGCTTGGATGGTCTGACGAACATCACCTCGAGTGCATGGGCGTACTTCAGCGTTGAGTTCTTCAAGGCGGATTATAAGATATTCCGCATCTACAGCGACATTACCCTGAACGACCGAGTTATGCTCGACAATATTCTCGTCACCGAGCCGGTTCGCACGTCTATCGAGATCGCTTCCGTGGAGCTTATTCCTGCGGTGCCCCTGTACACCGATAAAGTCGGTATCAGGGTTAACCTGACTAATCCGAGGATGAATCCAACGGTCACCAAAGTCAGTCTTCTCTACATGACTGGCACCAGCGTGTGGGGACGTGCCAACTGGACGTCCACAAACGAGGTTTCGCTTGTTCAAGATCCGGTCGACAAGTATCTCTTTACCGTAACAAACGCCATACCGAAGAAACCGATCGACACCATTGTGCAATACGCCGTCAGGGTCGACTACACGGGAACGTTCGCGTCGCCGGTTTTCTACGATGAGGAGTTTGTCAATCCGAGCTGGTATGAACCGATCGATTTGAATGAGCAGTTCGCCCCTGCGAGCAGAACCCCCTACTACTATGTCTTCTCGGTTGGAACCAACTGTGTATTCATCAATGAATTCCTGCCTTTTGGTTCAGGTTTCTTCACCGGCTATGTTGGCTTAAGTGAGCAGTACGTCGAACTTATTGGTATTGAAAATGGAAATATTGAGAACTGGAGGCTTGAAACAATCAGGCCTGCAGCGAGTCAGCAAAAAGACGTGGCTATCTGGACGAACGTCCTCATGAGTGCAATCGACAGCAAAACGCAGTTCACGACTAGGTTTGTGAGTGGCTCTTCGGAGCCCACAGACAAAGGATGGGGCTTCTATACCTTAGCGTGCGCAGGCGTTAGTGTGACGAATTCTCACTTCAATGCAAACAATCCAATTATTGTTGATCAAGAGCTGTACCCTGCGTCGTTATACACGCCTGGCTACACGGCCCCTGTCAACGAGAACAATATCATTGGACTGGCTGAGCCTGGTGCGCTTTCGTTGAAGAGAAGCATGGGTGCGTATGTTCAACGGATTGCTTGGGGGGCGCCTTCATCAATTCAAGCTCTTCTTGATCGAGGTTATGAGCAGTTGCCCGTCAGAGGTGCATCGAGCACGTTGTACAGGAAGGTCTACACGTGGGCCGGCGATGGCAATCCGGAAGGAGAGTCGTTGGCTTGGGGGGTTCAGCTTCCCGCTCTCTATTCTCCAGGCTATTATAATACGTCTCAAGCTGAGCTTATTTGGACTCTTGATCCTGCTCCAGAAGAAGAGCCCGATGTTGATCCTCCAGCCATTACGGTCTCGGTTAAATCAATTCAGCTTGCTCTCACTCAGGCGACGATTCAGTTCGCTGTTTCATCAACGAACAGCTTTGCCTTGACTCCTGAAAGTGGGTTTGCGTGGACGATAGAGACCTCTGAAGATGTTTCCTTTACCACGCCACTATCGTATCCGATAAGTGGTGTCATCACAGCACCCGACACTGGAGCGGAAAGCCTTTATTCGGTTGACGTAGACTTAGATGAGCCCGTTTTACCGACTCTGTTCTACCGAGTCAAGGCGACTCATCCCTAGCGTCCTGTGCGCGAGTTGATTGGCGGGTACGATTTCTTCGAAGATCGTGCCCGCCTTAAATTTTCATTCTCACGGTATTTCTGATATGAATCCCAAACTTGCCCGGTGGGAAGCTAAACTTGACTCTCTATTACACGCGATCGATATCAAGCTTGAGACGAAGTATGGTCAGAACTGGCCTTTGCATCCCGCGAGACCTCAAAGCGGAACCGCCGCGAATCCGCAATACGATGGCTTGTTCCGTTTGACTGCTTCTTTTTCGGCTGGCTATGGTTCTCGCCTTGGTGCTGGTTATATTCTTCGCATTGAGATCGTCACGCTTCATACAATTCCAGGAGATGAGCGGGAAGCAATCGAATCGATGGCGGTGCGGATGGTGCGGGCAGGTTTAAAAAAGACCTTCCCGAATCGTCACTTATCCATTGAACGGGATGGCTCTGCTTACAAGATCTTCGGCGATCTTGATCTTGATCTTGATTAAACTTGATTTTGTCAGTGCCTTAGCCGGTTAGTCGCCGAAAGGTAATGGATCAGGATAAAACACCGCTTCGCCACGACTGTTCTCTAAAACAGTTCCGGTTGCTGTTGTACGCAAAATTCCCTGTGGCAGCAGCTCCACCTTGCCACCATGCCCTGGCGTGTCGACGGCGAAGTTAGGGATTGCGAGTCCGCTGAGCCTCCCTCTTAAATGCTTCATGATGTCGATTCCGAGCTGAAGTGGCGTCCGGAGATGTTCGATTCCTCTGACAAGATCGCACTGAAATAAATAATAGGGTCGTATCCTGTTATGGAAGAGTGTTCGGCATAGCCTTTCGATAATTTCAGCGGAATCGTTGATTCCCCGTAGAAGCACCGTCTGATTTCCCACCGGAATTCCTGCGTCGGTCAGCAAGTTGGCCCCTGCGAGGGCCTCAGAGGTTAATTCGCGAGGATGATTGAAGTGCGTATTGACGAAAACTGGGGCATGCGTTTTTAGCATATCGACGAGATCGCCAGTTATTCGCATGGGGAGGGTGACAAGCGTCCGCGTCGCAAGCCGAATGACGTTGACAGATTTGACACTTCTTATGTGCGTGAGCAAGGTATTTAGCTTTGCATCGCTGAGCATGAGCGGATCGCCGCCAGAAATCAAAACATCGTCTATGTCTGGATGGTTTTTAAGATAGTCAACACAAAGTTGAATATCCGTGTTGGATAGGCTTCTGTCTTGCTGTGACGCGACACGTTTGCGAGTGCAATGCCGGCAGTATGTCGCACAGGCTGATGTGGCAACAATCAGTGCGCGGTCTGGGTAGCGGTGGATCAGGAAAGGCGAAGGAGAGCATTGTTGCTCCAAAAGTGGGTCGTCTGAGAGCCATTCAGGCGCAATGAGTTCGCTTCCACTAGGAACACATTGCGCAAAAATTGGGTCTGAAAAATCTGGAGTCTGAATCAATGAGGCATAATAGGGTGTTATGGCCATCGGGAACGTCTGCTGCGACTGGCGCATCCCATCGGCTATCTTCATCGCCGGAAACAGTGCGAGGAGCTCATCGAGCGAGCGAATGCTGTTTCGAACCTGCTGCGCCCATTCGGTGTTGCCGGCAGGGCTCTCATCAAGGGACTTTAGTGAATTGTTGTTGTTGTTGTTGTTGTTGTTGTTGTTGTTGTTGTTGTTGTTGTTGTTG
>CAZUAY010000235.1:0-6256 GCA_964618405.1 uncultured Lentisphaerales bacterium
GTTGCCAGCAAAGACTGCGTGCAGAAGACGGTCCATGGATGCTTGTGAGAGCTTGACAACGTTGTGGAACCCAGGGCCAATCGTCCGCTTGAAGTAATACCGCCCCGGACGAACCGTTTCTCCGAAGATATCTGTATGCTCTTTCTTCGCTTTGCTCTCGTGCCATGCGCCTGACCTTTGATCCGAAATGGCATCCAGTTTCTTGAACATGTCTGACAGTTCTTCCTCAGTATGATACTGCAACGCTGTCTCTTTGGGGGGCTGCATGGCTGCGTCTTTTCGTTTCGTCATTCTTCACTCCTCTGTCGAACGCTTGCTCGTTCAGTCTGTTCTTTCTGTTTTGGCGTATCGTCTTTTGATGTGTGATATGATGCTCAGGAGCACCCAAGGTATCATAAGGAACACAGTGGCCTGGGCAAGCAGGCTTCCAGCAAAAATGTGGCAGTAGTTGAAACCGTGTGGCGAAAAGTTGACTTCGATCCAAGGTGGACAACCGAGATTGGCAGAACTGGTCGCGGAGCTGAACACAACGAAGGCCCCCTGCTATGCGTCAAGCACTGCCTTGAATGCTGCTGGGGCCCCTCAACACCTGTCTTTAGACCGTCCATCCTGGCAATCCTCCGCCTCATTTTTCCCACCGTCCGCCGCCGCACTGATTCGCGGCAAAGCATGTTCAAAACAAACTGTACTATAGCCCCGTCTTCACAAACTCGTCAAGCAGAAAATCAAGGCGTATAAAAGTCTTATTATGACAAAATTTCGTGGCGAGCCGGGTGTGAAAAGCGTGATTCCTTGTAATCGGTCAGTGACAGGAGGTGCCCCCGTTGACAGCCCGATTAAAGGCGCCAGTCGCGAGTCGTGAGTGGCTAGAAGCTGTCAAGAAAGGTCTGAGTTTTCGTCGTGTTTCTCTCGTCGCCGCGAGCCTATCTTATGCGGAGATCTCTCTAATTTTAAACGCAAATCTCCGATGCCTATCTGGGTGGAACCCTGTCGGCTCTTTCGCAACAGCAGCACTAGCGACTAGCCACTAGCGACTAGCGATTACCTGCACTCCCGAAGAAATGCTAGACGACGTTCGAACTGAGATGGTATACTCCCTACAGAGACAGATAACAGAGACAGATAACAGATTCGCTAATGATTTAAACTGCTGATTGACAATAACCTGAATATATTCTCACTGGCTCGACGTGAGGAAACGAAATGAAACACGACGTTAAAATGAAACCAGTCCACATTGAATCCCGTCTTGAATTGTTTGTCGATCGACACCTCGTTGATCAGACAGACAACGTGGAATTCCGATTCCATCAACCGCATCTTTTGCCTTTGCCTAAATCGCCTCTGCGTGGCGCCTATGCAACCATCATAAAAGACGGCGACCTCTTTCGTGGGTATTACCGAGACGATGATGCAGGGTTCACGGGCCCACGTAATCATAGTGGGCATGCGGCCGAAATTACTTGCTACGCCGAAAGTCGCGACGGGCATGAATGGACGTTCCCCAACCTGGGCCTGTTCACGGTGAACGGAACGCGTGACAACAATGCGATTTTGGCCGCAATACCGCCGTTTAATCATAACTTTTCCCCGTTTCTGGACACGCGCTCGGGTGTGGCTCCCGGCGAACGCTTCAAGGCACTCGCGGGCCATCCCGGATTTCAGAGGAAGATTAAGGGCGATGGATTGCACACATTCGTGTCGGCCGACGGCATTCATTGGAATAAGACCAGTGAACAGCCCGTAATACCCTTCGATATTTCCTGGTCCCATGCCTTCGATTCGCAGAATGTGTCGTTCTGGTCCGAAGCCGAGCAGTTGTATATCTGCTACTTCCGGCGCTGGGCAACGTGTCGCAGTTCAGCGGGCACAAATTCCGCCACATCCCCACTCCCTGGCAGCCATCAGGAGGCAGGATCTGGGAAGGAATTACGCACAATTGCTCGCACCACTTCGCCGGACTTCAAGAATTGGAGTGTGCCAGTGGTGATGAATCCGAATCTGCCGGGTGAACACCTGTATACCAGCCAGACACATCCGTATTTCCGCGCACCCCATATTTATATTGCCCTTCCGAGCCGCTATATAGCGGGTCGGGTTGGAACGGCAAAAACGGATGCGATGCTCGGCTCCACGGACATTCTTTTTATGAGTTCGCGTGCGGGTTCGACGACGTTCGATCGTTTATTCACAGAAGCTTTTATTCGCCCTGGATTCGATCCTGAGCGATGGGAAAGTCGCGCCAATTATGTGGCGCTTAATGTGGTTCCGACTGGAGATAACGAAATGTCCATCTACCATTCTGGAAGCGGTGCTCGTTACGCGCTCCGTACCGATGGCTTCATTTCAGCGTCAGCCGGCGCTACGCAGGGAGAACTGGTGACGAAGCCGCTGGTTTTCGTCGGCAATAAACTTTTCGTCAACTACAGCACATCGGCTGCTGGTAGCCTGCGCGTCGAAATACAGGAACCTAACGGCACTCCGATTCCCGAGTTGTGTTTGGAGAAGAGTGAGCTTGCGGTTGGAGACGCCATCGATGCTTGTCTTTCGTGGCAAGGAAACCCAGATCTTGCGGCGTGGGCTGGGAAGCCAATTCGCCTGAGATTTGTTATGCTTGAGTGCGATCTTTACTCATTTAAGTTCGAAGTGAGTGCGCAGGAGGGAGTCAACGGTTGAATTCCACCCAGAACACAGAAGTCAGAATGCAGCATTGATTCTCAACAGGTTATGTGAGGCTTTACGCATGATCTGTGGTGTCGTAAGAACAGGGACATGAATTAACGACCAAAACGACTTTGCCGATGTTCTCCTGTTTTTGGAGGATGGCATGAGCCGCTTCGGCTTCCGTTATCGCGAGCGTCTTGTATTACTCTGGTATTTTGTCCACGGAAAACAAGTCTCTTGTCGACTTCAAAACGGCGTAACTGCAGTCGGACGCCCCAGCACCGTCACCACAAAATCAATGAGATGACAGCCCAGATTGAACATAATTCCGCCTGGGAATTTGCCAATGTATTCCTGCTAGGCATCGCCGCCGTAGTTGTGGCTCATGCTCGCCTGAATTTCAAAAACATCTCCTAGCCACCCTTTTTCTACCGCCTTGCGAATCCAGTTAAATGCGGGATTGCCCCGAAACATGTAACCCATCTGGAAGGGGAGCATTCTTCCCATCCCGCTACTTCTCGAAAAAAAGCCAGCCGAGATCTGCGGGGTTTTCGTTGCTCAGCCGGAGTCCGCCGCCGGACCAAGGAGTCCGTGCCAACCATGCTTGTTCGTCGGCTCCTGTCGAATACCGGACGTTGACCCGTAATGCCAGGGGTACCGTTTCACTCAAGCTGCGCAAAAGCGAGGCAAAAGGCACACGAATCCAGCCGCGCCAACCGATCCTGTCCGTTTGCATCTGTGCGTCATGTTCGTAGTTCCTCCACCAAGGACCCCCTCCCTTGCCGGCGAGTGAAACGTCGTAGGTACGGCAAGTCCAGAGTCGGCGTGGCTCGAGTATTAGGAATACATGGGCTGCGGCGGCCTTTTGAGGATCAGACTCATCGCACGTAAACAGCAGATAGCAGGCGTCGGTGTCGTGGCAGAAAGTCCAGCGCATGTTAGACGCGTCGGACTGTGGGTGAGGGCAGGCCTGCCAGTCTAGGTCTTCAGGCAAGGTTGGCGATGTCTCTGCTAGGCGATGCTCAATGTCGGCGCAGAATCGGCTGTGAACGCAGGCCGCTCCGGGTGTACGCCCAGAATACTCCGCAAAGACGTCTGTTCCGCTCGTGATCTCGCGCTCCAGAGCGGGGATTTCCTCGTCGAGAAGTTGTTGGAGTTGATCCATGCGCCAGCGGATTTTTGCAGGAAAATACTTATACCCTTCGGCTTCGGAATGGAAGCCCAGTCGGGAATCAGCCTGACACAAGGTCAGCAATTCGATGTCGTTTTGTAATTCGGCCTCCACGATGCGGCGCATGTCGTCGAGCGTCTCAAGCTGTTGTCGAGAGGTTTCATGCACCATGCGTTCGCGTAAGCTGTAGAAGCGCAGGATATTCAGACCGCTACGGAACTGAATTCCAAGGGCTCTGGCGACGCCGGCATCTAAGCGACGCTGCTGTGGTAGCGCGGGGTCGGCCTCAATGGAACGGAGGATTGCGACGCCTTGATTCCAGAGGGTGCTCATTGCGCGGCATTCTTCGATTGCCTCGTCCAGTGTGTAGTCGCAACTGAGTGCCTCGCCAATTCTATCTCCGCTTGGTGGGAAAGGTTCGCCGATGTTGGGTCCGGTGTGCGCAGCGATTTGCCACGTTGGCGCGAGGGGGAGATCTTGTGGGAGCAGATGCAGCGGCCAGACCACGCCATCGTGCATCGGCCCCCAATACTGAAATTCTGTAACGAGAGGATAGTGGCTGTATCCCTCGGCCATCAGGCTCAAGGCGCGAGCGGCCGCTTCGCCATGTTTGCCCCACTCGATGCGGGCAAGTTCCTTGATAAAAGCCTCTTCGGTTTCCGGGAACGGTTCAAAGGAGAGCTCGCCTGCCGCCTTATTCATGATTCCAGGATAGTTGCCGAAATACCAACAGAGCATGACGGAGGAGACGCCTAGTTCATGCATCGCACGGAACTTTTGGTAGATCAGCCCCGGTGCGGGCACGAAGGGTGCGGTCGCGACCTCGTGCGAGCAACCGGTCTGAATTTTAGCGGAGACTAATGCGCCAGATTGCCGCGCCTGCGTCGCTAACTGTTGAAAGCGTTTGCTCGGTCCCGGTGTTGAGATCCAGTAGTCGGCACCTCTACGCATACGCCCCAACACCTCTTTTTCAACACTGGTTTCGAAGTTGAACTGGAACGTCACGTTTTTCGGGAAATGTTTCGGAACGTCGTAGACCCAGTCGCCCAGTGCCTGATCCTGAGGCATATAAAACCAGGCGATGAGCTCTGCGTCTGGATTGGCGTCGTGAATTCCCTTGGCCATCGGCGCTAACGTGGCGTGGATGATTTCCCAAGGTTCTTTTTTAGAGCAGACGGGACAGGTTGACCTTGCGTTGCTGGTCGCGCGTACCGCGCTTTGACAATTGGTAGAACGTTCGCCGTGGCTGATGTTGATCAGCCCTCCCAGATGAGGGACCTGTCTGAAAATGAAGTTCGGCGCTTCGTAGAGGTAGCGCTGCGAAGCTTCAGACCATGGGCAGAATGTTGGATTAGCGCTTGGAAACCCAGCCATTTCGGGGTGTCGCTTCAGAATCTCTTCGCTTGCCATCCAAGCTCGAGGTTCAATGGAAAACAGATAAATTCGAATCCCGTAACGTCTGCATTGTTCGACCGTCTTTCGTAATTTAGCGAGTCGACGCTCAATATGATCGCCGTACTCAGGAATCACGTGGGTTCGGCACAATTCTTTAAACGCGATCGTCAGCCAAAGGCCATTGATTCCTTCATGCGCTAAACGGTTGAGATACTGGTCAGGGTAATAATCAACGTCGTCCATCAGTTCATCGCGGAAGCGTGGGGGGCGTTTAATCGGGCCAAAAAAACAGCGCGAAATACGGTTTTTGATGAAGGGTTTACGTTCCTGTGTGCCCAGGGGTAGAAAGGAGCCGCACGTTTGCAGCATCAGGTCTTCAATCCTGAAGATACCGCGGCGGATACCCTCCGTGTCGGCGGCCAAAATGCGGCAACGGTCAGCGGTTACCTCGATGCGGAAGGCTTCGAACACGGAGGTCTCTGCCTTTACGGTCTCGATAATGAACGGGCCGTCTGTCGAGACCTTGCCTGCGGCTAAAAAATCAGAAAGGTCGGCGTAGGCAGTTTTGAGCATCCCCTCAGGATCGGGAAAGCGTGCATCGAGCCGTACACCGCGGCTTAAGTCGGCCTCTCCGGCAGTGGCCGCTCGTGAGTCCCATACGTGCTGGTTCCATAGAGGTGCTTGTAGGTCGGCGATGAACGTCCAGGTATCATCTCCGGGTTGCGCGGGCGGTGGTAGAGCGCCCAAAAGACTGCTTTCGGCTACGTCTTTTTCTGTCTTCTGCGGCTCGCAAGCGGATTGGGGCGAAGCGGTAGGTGGCGTGAAAGGCTTCATAGTCGATTCTCTTTCCAGTAGCGGTAACAGGCTATTAACTCGGAGTTAAATTGCAAAGGTGCCATCAAAATAACGTAAACAACATAGCGAAATGTATCAGTTTTTTAGTAGATAGTCCAATGGATTTAGCCGGATGCAGGTAATCGGTCAGTGACGGGGGGTGCCCCCCGTTGACAGCCCGATTACAGTCGC
>CAZUAY010000236.1:0-6227 GCA_964618405.1 uncultured Lentisphaerales bacterium
GGGGGCTGCTCGGCCGTAGGCGGCGTCGATATACTCCTTCACCAAGGCTTGGGCGTTGTTCGAGTCGGGATCGTCGATCATGCGACTGAAGACGTAGACCGTCGGGCCTTCGAGAGCCCATAGGTTGGCAGGCGGAGAGTCGAGGTTGAGGCCTGTGACCTGATTGGTTTTAAGCAAGTGGATGATTTTTTCGCTGTAAAGCGGCGTCCGGACTGGGAGATAGCCGCAGAGGTGATAGCCGCCCCAGGCGTGTGATCCGCTAGCGAATCCGGCAGGTATTTTGAGGGTGCTCCAGGTCGCAAACGCCTGCGGATAGGCACCAACGCCGACCATCAAATTGGAGGGAAATTCGGTGAAAGATTGCGGCGGTTTGCCGACGACGGTGTAGGCAGTGACGATGATTTTCTTGCCGGGTCGGTCTTTCAGGAGTTGTTCGGCCCAGCGGCGATTGAGTTGCCAGAGCTTTTCGCCCCAGTCGGAAGTGTCGAACAGTGCTTTACAAGCGTCGCATTCGCAGGGTTTGAAACCATCCGCTTGCAGAGATTTATAGGCGGTATAGCCGGCATCGAAGGATCGCAACATGTCCTGATAGATAAGTTTTTGGACGTCAGGATTGGAGTAGCAGAGATGGGGTTCCTTGACCATTCCCTTCCAGCCGTGCTTGTACTCGCGGATGCGCTTGCCGCCTACCAAAGCGAAGTATTCTGGGTGTGTTTCGGCATAGACCTCTGCGGGTACTGCGATTTCGTGGGTGTGCCCAATAAACTCGACTGTAACGTTGTCGAAGAAGTTCAGCGCGATTCGGGTGAGGTCTGTCGTCGGACGTCCGCCGGAATTGTAATTGAGCATCGGCTCTTTGCGTAGGTCGAGGTCGTCGGGCACGGCGACGCGCGGAGTCGCGAGATGTTCGATGCCGGTGCGTCCGTTGGGCAGCAGAAAGCGCGTACCGCAGTACTGGCGCATGAAATCCAGAACCCCCTTGACAGTGCCGTGCGAGCACGGGGTGTCATTGCTCCCTTTGATGGGGGCGGCGGCCCAGTCCCGACCGGCAATGATCAGGTTGCGTCCAGAAAGCTTCCAAGCATAAGTCCAGATCGGCAGGGTGTCAGGGTCGAGACCTGCGCTTCGCGCGGCAACCGTTGCGCCGAGGTAAATACCGGGTTGGTTGGGCTTGGCCTGCGCCTCAGGGACGACTGCGACGGTCCAGCCGTTCGCAGCGAACATCTCCTGCAGCAAATTAGCGCTGTCCGCTAACGTTTTTTTCAGAATAGGATGTGTCGCGTTGTCCGGCAGGACAATCTGATAGGGGCACCCTTTTTCATCGGCGATGATTGTTTCCGCGAAAACGATTTGAGCGCTGAGCAACACAACTGCAGCTAAGACAGATTTACGTAACAAAACATTCATAGTCGAAACATCCTCATTTTGAGTTGATAGGGTTACTCGTCGAAACAAACTCCTGGTTTCGCTGCTTCGGCGAGAGAGAGACCAGCAAACCCAGTCGCTTGCACGGCGAACTGTCCGTAGGATGTTTCGGGATCAGACATGGCACCCGCCATTTTAGCCTCTTCACGCCGACAGAGGAATCCCACCCCTTGATCCAGAATAGCGCGCAACTGAGGATCTTCCTCGATCTGATTTAGGTAATAGGAGAAGCCATACAGAATTCCACAACTTTTCGCCAACTCCCAAAAGAGCCGAATCCCCATCCTTGAAGAGGGCAGTTGCGTCCTTCGATGATCCCGCTCTTGCTCCGTCTCACCCAGTGCCGGGAAACGCTTCTTCCATGAATCCTCAGTTATCGGTTCGGTCGTCGTATTGAAGGTAAACCAATTTCCCCGCCACTGGGAGAGAATTCCATTCGTACTGAAAATCCACTCTTTTAATCGTTTCGAAATTAAAGACTTCAACTCGGCGTCCTTCGTGACGCGATGCGTCCAGCACAAACCTTCGAACAGGTAGAAGATTCGGCTATAATCTTCCAAAATGTACTCGCTCGGAAGGGGGTAGACGCTTAGGTTGACAGGGCGTCCATCCGCAAGCCAATGGTCTCGGCATTGGAAACGCATGCAATCTTCAGCATGAATCCGATATTCATCCTCGCCGGTTAGTTGATAAAACATGGAAAACGCGGTGGCCACGTTTGACATCGCCATCGTGTAGGGTGTATTGACTTTGTGTCCCACCCAGATACCGTTCCCATAGCCACCGCCGGGAAGAGCCCAGATGGAAACCCAGTTATCAAACCAACTTCGAATCGCCTCGATATATATTTTTTTCTTGGCAGGATCGAGGTACTTGACCGTCTGAATAACGGCACCTAAGTTGGAACCGTTGTCGGCAAGATTCACTTTGCCATTTCGCAAAATATCTTGAAACTCAGCCTTACTCAGGTTTTTGGCAGGCTGCTGGCGAAAATTTGACGTAAAGCCACCGTTCGGTAATTGTTCCGAAAGATAGAGATCCGTGGATTGAACCACCGCATCTAAGTATCGCTTATCGCCAAGAATATCGTATGCGCACAGTAATGCCCGGGCAGGATAGAAGATCATATACCATTCACGGCTTGGTGTTCCACCCTCGACACAGCGATAGAACCCGTTTTCGGTTTTTCTTGCAAGAATCCAGTCGCAGTATTCTTTTAGCATCGTTTTCGAGACAGATTCTTGTTCTTCATTTCGTGTGTACATTATGGTTCCCTTTTGTTAGATCACAGAGTAGGTTGAGGTGGAATATTGCGGTTCGTCGTATGTTCTTTAATCACGGCGTTATGACTTTTGTTGAGTCGTAATCGCGTGTAAGCGTGGGTGAATCTCCTCTATCACGGCTCGGCGCGTCATTTTGATTTTCCAACGCAACTGCTCGGCTGAGGCACAATAATCAAGCTCTTGCGTGTACCCCAACCGAGAATCGGTTTCGACGAGCCGGATGGTTGCCAGGGCATTACGAATCTCTGCTTCAGCAATGTCGATCAACTCTCGCAAAATGGCCGCATGCTCTTTCTCTGGAGCCGGTTCGGGAGCTGTCAAAGGATCGAGGTCTATCCCTTCTCTTCGACCACCCTTCCAAATTAGCCCGTTATCGATGCAAATGCCAAGACGCCACTTCAGCGCATGCCAACGCTTGACATGAACCGTGGTGCGCGCCGTGTTCTCGATGAACCGAGCGACACCCAGAATACCTTCAAGTTTCTCAAGCGAAAGTCCTTTCAATTTCGCAGCGACACGTTCGAGCGAATCGCAGCCCTCCTTATAAAGCTCCATCATGCGTGTGTATTCATCCGTCTCCCATTGCAATTTTTTTGCTTGATCTGGGCTATAGCGATAAACGGTATCGCAGGTGAAGTTTGGATCCCGCCTCGAACGAGGTCCGATCGGCAGCTTCTCGCTTCGCTCAAAAAAGAGAGGGTACGAGGGGCCGATACGGCAAGGTCCATACTGCTCATGGTTCGTTGGAATGCAATGACCGATGCCGTCGCTGAACCGTTGCAGTGCCTCCAGCACAGCATCGGCATGAGCGGCACCAAAATCTCGCGTCACGATACGCGCCAGATACTCGGTGAGATCAGGCATCGGCTCATAGAATGCGACCTTTGCCAATTCCGGAATGATTGACGGCCAAAAACCGATTGTGTGCGAATCCATGATCCCATCAAGGCGCCACTCATCCTGCGCACGATTGACAGCCAGAAAGCGCTTGATCCAAGCCTGTGGTGTCGGCAGATAGGGCACAGCACCAATGTCCCATGTATTGCCCACAGTATTCGTCAAGCTGTACATCCGTAGACCACGCCGCTTGGCCGCCTCCGACTCCGAGGCGAAATACGTACCGGGGCCGGTAAACCAAAGCGTGATATCGGAACAGACTTCAGTGACACCCGGTGCAACTTCAAACTTTTCCCACATTTCGAAGGTCGCCATGAACGTAATGTCTGTCGGAAGCCGTTCGATCAGTTTGAGGCGCAAATCGGCGTCAATATAGCACCAGTTGTAAGACCAGAGAATCACATCGGCATCAGGCTTTATCGCACGCACGACATCCCGCATGAGCGCAATGAAATCGGGGTAGTCCTCACAGGGGAACCAACCGGGGCTGGGTTTCGATTCGCCGAGCGATGACCGCCAGTCACGGCCCGTTGTACGGGGATCATGTGAGGGGAATTCCGCCGTTTCGCCAAGAAAAATCATGCCTTTTAACCCGGGACACAACTCAAAATACTGACCCTGCCGAGAAGCATAATAGGCAAAAGCATCAGGATCGGAGGGATGGCGGTGGTTTTTAAAACGCGAAAGGCAATAGACATCGATCCCGAAGGTCGCGGCGCGACGGATCACGTCGTTAACCGCCGTGCGGGCATCGGGATTATCGATCACGTGCCTCAACTCCACCATGATCGCGTCCATACCCGCATGGGCGATGGCCGATAGGTGCTCATCGGGGTAGAGGCTGTCCCCAATACCAGAATGGACAATACGCGGTGAAAACCGAGCGGTCCGCCGAATCGTTCCAGTCTCAAAACCGGGAACGCCGCTCATATTCATTTCGTCTTCTACAAAGTAACAGCCCTGCGCAACTGCACGTTCGTCAACCCCGGCAATGTCGATTCCTTCCTGTGTGCGAATTTCAAACGTTCTCGGAGGCAACTGAGGGTCGACGACAAGCTGAATTGCTTGCGCATACCGACTGGCGTCTGTCACGACCGGAACATCCAAGCCCATCGAAACCGAGAAATAGTCACGCAAATCTTCTGCAACCCGGCGGCGTACAGCACCCGCCTGCTTTGGACGCAAAATGCACCATTGTTCCGTAACGCGAGTACCCGTAAAGGTACTAACGCGTTCAGGTTTCAGACGGTCGGGTAGATGCACAGTCAATAAAACATTGCGAAAATCGTATAAATTACTCATCTATTCTACAGTTCTTGATTCATGCTAAGATTTACCCCATCGTTTTTTCGTGGTGTGGCCGCGCGGAGGGCTAGCCTCTAACTCCTCAGCGGATCTGAAACAGCGTTCCTAAGCTCTCGAACTCGTAAGCGCCGATATCCACGGTGCCGACAAAAGCGCCGAGCCGCGGCTTTCCGGCCAAATCTTTCGCGCCGAGCATCCAGGCCTGATTTAGCCCTGCATTGCGGCAAGGCGAGGCGTGCGTGAGGCGGTAGTCGCCGTTCGGCGCATCGACAAACAGCGGATCAACATCCAGATTTCCTGTCAGGTAGTAGTTTCCTGCTAAGTCCGTGATCGGGGACGCGCAGCAATACTCGTAGTTTTTGGTGCCACCCCAGTTATTAACGTTGTTCGGGCTGTTGCCTCGGACAATCGAGTTACGTATATGCATCGTACTGGCAGCGTAGGGAGCACTAATTCCACCGCCATCGCCGTAGTTATCCGTAATCGTGCAATTTTCGACCAACACCCTTGTGGAGAGTAGATTCGCGCCCGCTGCGATCGCGCCACCCCAACCCGTGGCTCGATTTCGAATGAACAGGCAGTTACGAACGATATTCGTACCGATTTCGGTTCTGAAGCAAACCCCAGCCGCGTAGGCAGCCTGATTGTTCTTAAAGGTTGAATTTTCGATTGTGATTGCCTGCGCCGACGCGTGATCTACCCCCCCACCATAGCCTGCGCCGAGATCGTGCAACCGATTTCCCTCAAAAATACAGTTCCGGATCCAGGAATCCGCCACGCTATTTCTAATTCCGACACCTGCGCCATGAGAAGTCCGGTTGTAAGATTCCTGGGCGCGCTGGCCCATTCCGGTGTTATTCAAGAATTCGCATGCCTCAACCGTTAAACGGCCACCATCGAAGCTAAAACCCGCACCAAAGGGCTCGCGTCCAATTGAAAGATTGTTCTCGATTCGCGACTGTGAAAGTGCCACATAAAAAGCCGATCCACTGGCTCCTTCAGCAGCAATGCCGGCACCGCAGGCCCTGTTGTTAGCATCACCTTTGGGCAGACTATTTTCAGAGACAATACAATTTCGGATGATCGCCGTACCGGCCATCACGTTCCGATGATCAATGCGGATGCCCTGGCCCGACTCGCCCCATTGGCCCTGGTCGAAGCAGCGGGTGACCGTGAGGTTCTCGAGGCGCAGTAGCGGCGCGGAGTCGATCGGTGCGGGCAGCGTGGCGACGATGCCCTTGCGGTTGCCGAAGGCACCGTCGCCGCCGTCGAGGATGACCTCCTCGCGTGAGTACGCCCCGATCAACTGTAACGGTT
>CAZUAY010000237.1:0-6177 GCA_964618405.1 uncultured Lentisphaerales bacterium
GGTGAGCCTGTAGCCGCGATCGGTGATCGCGGACGATTCCGGCCTCACCGAGGCCAGCCACAGGGGAGAAAAACCTGTAGCCGTTGATGACCGGTCAATGAATCGTGAGTGCGCCCCCCGTCACTGACCGATTACAACGACTTTATTGACTATATTGACAGCGAGAGTTTAAAAGAGAATAATGGAGCAATGAAAGCAAAAGCAAAGTAGTTGTGCGTCAATTCAATCATTAGGGTCACTAACGAAACATGAGAATTGCAACCCAGAAAGATCTACCAGCAATCGTGGCGATCTACAACGCAACCGTTCCGACTCGGCAATCAACTGCCGACATCGTCGACGTGACGATCGAGTCGAGAATGAAATGGTTCAAAGAACATGGTGCTGACACGCGTCCGTTGATGGTTTACGAACAAGATAACGCTGTCGTTGCTTGGGTGAGTTTTCAGTCTTTTTACGGCCGACCCGCATACGTGTACACAGCTGAGATCAGTATTTACATTGCGGTGGCGTATCAGGGGAAAGGACTTGGAAAGATGTTGCTTGCGGAAGCGTTGGGCATGACAAATGAACTACGGATCAAGACGGTTCTAGGCTTCGTCTTCGCTCACAATACGCCGAGCATTCGATTGCTCACGTCGTTTGGCTTCACGGAATGGGGCAATCTTCCGAATGTAGCTGAGATGGATGGCAATGAATACAGTCTGTTGATCTTAGGAAAACGGATCCGATGAATTTGAGCAACGGCGACGCAAGCTCCCCACACGATAGATGGTCAAATAATTTCCGTAAACGCTTTTCCTGTGTTCCTCAGCTGGGGTCTGCTTTAATCTTGAAGAGTCCTTCAAGATTAGGGTGAGCTGCAGGATATTGAAATTGTCTGCAGAGTACATAAAAAAGGCGCCCCGTATTGCGGAGCGCCTTTTTGATGCATACTGTGCTTAGATCTTCTTGAAGATCGCACAAGCATTGTGTCCGCCAAAGCCGAGTGAGTTGTTCACGCAGACTTCAACTTTCGTTTCACGAGCGGTGTTGGGCACGTAATCCAGATCGCAATCAGGATCCGGTGTTGTGTAGTTGATCGTGGGCGGGACGACGCCATTCTTGATGGCGAGGGCGCAGACGATCGATTCGATCGCACCCGCAGCACCGAGCATGTGGCCAGTCATCGATTTCGAGGACGAAATCATCACGCGGCGTGCGTCGGCTTCGCCGAGGGCTTGCTTGATGGCAAGCGTCTCGATGCGGTCGTTCATTGGGGTCGAGGTGCCATGCGCGTTGATGTAATGAATGTCGGAGGCGTTGACGCCAGCGTTCTTCATTGCATCCGTCATGGCACGAGTCGATCCTTCAGCGGTATCGGCTGGAGCGGTCATGTGGAACGCATCGCAAGTCTGTCCGAAACCGGACACCTCTGCGTAGATTCTCGCACCGCGTTTCATGGCGTGCTCATACGATTCGAGAACGACAACCGCTCCGCCTTCGGCCATGATGAATCCGTCGCGATCCTTGTCGAATGGGCGACTGGCTGTGGCAGGGTCGTCATTGCGTTTCGAGAGCGCATGGAGAGCCGCGAATCCCGCGATAGAAATCGGGCTGACGGCGGCTTCAGCACCACCCGCGAGCATGACGTCCGCGTCGCCAGACTGAATCAGGCGCATGGCGTTGCCGATGCTGTGCAGACCTGAGGCGCAGGCTGAAATAACGGCGTAGTTGGGCCCTTTGAGGCCGTGTTCGATGGCAACCATGCCGGAGGCGATGTTGACAATGATTTGTGGGATGCAGAAAGGGGAGACTCGCGTGGGGCCCTTTTCTACCATCTTTAGCACTTCGGCTTCCGTTGTGGTGATACCCCCGACGCCAGAGGAGACAATGCATCCGCAGCGATACGGGTCGCAGGCGGAGAAGTCAATGCCGGAATCCTTTACGGCCATGGCAGATGCTGCGATGGCGTAGTGTGTGAAAGGATCCATGCGGCGTTGTGCCTTCGGCTCGATGAATGCGTTGACGTCGAAGTCCTTGACTTCCCCTGCGATTTGAACAGGGAAGGATGACGCATCGAAACGCGTAATCTTGCCGATGCCGTTGGTGCCAGCCACGAGCCTGGACCAGAAGGTGTCCAAGTCGGAACCCAAGGGCGATACAACGCCCATACCTGTGATGACTACACGGTGCATAATTTTATTTTTGCAGTATTGTTGTTTACGATGCGGCTAGACTGTCCGCGTCTATTCAGTAAAAGGAATGAACGGCGACAAGATGAAATCCGGTCAGCCGTTCTGAACCGGCCCATGCCGGGGATCTGCAGGAGACCGAATTACAGCGTCTCGGGAACGCCTTTGCCACGGAGGAATTCGATGACCGATCCAACGGTTTCGAACTTCTCGGCATCGGACTCGGGAATGCTTTCGCCGATGTAATCTTTGAATGCGTCTTCGATGTTCATCATGAGTTCAGCCTGGTCGAGCGAGTCGGCTCCGAGGTCATTGACGAAGTGAGCCTCAGGCTTAACTTCGGATTCGTTGCTGTGGAGGCTTTCGACGACGATTTGCTTTACT
Organism: uncultured Lentisphaerales bacterium; assembly: GCA_964618405.1. Taxonomy (GTDB): domain Bacteria; phylum Verrucomicrobiota; class Kiritimatiellia; order RFP12; family UBA3636; genus JBBQIY01. Next base: position 2,559 of record CAZUAY010000237.1, read on the forward strand.
TTTTCTTCGAGGGTCATGGTATGATTCCTTGGTTCGTGTGTTGGTTCTTGTTGAAGTTAGTGCGCTCTTGCGAGTGCGTTAGGGAAACTAAAATTAGGGCATCAACATGCCGCCATTGACGCTGATCGTCTGGCCTGTGATGTAGGTTGAATTGTCGCCTGCGAGGAACGAAACTGCTTTCGCGATATCGGCTGGTGATCCGAGGCGCTTCATGGGGATGTTCTCCATCATCTTGTTCTTCACTTCATCGGAAAGGACTTCGGTCATTTTCGATGCGATGAATCCAGGGGCGACGGCATTGACGCGGACGTTGCGTCCGGCGAGTTCGCGTGCGGCGGACTTGGTGAAGGCGATGAGGCCGCCCTTGGAGGCAGAGTAGTTACACTGCCCCGCGTTGCCCATGATGCCCACGATGGAGGCGATGTTGACGACGGATCCCGTGCGAGCCTTCATCATGTACTTGGTCACGGTCTTTGTGACGAGGAAGGAGCCCTTGAGGTTGATGTCGAGAACGGCATCCCAATCCTCTTCGCTCATGCGCATCAAGAGGCCATCCTTTGTGATGCCGGCGTTGTTAACGCAAATATCGATCTGGCCGAACTGCTCGATCGCGGAGGCAATACCCTTTTCAATGCTCTCAGCACTGGCGACGTTGAGCTCAAGTGCAACTGCATTCTTGCCGAGCGCCTTGATCGCGTCGACCGTCTCGCCACACCACTCTGCCTTGAGATCGCAAACGACGATGTTGTCTACGCCGTCTGCGGCGAGTTGTTCACAAATTGCACGGCCGATGCCGCGAGCTGAACCAGTAACAATGGCTGTCTTCATAGAAAAGGTATTCTTCCGTTAAGAGGTTAGTGTGGGATTAAAGGGACTGTGCCACGCTCTGAGCCTGCTCGGCGGAGGCGACGTTAAAGAGGGCTGCTTCGGGGGCTGCGCGCTTGATGAGGCCCGTGAGAACTTTGCCGGGTCCAAATTCAACAAACTTCGTGGTGGCGTTCGCACTCATCCACGCGATGTTGTCGGTCCAGCGGACGGAGCCGGTGATCTGCGCAAGCATCGCTTTGCGGATTTCATCGGGGGAGCCGTGGGGGAGACCTGTGAAGTTTGAAAGAACGGGAATTGAGGGCGTCTTGATCTCGGCCTGTGCGAGCACGGCGGCGAGCTTCTCGGCCGCAGGAGCCATGAATGCAGAGTGATAGGCACCGGCAACGGGAAGGACGATGGCACGAGCACCTTTTTCAGCAGCAAGCTTCGCAGCGGCATCAACCTGCTCTTTGGAGCCAGAGAGTACGGTCTGTTCGGCAGAATTGTAGTTAGAAACGGTGCAACCCGATGCAGCGGCAATTTCTTTCGCGACATCGACCGAGACGCGGATGATTGAGACCATGCCAGAAGGATTGGCTTCGCAGGCTTCCTGCATCAGGCGACCGCGGGCTTCGAGGATGCGGACGGCTTGTTCGAAGGAAACGGCTCCAGAGGCCCAGAGTGCAGTCCACTCGCCAAGGCTAAGACCAGCAAAAGAGGTGAAGGTTACTTCAGGGCGCAATTTGCGGAATGCTGTGAAGCAAGCGGCGCTCATCACAAAGATGGCTGGCTGGCAGATGTTCGTCTTGGTCAGCTCTTCGGCCGGGCCTTCGAAGCAGAAGGAAGAAAGCTTGAAACCGAGGATATCATCTGCCTTCGCAAAAAGTGCTGCACATTCAGGGTAGGCGTCTGCGAGATCCTTGCCCATGCCCACGGCCTGCGCTCCTTGTCCTGCGAATACTGCTGAAATGTCGTTCATGTTTTACTGGTATGCTGATCGGTGTCCGAATAATGTTCGAAAAAAGAATGGCCATTATGGCACATTGGGAAGGGTTTGAAAACCCCAAAATGCTCTCATTTCAAAAAAAAGTGTATTTTTTTTGAAATCTGGCCTCGGGCCAGATTTCAAACCTGCAGGCAGAGACTGCCTGCAGGGAGAGTGTAAAAAGGGGACTGCTCTCGGCGATGGCATGGCTGGGGACTGCTCTCGGCGATGGAGTAAAAGGGGACTGCTCTCGCCGATGGCGTGGCTGGGGATGCGAGCAGAGGTTGCGTGTAGAGGGAGAATAAAAAGGCAAGCGCCTCACTGCTCTCTTACCAGCGTTGGGCGATGGTAGTGCTCGATGTGACGGCAGAGCACGTTCGCTTCGGCGAGGAGTGCGCGGGTTTGTTCGTTAAAGGAGTATTCCTCGTCGTAGATCACTTCCTTGATCCCCGCGTTGATGATCATCTTCGCGCAGGTGAGGCACGGACTGAGCGTGACATAAATAGCAGAGTCTTTTGTGGAGATGCCGTGATAAGCAGCTTGCGTGAGGCTGTTCTCCTCCGCATGGGAGCAGATGCAATCGCCGAGGCCGCTTCCCGAGGGCGCGGTACTTGCGCAACGAGGGCAACCGCCATCCATACAATTTTTCACGCCACGAGGCGTGCCGTTGTACCCAGTCGAGATGATACGCCGGTCTTTGACGATGATCGCTGCAACCCGGCGACGCGAGCAGTTACCGCGCGAGCTGACAACATGCGCGATGTCCATGAAGTAGGTGTCCCAGTCGGGACGGCTGTCGCTCGGCTTACCAGTGCTTTGTTCTTCCATGTCAAAATCCTCTTAGAGGCGATACCGGAGGGCGGGTTTTCCAACCCGCCTTGTGTCACGGACAGGAATGTCCGTGCTCCTTTAACGGAGAACGGGTTTTCCAACCCGTTTCATTCACGGACAGGAATGTCCGTGCTCCGTTAGTTCAAAGAACTACTTAGCTGCGCGGGTAATCGAGATGATTTTGACGGGCTCGACGGGTACATCGCCATGTCCTGCTGGGTGACGGCCTGTTTGGACGGCGGCGATTTTGTCAAGAACGTCTAAACCTTCCGTGACCTTGCCGAATACGCAGTATCCGAAACCTTGAGCAGTGGCGTTTTGGTAGTTGAGGAAATCGTTGTTCTTGTGGTTGATGAAGAACTGGCTGGTCCCAGAGTCCACGACGGCTGTGCGTGCCATCGCGAGGGTACCGCGATCATTCTTGAGACCGTTAGCCGCTTCATTTTTGATCTGCGCCTTCGTGGGCTTCTGATTCATGTCGGGTGTAAATCCGCCACCTTGAATCATGAAATTCGCCATGACGCGATGAAAAATTGTGCCGTTATAAAAACCTTCATCGACGTAGGCGAGGAAGTTCGCCACGGTGATGGGCGCTTTATCTTGGTAAAGTTCAGCGGTGATGGAGCCGAGGGAGGTGTCGATGACAACGTTGACGGTCATGGGAGTTTCCTTTGTAGTTTCGGGGATTGCGTTGGTGCCGTCTGCCAAGGCAGATACGGCGGTGAGTGTTGCGACAAGGGTTGATAGTATTATTTTATTCATGGGTGTAAAGAAGTAGATGGGTTAGAACCATAGAGTTTCTCTGGCGAGAAGAATAGACTTTTTCTGCTTGTTGTGTCAAGAAATCGTAAAACGTAGACACGGTGATCGCGGATGATTCCGGCCTCACCGAGGCCAGCCACAGGGGAGGAGTAGCGAGTTGCGAGTTGCGAGTTGCGAGCGGTGAGTTGCGAGCTGGGAAAACTTTGTCGTTAGCTTTGTCGCTAACTTTGTCGA
>CAZUAY010000238.1:0-1338 GCA_964618405.1 uncultured Lentisphaerales bacterium
TGGAAATTGAGAGTGCAAAGAACTCAGAAACCTTTCCGAATAACGTCTAGCGACTCGCGACTGTAATCGGTTAGCGACAGGGGGTGGTGACAGGGCTGGGATGGTTTTTCTGGGAACGCAAGCGTAATCCCTTAATAAATCTCAAGCGTATCAAGTTTTGAAAGGGCTTCAATGTCTTCTTTTGACAAGGCAAATGGGTCGTCAGGTTCGGCTCGAGCCGCCTGCTCTTTAAGGCTTCTAATTAAATTCTCTTTGTGGGTATGCTTGTCCATCCAACTGGGTTCGGTGTCGGCGCTTGGAGGCACTTGGTGTTCAGGTTCTTCGGCAGATTCTTCTGCAAGCGTCGGCAGAGCCGGCAATAGCGGTGGCGGCGACGCGTTCAAGGCAGGGTAGGCCACGCGATGCTCGGCTTGGCGGTCATCGCTTTTTCCACAACCCATCAAACACAAAAGGCACAAACTAATGAGGAAAAAATTCATCCTTCCCACCCGTCCCAAGTGAGCACGTCGGTTAGTCGGGGGTAATACGGTGGCGGGTCTCGGGCAAACCGTGGGTCGTAGACATAATTTTTCCAATAGCCAGAGCTACCCTGCCCCACGGCATTGCGGATTAAATTCGCAATACCCCCGTAAACGTTCAGATTTCCACGATGGCTCCCGGAGTTGTAGCCATAAACGCCAAAGCCTCCGTCGCGACAGAAAAAATGCGCATAAATGTCGACATTATTAGGGGCCGCTTTGGTCACGACCGCACTTCTTCCTGCAATCAACCCTAATTTATCATTGGAGTTGGGATTGGTTTGTGGATTATCTGCGTATCGGATATGGTCGATGATGTTGATATCTCGCTCTGCCACAATTGTTAGTTTTCCATTTAATCCATTTGGGCCAGAAACCGACACGTCCCCGGGGTCGTCATAGGTCTTGTTAACCCATTTCCGTTTTTTGCTATCGTATTCTGAAACCGTATATTTTTTAGCCTTCACATAGACGAGGCCGTTTGCTGGAATTGCGTATACCTGTTCTTCCCATCCCCTTCGCCTATTCGTTATTTTCAGGGTCGTTCCGTTCATCTCTAAGGTCGCATCACCCTCAAGCAAGAGCCCACTTGTGGAAGCGGCTGTTTCAAGCGCCGAAAAATTCACATCCGATATGCTCTGAACTTCAGCATTCAGGACGAGACCATAATCAAAAATCGGCTGCGCTCCGTTATACTCGACCGTGCTTGAGACCGACCAAGCGCGATCATAAAAATGGGCTTGACCCTCACTCGGTTTGCTTGGTTTGATAAATCGCAGGGTAGGCTTAGCGTAGAATCGACCTTTAAAGGAGTCACCAG
>CAZUAY010000238.1:1438-6174 GCA_964618405.1 uncultured Lentisphaerales bacterium
TTGATAAATCGCAGGGTAGGCTTAGCGTAGAATCGACCTTTAAAGGAGTCACCAGCGGCTATGCTCAATGAGAGTGCTTCCTGATCATACCAGAGCGCATAACGAGCCCAACTTAGGCGCTGCAGACCCCGCACGGTGACGGTGCGACTCGTCCCGTTGATCGTACCGGTCGACACGACCACGATGCCGATCAATCCTCCAGAAAGCTGGGTAACGGTAACGGCAGTCACGTAGTTTCCTCCGCCGATATTGCCTCTTAAGGTTATGCTGTCTTCATTGTCAGCAGCAACCCAAGCCGCCGCACGCTCCATCCCCGCTTCAGCAATATAGAATGCCTGCTCCAGGTGTACTTGCTTATACCCTCGGTTCATTCGCACACCGACCGTGTACAAAACGGATGAAGCCGCCGCTGCGCACAACAGCGTCATCACCATGACGACAACGAGCGTCATGCCACTGCGATTATCCTGAAAAGATTTTTTTGTTTTCATGAAACTTCCTCCTTTAATTTCTTCTGTTACGAAAGTTAACTTTTGTAACAATCTCGCGACTCGCTTCCAGCTTTCCCTGTGTTTTGTCGACGCGCAATCGTAGGGTGAGGACTCCAGAAGCTAGCGTTAATTGAGCATCGGCAATATCGCGTCCAGCGATCTGATTCCCTGGGTTGAACTTGAGGGAGCGGCCTGCGACGGAATAAGTAAAGCTGTTGGTTTGTGGCGTGAAGCCCCCCGTGTCGTAGTTGACTGCCCATCCGCCGGCTCCCCGAGAAATCGCAACCGATTCAATTGCGGCTGCACGCAACCCTAAACGGTCTCCCATTCCGTAGATTAAACGGCTCATCGCGATATTCACATCGCTATCGGCCTCCATGCGTAAGTTCACCCCGCTCCAATAAGAATAGGTTGAGATAAAAAAAGTAATCAAACCAACCATAATCATCGTCGAAATCGCAGAAGCGATCATCACCTCAACCAAAGTGAATCCACTGCTCTGAGAATGTCTGGAATGATTACGCATATTCATCGGTGCAACCCTCTACTATGCGACGTTGTTAAAGAAATCGATTGCGTCTTCGCGCTAGTCGGCTCTACCCAGTCAATGACCACCGTGATATCTTTTGCGTCACCCGTCACTCCGCTCGCCTTTACATCGTAATGACCTCTTGCACGAGGATAATTGGGAAGCTGCTTGTTATTTCCTAGGGTCAGAAGCGTTGACGCGTAAGGTTCGTTTCGTAAGGTTTCCATAACTTCGCGAGCAATGTGTAAAGAGGCGAGGCGATTCTCCGTCAAAGATACGGTTCGTCGTGCGTATGAAAAGGCACTGGTAACCGCCAGCACTGAAATCAACATAATGGACGATGCAATGATGACCTCCACAACTGTAAAGCCGCTTCTAGGTGCCTTCTTTAGGTTCGTTTTATCTTTAAAAGTCATTGAAACCGACCCCCCCGTTCTCAACATCTATCCCCGCTTTTGAAACCGCGACGCGCTCGACGAATAAGCCGTCAATAATTAAAGCATTTTATATGCCATCTTCTCTGTAATTTTTAAACGGAGAGATTCGTGCCTCAATGCTCAAACATGCAATCAGATTTTTCATAGCCTTAATCGACCAGAAAAATAAGATGCGAGATGCTTCTTAAGAGCTTTTTTTAACGTGATCCGACAAACAACAAAAAAAAATCATCTCATTCCGATTAGAATGAAGATGTTCTTTTTAAAAAAATATAGAAGCATGACCCGTGCCAAACGTAAAACGACTCCACCATTACGATGCGAGGGAGCGAGGGTCCAAGATACAGGAGCGGGGGTTTTCCAACCCCCGTTGCGTGGGGGACAGGAATGTCCCCCCCTCCGTTATAGTATCGCTGTATTACTTGACGGCGACCGCCTTCTCAGACGCCCAGAGTCCATGGATGTTGCAATACGAAGTTGCATACAGTTTGCCCGATTTAGCCAGCTTAGCACTGACGTTTACCGTGCTCTGTGTCCACGCAGGGCCCGTATCAGCACCTTCAGGCGAGGCGCCATGTGCGCTAAATTCGCAACGTGCCAGTTCGATCGACATCTTCGATCCTTCTGGAACATAGTGAAGCGCAATCCAAGAGATGAAATGCGCCGTGGTATTCGGGTGCGCGATTTCCTTGCCGACAGATACGGTAATGGCCAAGCTCTCGCCCGCTGCGACCGACTCTGCACATTCAATTACGGGCACATGCTTCTCTGATTTCCAGTCTGCTGATTTTACAAATTCTGATAACATTTTATAGTCTCCTCTGTGTTTATAATGGTTAATTCATCGTTAGGATGGCGTAATTCTACAATAGTAAATCATCTTAAGTCAACTGTGTTTTAGGAAGTTGTGGTAATCGGCCAGGCACAGGGGGCTGTGCCTGACCGATTACAGTCGCGAGTAGTGAGTTGCGAGTAGTGAGTTGCGAGTGGGCGAGCCTGTAGCCGCGATCAGTGATCGCGGACCAGAACTCACTAATTTGCATCCCCGCAAACTTTCTCGCAAACTTTGTCGAAGACAGGAGAAATCTCACGTGAAGACGCCTACCTGTGCAGGAACGGCAGGCGAGTGAAGCAAACGGAGAACGGGTTTTCTAACCCGTTTTCGTACACGGGTTGGAAAACCCGTGCTCCGTTTGTCAGGTGAAACCTCATGAAAAGTTCGGCATCCTCGGTGGTGATAGAATCTTAAACGCAACGATCGCTAAGTTTACGCAATGTCCGCAGAGAAGGTGTTAGGTTTTAGGCCCTAGGTTCTAGCCAATTCCAGTGCCAAGCAGCTAGCCCCTAACCCCTAAAACCTAGCCTCTTCGTAAGCCAGAGATCAGCTTCGGCTAATTTTAAACAAACGGCTCGCTGGGACAGCTTCGCCCCACCCTGCTCCGCAAAGAGAATAAGCGATTATTCGAATCAAAAGAGGGACCACAAACCGTCTTCTTCACGACAGCTTCAATCTCGTACTCGTATTCACGGAAACATGGAAATGTAGGGAAATGTAGGACGATCGACCCTAGACCACCGTCTCTCAAGCATGATTTCACTCAGTGTCGCGACTCACAACACGCGACTAGCTGTACTTCGGCAGCATCGTTCCGTGCGCGTCGATGAGGGCATCGCACATCGCAATCGTATCGTCAATGCTCAGCTCGGCAGATGTGTGCGGATCCAGTAATGCGGCCTGATAGATGCGTTCGCGCTTTTTCGTAAGCGCCGCTTCGATTGTAATCAAATGAACGTTAACGTTCGTCATATTGAGTGCCGCGCACTGCACGGGAAGTCTTCCAACGTATGTACCCTGAACCCCATTTGAATCAACCAAGCACGGCACTTCCACCACGGCATCCTGTGGAAGATTGGTGATTAATCCGTTGTTGAGAACATTTCCGCCGATCTGGTAAGGCACGTCGGTAACAATGGCTTCCATAATTCCAGAACTGTACTCATGCGAACGTGAGTGCATGAGATCAGGATTCTCGCAAATATCTTTGTACCGCTTTTTCCAGCTTGCGATCTGGTTGATGCAACGACGGGGATACTCATCGAGTGGAATATTATACTCGGCGATGAGTTTGGGATAGTGTTTCTTAATCCAGTAAGGCATATACTCCGCATTGTGTTCACTGGACTCAGTGATGTAGTAACCAAATTTACGCATGAGCTCGAGGCGGATCATGTTACCGGACTTGTCTTTTTTGTTCTTCGCTTTGCGCCAGGCATCGAGCTTCTCATCCGTTACCGCCTTGACCTCGGGATACAAGTCACGCCCGTTCAGGGTTAGATCCAGCAACCACCCCATGTGATTGATGCCAGCAACTTTCTGGCGAAGACCAGCTCGTTCACCTTCACTCGTGTAAAGACCAAGCGTATTAAGCAGACTGGTGGCACAAACCTGTACAGAGTGGCAAAGCCCCACGGTCTTGACCGACGTGCCGCGGAGCATGGCTCCAGTCAACATCGACATCGGATTCGTATAATTGAGTAGCCACGCATTCGGGCATACTTTTTCCATATCGGCAGCGAAGTCGAGCATCACAGGAATAGTGCGCAATGCACGGAAAATACCACCAATGCCGAGCGTATCGGCAATGGTCTGACGTAGACCAAACGTTTTAGGAATTTCAAAGTCAATGATCGTCGCTGGATCATAGCCACCGACTTGAATCGCGTTCACAACAAAATCAGCACCCTTAAGTGCCTTCTTGCGATTCGGTACGCCCAGATATGTCTTGATCGTTGCTCGTCCCTCGTTGATGTTTTTGTTGAGCGTGCTCAGCATCATCTCCGACTGCTTCAACCGCAGCTCATCAATATCATAAAGTGCAAATTCAGAATCCCAGAGTGCCTCGCGGCACATGCAATCGCCTATAACGTTCTTAGCGAAGACGGTGCTTCCTGCACCCATGAATGTAATTTTGGCCATTTGTCTTTTCCTCATTAGTTAAAGAGTTTTTAAAAAAACACGCGTTGTACACACAAACATTTCACATTCTACTCTATTTGAGACAAAAAACCAACACAAGCTTCATGCTTTTGGTAATCGGTCAGTGACGGAGGGTGCCCCCGTCACTGACCGATTACAGTCGCTAGTCGCTAGCAAGACCCCGCTTCTTTGTGGTTGCAAAGCGAGGTGGGGCGCAGCCGTCTCGGCAAGCCGAGTGATGAGTACATAGTGCGTAGTTTCGTTTGAAAAAAACTTTGTCGTTAGCTTTGTCGCTAACCTTG
>CAZUAY010000239.1:0-4686 GCA_964618405.1 uncultured Lentisphaerales bacterium
CAACGGAACGGGGATGCGCCCAGAACAGGCGGGCTTGCCTGTTTGACCTAGCAAAGGTGTAATGTGCACAGGCAAGATGCAGGATGCTTCTAATGTAGATGGAATCCTTCTCAAACTGCGTTATGTTGCGTACTTAAAGCCAATTCTCCCTAATATGAGGAGAAATGGAGTCGGCGCAACATAACGCGACAATTTTTTTTTGCTACAACTCGCTACTTTATAATAAACGCACAGGTGGAGGCTTCGGGAACGATCATGTGTGATTCGGTAAGATGGGCATCGATTGCTGCTTCGGCATCAAGGGCATCGAAGATGATCCGCTTGAGCGCATGGTCAGGGCAGGAGGGATAGCCGGGTGCGGGGCGTATGCCGAAGTCTCCACCGCCCCAGTAATCGGCAACCGTTTTTCGGTGCAGCCATTCGGCACCAGCTTCCGCTAGCCGCGTGGCCAGCATGTCGGCGATCAGCGAGTGGTATTCGTCGTGCGATTTGCGCAGAATTGCATGGATGCCTTTAAGCCCGTTTCCAGCACAGACGGCCTGCATGCCGATCCAGTCGGTTTGCTTAGAAGCCTTTGACACAATATGATCGGCAATGCACTCGCCTTCGCTTTTTTCTGAGAGAAGACGTGCTGTTTGGATAGGAATAACAGCGTCCTTAACTGTGACCTGTATCATCTCGTCTTCCGAGTATGCTGGGAAGATCCCCGAAACGCCATGGACATGAATGGTTTCGCCGCTTGCGAACGGAAGTGAAGCGAGGAAGGCACGAGCATCGGTTAGTAGCTTTTCCGCTTCTTGTGATTTTTGTTGTGCAGAGGTTCTGAACCCAAACGCTCTCAAAAACATCTGCCACGTAATCAGGGGAGTGAGTTCTGCAAGCGGAATGTCACGGAAGATATGCACGGAGGGATCGCTGGGAATGGGTGCTGGAACTTTGCGCTTGCCCTTTGCAGACGCTCTCTCGCGCGCCTGCTCAAGTGAGAGTTGTGGTTCTAAGGAGTTAAGGTGTTCGCCGCGTAGCCGTTCTTGCTGCTCACTTATCGCTGCTGCGGCCACGCGCTGTGTGCTGTCGCGCACGAGCGAAGCACAAAGAGCGGGCATTTCTGATGCATCGCCGCCGCAAGCCACGATGCCCGAGTATTTGGGGGCGATCTTGAGAGCAGTATGCATCATTGAAACGGCGGCACCACCCACGACAAGCGGAATGCGTAGACTTTCCTTTTCTAGCGACTCTGCCACGTTCTCCATTTCGGCGAGCGACGGCGTGATAAGACCCGAAAGACCGATCAGATCAACACGGTTGTTCTTGGCGACTTCAATAATCTGCTCACAGGATACCATCACGCCGAGATCGGTGACGTTCCAACCGCTACATCGCATCACAATTCCCACGATGTTCTTGCCAATGTCATGAACATCGCCTTTGACCGTGGCAAGGAGCATGTGTGGTTTTGCCGATATTTTGGGAGCATCTCCGAGATGGGAGGGTAACGGTTCAGGCGAAAATGCTTCGTCGTGAGTTAAAAAGGGTTCTAGTATTGCTGACGCGAGCTTCATCACTTGGGCACTTTTGAGAACTTGTGGTAGGAAAAGCCTGCCAGCGCCGAAAAGCTCGCCCACTTGGGCAAGTCCGTGCATCAGTGGCCCTTCAAGAATTGCCAGTGCTGAATCAGAATAATTTAAGCCCTGACTGCGAAATTCATCTAGCGTTAACGTCAGTGCTTTATTAAGTTCGGCTGTATCGCCCGATACGACGACGGCTTGCAGTTGCAAGGCCGGGGGCAGGGTCTCGACACTGCCACGCGAGGTGGCTACAGCAGATTCTGGGCGTTCTTGCGCGGCGAGTTTAATGGCAAGTTCGGAAAGGCGATCACAAGCATCCGGCGTACGATTGAGTACGGCGTTTTCGACGAGAGTGCGTTCTTCTGTGGGGATGCTGTCGTAGTCTTCCATGGCTGCTGGGTTGACGATGCCCATGTCAAGTCCAGCCGCTACCGAATGGTGCAAGAAGACAGAATGGATCCACGAACGGATGGTATCATTGCCCCGGAAGGAGAAAGAGACGTTGCTGATACCGCCGCTGGTGAGTGCACGAGGTAGGTTCGTCTTGATCCAGCGAACGGTGTCGATGAACTCCGCTGCATAAGCATCGTGTTCAGGCATACCGGTCGCCAGAGCGAATACATTGGCGTCGATAATGATGCGTTCTGGAGGGAAGCCGTTTTCGATAAGAAGGTGGTAGCTACGCGCGGCGATTTCGCAGCGACGCGCAAAGGTGTCAGCCTGGCCCTTTTCATCGAAGCACATGACGAGCACCGCGCAACCGAATCGGTGAATTTCTCGGGCGCGAGCAATAAAGTTTTCTGGACCGTCCTTGAGACTGATGGAGTTGACAATACCGCAGCCCTGCAGACATTTGAGACCGGCAAGAACGGTGTCCCAGTCTGAGGAGTCGATCATCACGGGTGCGTTGGAGAGGAGCGGTTCGGTAGCGGCATGGTTGAGGAACGTCGTGATGGCGGCAGGTGCATCGAGCATCGGATCGTCCATATTCACATCGATGATGTCGGCACCCGCAACGACCTGTGCGCGTGCGATGCTGACGGCCTCCGAATAGTTGCGTTCCTTCATGAGTCTGAGGAAGCGTCGGGACCCTGCCACGTTGGCGCGCTCTCCCACGAGGATGAATCGAGGCGGGTCCTGCGGTAACGCGAGCTGTTTAAGGCCTGAAAAGGCGTGAACTGGCTTGGCGGTGCGGGGCGGGGGAGCAGGAACTTCATTTACGAAGAGTGCATCCGAAAGGGCTTTAATGTGTTCGGGTCCCGTGCCGCAACATCCGCCAACGATGCTGGCGAGGCCTTGTTCGAGGAGTGGAACGAGTTCTTCGCACATCAGCTCGGGCGTTTGAGAATAGACGCCGAATGCGTTGGGAAGTCCAGCATTGGGGTGTACGCTGACGCGACAAGGTGCGACGGCATTGAGTCGTTTCAATACGGGGCCGAGCTGCTTGGCGCCCATGCCGCAGTTGAGGCCGATAGAAAGGAGGTGTGGCGCGTGCGAAACAGCCGTGCAGAAGGCTTCAATGGTTTGGCCAGTAAGGAGACGTTCACCGAGACCCGAGACTGAGGCGGAAACCATGACCGGCACTGCAGAGCCGCGCGCTTCAAACTCGCAAGCAATAGCATAAATGCCCGCCTTGACGTTGAGCGCATCGAAACACGTTTCGAACATCAGAATATCGGCACCGCCGTCGAGGAGACCTCGCACTTGAGTCGTATAGGCCTTGACGAGTTCATCGAAGGTGACACCGCGGAAGGCAGGATCATCGGCACTGGGTGAGATAGATGCCGTTTTGCCCGTCGGTCCCATGCTGCCGCAGACAAAGCGGGGGCGTTCTGGGGTGGCGTAGGTGGCTACTGCCTGCTTTGCAATTTGGGCAGCGGCAAAATTCATATCGTAGACGAAACTATCGGTCTCGAAGTCGCGTTGCGAAATGGCATTGGCATTGAACGAGTTGGTCGAGATGATGTCGGCTCCCGCCTTCAAATAGAGCTGGTGGATTTGCGCGATGACGTCCGGTCGTGTCAGACAGAGTAAATCGTTGTTGCCTTTGAGTGGGACGCTATGATTTCTCAGAATGGTACCGCGAAAATCAGACTCTACGAGGGCGAGGCATTGCAGCAAGGTGCCCATGGCGCCGTCGAGGAGCAGGATGCGTTCGGCTAATGCGGATTGAAGGAGTGTTTTCATAAATAGGGGCACGGCTGCCGTGCCCGTATGGATCAGAGCAGGGTCACGGCTTGCCGTGACCGTATGGATTATCGGAAGGAGCGGTTGTAGCGTGAATAGGGGGTGTAGCCTTGCCGCGCGGGGGCAGGGGCTTGTTGCTCGAAAAGTTCTTTAGAGATTTCGCGGATGAACCGTGATGGCTCGCATTCGAGCATCCCGCCATCATGCATAAACCGCACGCGGGGAACCATGATGTGCAGGCGTTCTTTGGCACGCGTGACCGTGACGTAGAAGAGGCGGCGCTCTTCGTAATCGTCCGCTTCTTCGGTGATAGATCGACCCGAGGGGAACATGCCTTCGACCGCCCACAGGAGAATAACGATGGGCCATTCGAGTCCCTTCGCCTGGTGGATCGTGCTGAGGAGCACATGCGGCTTGTTCTCGATATCGCGCTTTTCGCCTTCAACATCGATGTTGGTCAAAAGGGCGATATCGGCCAAAAATTCGCGAACGTTTCCACGCCGTTCGATTTCCGAGCCAAGCTCGCGAACGTCGTCAATGCGATCTTGATAATTATCGTATTCGTTCTTGAGATGGGACTCGTAAAAGGCCGTAATGAAGTCGTTGATGAGACCTCTAACGCTGGTTTTTATCGACTTGTAGCTGGCAATGGCATCGCTAATGGGCGCCCATTGCACTCTCGCCTTTTCCGGCATAAAAGAGAGTAAATTATTGAGGTGATCTTTCTCTTCAGCTTTAAAGACGCCGCCTAGCTTGTTCCAGAGCTTTTCCGTACCGGCGGGTCCCATGCCCTTGAGCATGCCGACTACACGAGAGAAGGACAGCCAATCGGAGGGAAATTCCGTGAGGCGAACGAGCGCGATGATATCTTTGGCATGCGCTTGTTCGAAGAAGCCAACGCCCGAGGTGATGGCGTAGGGCATACGCGTCTTGG
>CAZUAY010000239.1:4696-6172 GCA_964618405.1 uncultured Lentisphaerales bacterium
CTTGGTGAACATCATCTGCGTTTCGATGGAATGAAAATGAGAGCGGTAGAGGATGGCGATGTCGCTGTAGGAGTAGCCATCGTCGAGAGCCGTCTTGATGATCTCGGCGATTTTGGAGGATTGCTCTTGATCCGAATAGACGCTGTAGGTGGTTGGGAGTTGTCCTTTGGATTGGCGCGTGGGCCGCAGCACTTTTTGAAACTGCTCGGGGTTGTGCTGGATCGATTCATTGGCGACAGCGAGGATTTCCGGGCGGCTACGATAGTTCTGCTCGAGCTTGATGATGCGAGCCTCGGGATAACGGACCGGGAAGTCCATGATGTTGCGATAGTTCGAGCCACGCCATGAATAGATGCACTGGAAGTCGTCGCCAACGACGGAGATGTTGCGGTGGCCTTCAGCGAGGATGTCAACGAATTCCGACTGTAGTGTGTTCGTATCTTGATACTCATCGACGAGTACGTGCTTGAAGCGAGTCTGGTAGTACTGGCGAATGTCGTCATGATCCTTCATCACGCGGAGGGCGAGGACAAGGAGGTCGTCGAAGTCCATCGCATGGAGATCGAACTTGCGCCGAATATACGCATTGGTGACCTTGATAATGCTGTCGGGACTGGCTTCGATGTTGTCGGATTTTTCATCGAGGAAGTCGGCGAAGTCAACCCCGCGGTTCACGGAACCGCTGAGCAGGCCAAGGACGATCTCGCGCTTAGGAAAATTCTTTGTTGTGAAGCCTGCGTCTTTGATGCAATGCCCCATGAGCGTTTTTTGGTCATAGGCATCGAGAATTCTGAAATCATTTGGGTAGCCGATACGTGGACCATACTTGCGTAGGATGCGGTTGGCGACATGGTGGAAGGTGCCGCCCCAAAGGCCCGATGTAATGCCGAGCGTAACACTTTCAGCACGCTCGAGCATTTCCCGTGCAGCGCGATTGGTAAAAGTGAGCAAGAGAATTTGCGAAGGAGAGAAGCCGCGTTCGATCAGATGCACCACGCGATAGACGAGTGTACGCGTCTTGCCCGTTCCAGCGGCGGCCAGAATGAGCAAGGGTCCATCGGGAGCCGTCGCGGCCTCGAATTGTTCGGGATTAAGAAGAGATGCAAGGTCAGTCATGGTAGCGTGGGGAAAGTTTGTTGAAGCGAGGGGCTCAGCGCTGCGCTCTGTTCTTTCAAGGAATTTTGTAATAAGCTGAGAATTGGCTTTATAATACACTTTACAGGGCACTTTACGCAAGTCTTTCGCAAGCCTGTGTGGTAACGCCTGTGTGGTAATCGGTCAGTGACGGGGGTGCCCCCGTTGACTGCCCGATTACAGTAGCGAGTAGTGAGTAGCGAGTGGTGAGTTGCGAGCTGGGACAGTGATTGCGAAGCGAGGTGGGGCTCAGCCGTCTCGGCAAGCCGGGTGATGAGTGTGTAGTGCGTAGTTTCGTTTGAAAAAACTTTGTCGTTAGCTTTGTCGCTAACTTTGTCGAAT
>CAZUAY010000240.1:0-6163 GCA_964618405.1 uncultured Lentisphaerales bacterium
CACTGACCGATTACGAAAGCCCCCCCTCCGTTAGCTCAGCGCAGAGTAACCAACTCGCTACTCACAACTCGCAACTTCTCACTACTTCTCCCCTGTGGCTGGCCTCGTTGAGGCCGGAAGGATCCGCGATCACTGATCGCGGCACCAGGCTTACGATCTTCAACCAGAGACTGGTTGAAGAAAGAGAGTAAAAAGCAAAAGCTTATTTTGTAAGAAAACCATCATGATTCACGTACGGTGATCGATGAGGCCAGAACCAACGCGGTCTACTCACTCAGCGAAGCGCCCTACCAATCGTCCTGCTCGTCTTCGGGCTCGTCGGACTCCTCTTCATCTTCGTCCTCATCGTCCTCATCGCTGAAGCCGAACAAGCCATCTTCTTCCTCTCTTTCATCATCTGGGCTGTAGTCCGCATCATTGGCGAAGCGGGTCTGCGGCTGAAATTCTTCGTCGGTTTCCGCGAAATCATCGAAACCGCTTCCATACTGCTCTGGATTGGGACCTATCGCCAACTCAGCCAAAGCAAGCGGATAGAATTCGCCCTTGACCGCCTCATGCGTCTCGCCCGTGTGTTGCACCTTGAATACCCAGTCATCAAATTCGGATGTGAAGATGTAAAAGAGGCTCTTCTTGGCGCCTGGCTTTACATATTCGGAAACGGAAATATCCTCGTAAATATCGGGGTCAATATCTTGAGGTTCGACGTCCAATGCCAAATCCTCTGGAAGCATTTCGCGACTTGCTTCTGGCGAAAGTGCTCTGTAAAAATAAAACGGGAACTCTTCGTCGAACTCAACGGCATCTTGAATCGCCACGTGCAAATCGTAGAGATTCGCCGTTGGCGGCACATCAATAAAACGGACGCACTCGTCATCCAACCAAGGCCCCGACACACATGTTACGCGTAATCTGTTAATTATCTGCTTGCTCATGATCTCTACCTTATTATTTCAGAAACCCGATTCCATAAGTTTCTCGATTGAAAGCATTTTTTTTGGCGCAGAAGCACCTCCCACTTGTCCAAGCCGTTCCACATAGCGGCCAATAATATCCGTCTCGATGTTGATCGCATCACCCACCGAACGCGAGCCCAGCGAAGTCTCCTGCCAGGTCGTCGGAATGATGCAAACCTCAAACTCCAACATCGAGGGCACGGCACTGATGGTCAGGCTAATGCCGTCAAGCGCCACGGATCCCTTCCGCACGATGTAGCGCGCTTCCTCCTCGCGACACGAGAGCCGGAGACAAAAGTCGCGGCCCGTCTTGGTTATTGACTTAATGACGCCGGTTCCATCGACATGGCCGGATACGATGTGCCCACCGAGCCGGTCCGTGAGTTTAAGCGCCCGTTCTAAATTCAACGGATCACCTTTTTTCAAATTCCGAAGGTTCGTGCAAGCTAAGGTCTCGGCAAGGACATCGACCGTAAACCCGCGTTCCGAAATGCCCACCACCGTTAGGCACGCGCCTTGTACAGCCACGCTCTCGCCTTTGATAAGCGGATCGCCTTCCCACGGGACGCAGTCAATCGACATTACAGCAGCACCACCACTACCGGAAAGCTTAACAAAAGTGCCTTTTTTTTGGACAAGTCCTGTAAACATGGATTAGCCTCCTACTTTCGGTAGCGCGCGCACTAAAATATCGCCACCAAAATGACGAACCGATTCGATTTTGAACCGGGGTGCTGTTGGCAAATCAAACGGATATTCGCCGAAGACACGCTTCGATCCTCCACCCAAAATAACGGGTGCAATGAACAGTAATAACTCGTCTGCCAGCCCGGCATTGATCACCGCAGAAGCCAGCTTGGCACCGCCCTCGAAAAGGACGTTCATGTAACCCTCACCCCCAAGAAATGTCAACAGCGCGTCCAGCAAAATCGATGATTGCTCTGGATTTCCCATCATAGAAAATTCAGTTGGCAAGATGACAACGCGCGCGCCCGTCTTTGCCACCGCATCTCGGTGTACTTCGGAGCAAACGTCCGTCGTCACATAAAGCGTCTGCGATGCATACCCGTCCGTAAATATTCGTGAATGTAATGGCACGAGACCCGTGGAGTCAAGCACAGCGCGCATTCCCGGAAGTCCTTTAAAAGTATCTGGAGCAGCCGCGCGCAGAAGCGAAGGATTGTCTGCTATGACGGTACCGCTGCCCACAATCACGATGTCTGCCTTCTTGCGCAACTCACGGACGTGGGTCCGAGACTCAACGCTAGAAATCCATTTCGACTGCCCTGCATGGTCAGCAATGCCGCCGTCAAGGGATTGCGCCATCTTTAAGGACACGTATGGCTTCTTTTTCGTCACGAGTTTAAAGAACGGACGAAGCATGTCAAGCGACTCCTGCCAGCACACCTCGGTTACCACATCAATGCCAGCCTTCCAGAGCAGATTGAGCCCCCGCCCAGCATTCTGAGGGTTCACATCCGACAAGGCCACCACCACGCGCTTGATGCCAGATTTAATGATCGCATCCGTGCAAGGTGGCGTCCGACCATACGTGCTACAAGGCTCAAGCGTGACATACATCGTTGCATCGGTCACATCGGCTCCGTTCAACGAAGCAAGTGCCGACACCTCGGCATGGGGGCCGCCCGCGAATTGATGATGACCGCGACCGATCACCTCACCGCCTTTCACAATCAGACAGCCGACAGGCGGATTGGGACGTGTGCCTCCCTCTCCGAGAGACGCCTCTTTCAACGCCTCACGCATCCAGTAGGGATCCGACCCCAAAACGGGCTCAGATTCTTGTGTTGATGATGTATTGCTAATGTCTTGCACGGTGTTTGAAGAGTACTTTCTGTAAAGCTTTTTATTTTAGAATAGAAGCCTTGGCAAGTCAACAGCACAAAATCGCTTTTAAAAAATGCCTTATTCTTTTCTCCACGGATCGCCAACGGCCATCGTTTTTCCCGGACTTCTTCCGTCGTTAATCACTGAAAAACTCCGCCCGTGCAGGGAGTGGAGGATTGTGGTCTGTGCATGGGCGCATGGGATTGCGCCCCTCATGTGGACAAGAACATAAAATTTCTCCTTGACGGCGTTTTATCCGTTTGTAAGAATGTAAGGAAACAAGGAGATAGTATGCTTGCAAAACTAACCAGTAAAAATCAGCTTACATTGCCTAAAAGCATTGTGAATCAATTTCGGGGCGCCCAATACTTTTCCGTTGAAGC
Source organism: uncultured Lentisphaerales bacterium (assembly GCA_964618405.1). Taxonomy (GTDB): domain Bacteria; phylum Verrucomicrobiota; class Kiritimatiellia; order RFP12; family UBA3636; genus JBBQIY01. The sequence continues at coordinate 3,185 of CAZUAY010000240.1, forward strand.
AGAATGTGGGCGAATCATCCTTGAGCCCGTTAACATAAATCCATTGAGTGCAGTCCGTGAGAAACTAGCCGCTCTTGATATTTCGGAAGAGGATGTACGCGAGGCCCTGGCGTGGTCTCGACAGAAGAAATGAAAATCCTGCGGGTTGTCTTTGACACGAATGTGATCATCTCGGCTTTGCTTTTCAATTCGGGTCGGGGCAGTTGGATGGTTCCGCTTTGGAAAGGCGGGCAGATTATTCCTTTGATCTCGACCGCGACTGCTCGCGAATTCATTCGCGTGCTTGCTTATCCCAAGTTTGAATTGACCCACCTCGAGCAACAGACTGTGGTAGAGGCTTTTCTCCCTTATGCAGAAACGGTTAGAACCCGAAATTCTACTGTCGGCCCGCAATGTCGAGACACGCATGATCAGAAATTTCTGATTCTTGCTACACAAGGTCATGCAGACTATTTGGTCTCAGGAGATTTAGACCTTCTTGCCGTCCACGATTTTAAGGATTATCCTATTTTAACCCCTGAGCAATTCAAACTGACCGAATCGCTTTGAAATGCTGATGTCTTTCGCGGTTTTGTTTCCTTTTCAATCATCCTAGAGGCTAACGGTTTGGGAATTTTCGATTTGTTCTATATCTGTGATAAGCAAAAACAGGAAGTGGATTTTCTAGTTGTAACTCTAAAGTCTCAACCTTAATCTTAACCGTAATCTTTCCCTCTCCCCACGGATCAGCGCCAACGGCCATTGCTTTTCCCGGACTTCGTCCGTCGCTAATCACTGAAAAACATCGCCCTTTGTATAGCGGTGGTGGAAGGTCTCACCACGAAGAGACGAAGAGCACGAGTGTGGGAGTGTGTGGGGAGAGCCCGGCGGGCGAATGAAGCGCGGCTTCGCCGCATGAAGTATGCCTGACGGCACGATGGGGGAATAGAGCGATAGGATTAAGACTCGGCGAAGTCCAGCAACCCTCCTCCTATTTCGAGTGGGAGGAAGTACCCTTTGATGCAGTCTGGGTTCCGAATGCAAATTTGAATATGCGTCTTGTCGCGTATTGCCGAGCCAGAGAAGGACGGCGCGCCTTCTTCGAATGCACATCTTACGGAATCGAATGGGTCATGGCCTTCGTTAGCAATTACTTCATGCAAAGATTCAAAGACGGCGCAATCCAAGTAGCGCAGGAGAATATTTTTGCCCCCTTTGTTTTCGGCTATTTCTTGAATTGCCGATGCATAATACTCATATGCGACGGCCAGCAACTTGTGATATTTCGAGTCATGGAGATTGAGGCAAAATCCAGGATCAAGAACGGCCCCAATGACGAAAGGGTCTTTTAGCTTGCCACGCGTTTTTTGCTCGCAGGCAAATTCCCAAGCTCTGGTTGGGCTGTTCTCCCAAAAATAGACTCCATGTCCCAGCCAGTCGTAGCTGTTTGTGCTTCCGGCCAATTTTTTTTGACCAGAGACAACATCTCGGCCAACCGAAGCATCGCAACCGTGAAATCCCAAGAGAAGACCGGAAAGGCGCGAGTACATCGGTTATTTTGAGGAATTATAGGGTTTGGCTAAGGCTCCGCTAGGCGTAAAAACGCCTACACGGGTAAAAAAAGCACGCGCTTTCGCTGGATCGTTTTTCAGCTCTTTGCCATGCTTGGTTACCAACTCTAGCAGTTTTTCCGGCGTAGGCTTCCGATCACGGACTGTTTGGAATGTGATCTCTCGCTGATGTACCGTCATAGTGACCTCCGCTTTAAATTCATTTTATTGAGCTTGGTTGCACACCTTAACGCTGGGATGTGCGTTCAACTAGAAAGAACATTATCAAAAACGGCTGGTTTTTACAAGCTTGCCCACCGAATGGAAAATGCGTGAGTGTATTTTCAGAGGTCACTTGAACGCAAATTGCAAACTTTAATTCACGCAATGTTCCGAATTTCTTTCAGGGGGTCAGCGCGAAGGGGCGTTGTTTTTCCCAGACTGCGTCGTCGTTGATCACTGAGAAATGCCGCTCAGCAGGGAGTGGAATGGGTGGAGTCGTTTGTCCACGGAAGTCACGGGAATCACAGAAGAATTAGATTAACCACGAACCACACGAAATGCGAAAGTACAGATTCATTTTCGTGTGTTTCGCATATTTCGTGGCAAGAATGAACCCGCACAGTTTTGCCCCGCCCCCCCGTTGACTAGGACGTATGGGAGTATGAGTAGAGGTAGGGGAGCCAGATGCGAGCCTTGAATTTTTGGCGGTGGGAGAGAGCGGTTAGGTTTTAGGCCCTAGGCCCTAGCTCTGGCATGGGCATCGTTTCGACTTCCTGCCACCTGTAGTCAGCTAGCACTTAAGGCCTAGGGCCTAACGGCTTTGAGTGCGTGAGTGTAGAGAATGGGAGTGTGTAGGGTATGAGAGTGTGGGAGTGTGGGAGCAATGGGAAGTATGGGAGTGTGGGAATTCTGGAGGGCGAGACTGAGGCGAGCCGCGGCGCGGTGTCACCGCGCCATCCCCTCATCCCAATTCGTAATTTGTAATTTGTAATTTGTAATTGCTCCATTCCAAACCTCCAGTATCCCCAGTTTCTCAGGCAAGTTTTTGCTTAAATTCCTTGAAAGCGCTTGCGGCTGGGTGTTTTATGTAGTAATCTTTTTCTATGCATCCCCCCACCATACAGTACTACGAGACGAACGCAGAGCGATTGGCGTTGCGGTATGCTGAGGCTGATGTGGCCGATTTGCACGCCTTTTTAGAACGCTGGTTGCCGGATACCGGAAGTGTATTGGAAATGGGTTGCGGCACAGGCCGGGAAGCGGTCTGGATGGCGGCTCGGGGTTTGGATGTGACGGCAACGGATGCCAGCGCGGCCATGCTCGATAAAGCTATAAAAATGCCGGGTGGCACGACGGTCAAGTTTGAGCAAGCCGGTTTCCCGCTGAAAGAGGGCTCACCGCTGCTAAAAAACCGATTTGATGCGATTGTTGCCGTGGCTGTTTTAAT
>CAZUAY010000241.1:0-6149 GCA_964618405.1 uncultured Lentisphaerales bacterium
CTCGTGGCGATGCTGACGAAACTCGGGCAACGAGGCTACGCGGTTAACGAGGCCCAAGCACAATACTCAGTGGGGGCCGTCACTGACCGATTACCAAGTGATCCTTGTATTTTCTTTCCTTGCACGTCCGAATGCGGTACTATGGTTTCAAGTTTACCGCGAGGAAGGCGGTGTGGAAATTTTTATGAAAAATGACATTGTAATTAAGACTCCAGACGAGATTGCCATTATGCGAGTTGCGGGCGAAAAGGCCGCTTCCGTTCTGCGCGTTGTGTGTGAGGCGGTTAAGCCTGGCGTAACGACACAAAAACTCGACGACCTAGCACGCGACACCATGGCAGCACTGGGAGTGAGGAGCGCATTCTTGGGCTATATGGGCTATCCAGCGCAGACCTGTATTTCCATTAATGAAACCGTCATTCACGGCATCCCGAGCGCCCGTCAAATCAAAGACGGCGATATTGTGAGCGTGGACGTGGGTGTTTGGCATAACGGGTTCGTTGGCGACAACGCCAAGACCGTGATGATTAACGTAACCGATCCTGCGGTGATCAGGCTGGTTAAACATACCGAGCAAGCGCTTTTGACCGCAATCGGTGCTGCTAAACCCGGTGCGAGACTTGGCGATATCTCCCATGCGGTCGAGAAAGTGGCGGTGCAAAACAAGCTTTCCATCGTGCGCGAGTTCGTTGGACACGGTTGCGGACGCGATATGCATGAGGAACCGCAAATTCCGAATTTTGGCCCCTCAGGTCGAGGCCCTGTACTCAAAGAGGGTATGGTGCTGTGCATTGAGCCCATGTTGAATCTCGGTACGCGTAGAATTCGAACGCTGTCAGATGGCTGGACCGTTGTGACGGCAGATGGCAAACCGGCAGCTCATTTCGAGCACATGATTGCCATTTCAGCGAGTGGAGCGGAGATTTTGACACCGAGATAAAGGTTTTAGGTGTTAGGCCCTAGGCCTTAGCTCGGCGGAGAGAGCTTCGCATGGGAAGCCGTAGGGAATTGGCTCACATCTAGGGCCTAAGACCTCATATAGTATTTAAAGGAGTTAGTCGATGAAAACAATGTTTTACGTAGGATCGAAGAGCGGAGAAGCGAAGGCGAGTTTACGGGTTTTCGATATTGATTCGGAGTCGGGAGAGATTCGGCAACTCAGCCAAGTTGATGAGGCCGAGGATTCGGGTTACTTGGCACGGTCTGCAGACGGAAAATTTTTGTATGCGGCAGAGAAAGTCGTACCCAAAGATGGAGTGAATGTCGGTGGGATTGCCGTGTATTCCGTCAGGGGAGTGACGCTTACTAAGCTGGCCGAGTATGTATGTGCACCAACCGTACCCTGCCACATTTCACTTTCTTACGACGGAAAGTCACTCGTTTTTGCAGAGTACACCCACGCGACCGCTGGCGTCTTCAGCGTCAGGCCTGATGGTTTGCTGGAGGGGCCTGTCGCGAAAATTAAACACGGGGGATCTGGTCCGGATCCTGTGCGTCAGGAGGCGGCACACTGTCATTGTGCTGTGACAACGCCAGACGATAGCCGCATCTGCATCTGTGATCTGGGGCTGGACAAAATATTCGTTTATCAGGCTGACTTGCAGGCGGGGAGAATGACCGAAGTTCGAGATGCTGCTTTTGCATCGGCTCCAGGGGCAGGTCCCCGTCATCTCATTTTCCATCCAATGGTCGATCTCGCGTTTCTCGTGACGGAGCTGGACAGTACGGTCGTCTCGCTCCGTCACCTCGGTGGCGGAGTCTTGAAGCCGATCGGCACATACGCCATGCTCCCCGACAACTTTACTGGCGTCAGCAAGGCTGCGGCAATCAAGATTTCGCCAGATGGCCACTGGGTACTGGCTTCAAACCGAGGATACGACAGCATCGCCGTTTTTAAGCTCGACCCCAAAAGTGGCAAACTGGAGCGGGCGTGCATCAACAAGCTCAACGGATCATTTCCTCGTGATTTCGCCTTTACGCCTGATGGAAAGTTTATCGTCCTTGGACACAAGCTCTCCGACGAAGTCGCAGTTTATGCCTTAGATTCCATTACCGGAAAAATGCACCAAGTCGCCAACACGATCAAGATGCCTAAACCGCTTTGCTTTGTCTTCGCTTAAAGGTCTTATCAACGGGATCAACGCGAATGCAGTTCTTTAGTGGGTTTGAGTGCCGAAAAAGCTTTGAATTCCCATCATGATGATCTGGGCGGCTAGGGCAGAAAGAATTAGCCCTGTGAGTCTACTGAGAATTGCAATGCCCCTGACGCCCAAGATGCGTTTTATCGGGGATCCGGAAAGCAGCACCATGGCCAGCGATAGGACAGCAAGGAGTAGCGCACCGCATCCAACCACGCGAGCTGCAAAGGTATTGAGCTCAGCGCCTAGCACGATAAGGGTTCCCATGGTTGCAGGCCCGACAATAATTGGAATCGCCAGTGGAACCACGACAAAATCTCCGCTGGAAGGCGCGGCTGCGGCCGGCTTACCATGAACAAGCCCAATGCCGGAAAGAAATAAAAGCACACCTGAGCCAACGCGAAAGGCATCGAGTGTGATGCCAAAGATTGAAAAGATCTGCTGGCCAGCAAACAACAAGATAACGCAAATAACGGCTACTGCGGCGGATACCGTAACTGCAAGCCGCCGCCGACGTGGCTCGTCGTATTCTTCGGTTAGTGCCAGAAACATGGTGAGTCCAAAGAAGGGTGTCAAAACAAAAAACAATTTAATCCAAAGACTCATGAAGAGTGACATAAATTTTTCCGATTGATTGGGTGTCTAATGACAAATATGTGTAACCAGCAGTTCGTAGACATTGCGGATGTCGAGGTTTTGGTGAGTCAGATGGATTCGGCTACTATGGAACTTTGTCATTCAGACACGGTCAAGTAGCCTGTTTTTATTTCTGTTCCGCGTAGTAAAACATGGCGTCGATACAACGTAGCGAGCCTTCTCGGACTTCGTCAGAGATTTCGACGATATCTTCTGGGTCGGGATTCACTAAGACACGCTTGATGGCTTCGAGCGAATTCGACTTCATGTATTTGCACTCGAAGCAGGGCCCGATGAAGGCTTTGCCTGGCATCTCAACCTGTGCGCGTCCTGTGAGTCCGCACTCGGTGAGCAACAAGTAAGCGCTTCCGCTTTCATCCTTACGCATGTAATCCATCAGACCAGAAGTACTGGCGACGACATCGGACTGTTCGATGATGTCGCGACTACATTCCGGGTGGCTAAGGATCTTCATATCGGGATATTGCTTGCGGAGGCGATTCACGCGCTCCGCATCGTACTCGGCATGGACATAGCAGTTGCCGTCGTAAAGCAAGATTTCTTTATTGACGCCACGACGCTTCATTTCATCCTGTACGTTCTCGCCCATCAGTTTGTCAGGCAGGAAATAAATTTTATCGGAAGGAATGCGTTCGATGATGTCATAGACATTTGAGCTCGTGACGCAGACGTCACACTCGGCCTTCACTTCAGCGGAGGTGTTGATGTAGCAGACAAAGGTGAAGCCCGGATGCTCTTTTTTCAGGCGCCGCACATCAGCACCAGTAATCGAATCGGCCAACGAGCAACCACTGAGGCGACTTGGGATTCGGACTTCTTTGTTCGGATTAAGCGCCTTGGCGGTCTCCGCCATGAATCTCACGGCAACGAAGATGATTAGATCCGCACTGGCTGCCTTTGCGTTCTTGGCGAGTTGGTAGGAATCGCCAGTAAAATCGGCCACGCCATAAATTATTTCAGGGTGTACGTAAGAGTGCGCAAGAATGATGGCGTTTTTTTCCTTTTTTAAGCGATTGATTTCATCAACCAGCGGTGCCAACTTCTCGCACTGTTCCATTGTGTACGGACCGGATGTTCCGGCCTGTACATCCTTCAGTTTCTCATAGAGCATTTCTGATGTTTTCATTTTGCAAGCTCCTTAATTGTTTTGTAAGGGAAAAATCCTGTGTTGTGTCCGTCAGACCAGTCGACATTAATTGCATAATTCCCTATTGTCGTGACACTCACCGCATGAATATCTGCTGGGATGCTGGCTGGATCGAGAATCGGACGGCGCGTCATTTCATCGATGCAGTTCGCACAGGCGCACGCCTTCCGTAGCACGGCGTTGGGCACGGAAACGGTTTCACCATTGGGCCATTTCAACGTGATCGCTGCTGAATCAAATGCGATCTGCGGCGGAACGTTTTTTTCGAGGCTTTGTTTGCCGAGTGCACGAATCACTGCATCGGTTGTTTCTGCGGCGTAGTTTTCTGTCAGACTCGGTGTGATAGGAAGCTCAGCCAAGGTTTCGAGACCAAACATTTTTTCGAGCGACTTCGCGCCTGCTTCGCCGAAAAGATAATGTTTTTTAGAACATTGATCGCAAGCAAACCAGGCCATGTTTTCGATGACACCGAGCACGGGCACGTTGACTTTTTCGAACATCTGAATACCCTTGCGCACATCGGTCAGCGACAACTGATGCGGTGTGGTCACAATGACCGCGCCATCAATCCGTACGGACTGGGAAATGGTTAATTGGATATCGCCCGTTCCTGGTGGCAAGTCGAGAATCAGATAATCGAGTTCTCCCCACGCAACACTGTGTAACAATTGTTGCACATATTGTGAAACCATCGGACCCCGCAAAACGGTCGGCCCGTCGCCAGCAAGAAACGCAAACGACATCAGCTTCAGGCCATCCTTCTCAGCAGGAATAATTTGCTCCTCCGCGTTCGTGAACATGTCGGGATGATGTACGTTAAACAAAGTTGGAACTGACGGGCCATAAATGTCGGCATCGAGCAGGCCTGTTGAAATTCCGCGTGAATTCAGGGTCCGAGCCAGCATCGCCGCGACCGTTGATTTGCCAACGCCACCCTTGCAAGAGCTGACTGCAATAATGTTTTTGACGTTCGCGAGGCCACCAGCTTCTTGTCCTGGATGAGGCTCGCGCTTGCGCGCTGTCATCGTAACGTTTACATGGTCAACCCCTGGAAGCGCTCCGACATAATCCTCGGCTTGTTTCTTAAAAACCGGACTCAGTGGACAAGCGGGTGTTGTAAGCTCGATTTCAAACGAAACCGTACCACCCTCGATCTTCAGTTTTTGAACAAAACCCAACGAAACAATATCACGCTGAAAGTCTGGATCAATGATGCGACTCAGTGCGTCTAATATCTGCTTTTTTTTTATCATGATTACTCCTTTAACTAAGCGATTCTTCCAGTCATGCGTAGTTTGTCAGTCAAAAATTGCTATTCACGAGACACGAGATTGCGCCCGTTGAAACCGGACAAAAAATGCTTTCCGTTAAAACGATAGCCGAAGAGGGGGCAATGTGTCAAGATAAACGCCAAAAAACCGCCGAAGAAAAGACCACTGAATTATAGACTCAAATACAAGTAACTGCGTGGCGCATCGACAAAAAAAGGGTAATCCTTACACATAGCCAAGTGCTAGAATTAACTGAATTTCTTTTGCTTGTTACGAATCGAGGCTTTACTAAACCAATCCATGGATTGAGCACCATAAAAAAGTGGCGGAGGGGGAGGGATTCGAACCCCCGGTGAGATTGCTCCCACGCTTGATTTCGAGTCAAGTACAATCAACCAGGCTCTGCCACCCCTCCGCATAAAAAAGCAGACATCAATTTATCAAATCGGTGCGAAGAGTTCAATCAGAAAAACCCGTGCCCGTTAAAATGAAATTGCACAGATCCATCGCATGGCAAAAGGAAAGCTCTGCGTCATGCGCAGGGCGAAAATCGGTCGCGAATACTACAGCCAACAGTCTTGGGAAAACGGAAGAAACTTCGTCCGGTACATTCCATCGGAAAAAGCGGAAAGCACGGAAGGGCGTTGCTTATAAAACAAACCTCTCGATGCTGGCTTTGAGGTAACAGCCGAAGTTGACCAATAGACCAAGCTTCTCTGGGATCGCTTTGAGGTAGTTGAGAACTTGTGCCTTGTGTTCTCCAGTTGTTGCAGAAAGAGCCTTAATCTCGACGATGATCTTCCCGTCGCAAATAAAGTCTGGCTTGTAAGTCTGCTTGAGTGCTTGACCTTTGTAGGAAAGCGTAAGGTCTTTCTGGGACACGGTAACCGTTCACGGGGGGCATCCGGATTGCCGAAGTAAAGCGGTGATCCTTGG
>CAZUAY010000242.1:0-6108 GCA_964618405.1 uncultured Lentisphaerales bacterium
GAAGCAAACGGAAAACCCGTGCTCCGTTCGTTACGCCCACTGCTTAGCGAAACTCGAAGTTATAGGCAAAATGCCTGTTGGCGGAGCGACATCGGGGTCGGGGTTGGAAGGAGGCGGAATGGGATTTGGACACGAGAAGCTGGATGTGTATCGCGCGGCAATCGAGTACGTGGGGGCGATCCCGATGCCGAGCCCGACCTCGATTGCGATTACAGACGCGGAGGCCCGCATCGCTCCAGTTTTCGAGTAAAACAAGAGACAGGCGTCTAGAAATTGCGGCCAATCTCCTGATTGGCTCTCCTATTCCCTTCTCTCTGTGTCTCAAACTCTCTGTGTTTGAACCCCAAACCCCATCACCCACATACTTGCCCCCCGGTCGCTAACCGATTACGCCGGAATCGTCGCTCAAAATCTCGCATCAGTCGCGGGTGCTGCGTACCCTCAGCGGTCTAGGATAGGCCGTATTTCTGCATCTTTCGCCAGAGTGTCGAGGGATTTACGCCAAGACGTTTTGCTGTTTCCGCGCGACGGCCACCCCAGTTGTGTAGGGTCTTCATGGCATTCTACAGTGAAATGCTGTTCAGAATTGGCGCCCCGTCGGTTCAGGAAGTTCGACGGTTGTGGCGCATCGAAGAACCGTCAGAGGTGTGCCGTTGAACTTAAAGGTGGCGTCCCAGATCTCTTCGGGAAGTGGCTTGCTTGTTTTCTCGAAGACGCACTTATTCCACATTTCGCTGTTCCTGAAAACAATTCTATTTTCATCCAGGAGTTCGTTTGCATTAAGAAAACCAAGATAAAGGAGGATCACAGGCACGCCCATGTCGGCGAGCTTCCACGCGAAGGCAAAATGGGTGCTGAGCTGGAAATGCGAGGCGGTCGATAGTTTGACGTGATGTGAGAGTTTGAAGCCGCGATCTTCAGCATAGTCGTGCAGGGCGTCATTCCACGCATCCGTGGCATCGGAAAATCCTTTTTTAATCTGAGCGAGAATCGGTTTTTCTCTTGATCCCGAGTGATCGCTATTGAGCTCGCCGATATGCGCTTTGGTTTCGATAAGCAACAGTCCTTTGGCGTCGCTGATGGTGCAGGTGCTGGCAATATCCCAAGTAGGCATCCGCACTCCGGGGACTTCCGCTGTCCACCAGTTGCGTAGCTCGGTTTTGTGGTCGGGTGATTTGAGAAATCCTGTTTCCTCATCGAGTCGGATTTCATTTGGTGCCTCAAATCCGCGAGGAGCCCAGGTGTCGGAGCTGTCAACCGTCCCATAGCCTGTAATCAATCGAGAAATCTTTTTAGCCGTTTCTGCATGCTTATTGTTGGTTATTTGTAGGCAGCGCATCCGGCTGGCGTACTGATCGCTCTGTGGAAAATCGATAGCGGTCTTGATGATTTTTCGGCGAGACTTTTTTTTCATGGGGCTTGATATTCACAGATAAGGTCGTAGTCGTCGCTGCCGACAATCTTGACATTGATAAAATCGCCAGATTGGGCGTCGGCGGGAACATCACGAATATAGGAGACGCCATCGATATCGTCGGGGGCTTGGCCGTAGTTGCGACCTTCCCATAAGCCATCATCGTCTTCGGGTGGAACTTCTAGCAACACGCGTGTCACAGTTCCCATCATGCCAGCCAGCCGTTTTTTTGTGATTTTAGCTTGGCACTTCATGATTTTACGGCGGCGGCTTTCCGCAACAATATCATCAGGATCATCGTCCATGTCGAAGGCGGGTGTTCCTTCTTCGGGAGAGAAGGCGAAGGCGCCTAAATGATCGAATTTGACATGGCCAACGAAGTCAAGCAGGTGGTTGAATTGTGCTTCGGTTTCGCCGGGAAAGCCAACGAGGCAGGTTGTGCGCACGATGATGTCCGGGATGCGGCTCCGTAGGCGTTCTGCCATCTGAGGAACACGCTCAACGGTGTCTGCGCGCAGCATGGCACGCAGCATGTCGGGGTGGCTATGCTGGATGGGGATGTCGAGATAGTGGCAGACGTGGCGACTTGCAGCCATGACGTCGAGCAACTCGTCGGTGACCATCCCTGGGTATCCGTAAAGGAGCCGGATCCAGAAGTCACCCTCAAGCGCATCGAGCTTGCGGAGTAGGGCGGCAAGCGAGGTGCCGTCTTTCAGATCGGTGCCATAGCTGGTGACATCCTGCGCAATGATGTTAATCTCGCGAATGCCTTCTTGGAGAATGGCCGTAGCCTCCGTCACGATTTCCTCGACTTGCTTCGAACGTAGCTTGCCGCGGATTCCCGGAATAGCGCAAAATGCGCAGGCGTGCTGACATCCTTCCGCGATCTTCAAGTAGGCGAAAGGACCGCCTGTCAAAACAAGGCTGGGGATTTTTGATGTGTAAAGATGCGAAGGCGTGTCTGTTGAAACGGCGATAATTTTTTCATCGACGTTGCTGGCGTTGTAGGCTTGGCGCACGATTTCGGGAATGCGCTCCAAATCGTCTACGCCAATCACGGCATCGACATCGGGACATGCTTTCATGATCTTGTCGCGATAGCGTTGCGGAAGACACCCCGAGACCACGACTGCCTTGCATTTCCCGTTCTTCTTCAGTTCGCAAGCGCTGAGTATGGACGAGACGGCCTCTTCCCGTGCATCTTCGATGAAGGCGCAGGTATTGACCAAGACGACATCTGCCTCCTCGGTATCGACGCCGATGTTGAAGTCAGCCTGATGAAGCTCGGCTCCCATCACCTGTAGGTCGACAAGGTTTTTCGGGCATCCGAGCGAGACGAAACCGATCGAGATCGGCTCGCGACGTGGTGCTGGGTTAGATTTCTGTTTTAATTGTTGCTTCTTCGGCACGTGTACCACCCGTCTTTCTAAATTCTTTTCTGCACAGGGAGCAGTAAAAATAATCCTTGTCCCAAGCTGTTTCTTCCTCACGACCGCAGGTATCGCAGGTGCGAACCCGCCGGTGATGGTCGGAACGGCATGTTGAGCAGTAGAATTCTTCCCCTGCCCAAGTTGTGACCTCCGTCTGTCCGCAAGCTTTACAGCTTCGGGGAATGTCTTTCCGTAATAGACGAATTTCGTCGATGTGGTCGTCGAGAAAAAGAGACGGAGAGTCAAACAGACCTGTGTCGGCGAGCAGAATCGGACTGCTGACCTGATGTTGATCCGTATTGTTTATGGCCACCAGCATGGTGCGTTTACCCCAGCATTCACGAACACGCTTAATCAGCGGACGGTAGTCGGAGCTTCCTCCGACAAGCACGCCGATATCGTAGGCGTTGGGAATCGCAGCAAAGTGGGTCATGGCAGAGGCGAGGGCAACACCCACGCGGCGGTCGTCACTGACCCCATGCTCAAGTTTATGATCCATTTCCAGAACGTCGACTGAAAAGCCGCATTCTGCTTGAAGAAACTGGTAGAATGTACGTTGCTTTGCTGGGTTGTAACCCGCCTTGTTGATGGAAAGTGTTCCAAAGTAGCATGTGCGGATCACATCGACTTCGGATACCAACGTGTCGCTAAGCCAATCGCCTATTAAAAGCGGCAATCGCTTATAGTCGATTTCAAATCCTGTTTCATCTTTTAGGTCGAACAGGATCTGCCGGCTATGGTAGAACCAGCTTCCATCGACGAAAATCATTGCTTTAAGTGGCATTGTGAACTCCTGTTTGATTAATATCTTGTTGCCTGCGTAAACAGTTCATTTCAATTCAAAGGGCCTAGCGCATATCGTACCGATATGAATCGAGGGGACCTCATGAATTTTTGTGGAGCTGCGCACAGATATGTTTAGACCCCAGATTTAGAATGTTTTAAATTCTACCAAAAACGATATCGTAGCGCAAGGGGGAGAAATCGAAAATTAAAAAAGTGAAAAAAAACGTGACTCATTTCGACAAATTCGGGTGGGCTGGTGTTTTTGGCCATGACGGCGTTCTTCGGTAATTTGCGGATGAGACGACCGTGTCTTTTTGTTCGAAGCCGATAATGCGCTTGGCCTCAGCTTCCATTGCTTTGAGTTCGCAGGCTCGCGCATGCCGCTGCAGCAATCTGGCTGCCGTTGGAATATACTGCGCAAAGGGAAAGCCCAAGCTCGCCAAGCGAGCGTATGCGCCTAACGCCTGTACCAGCCGTTGTACCGCTGCCCAAGGAAACAGCCGCAAACAGTCGTTTCCTCCTGTGCCACACAGCGTTGCATAATGGTGTAAGAGATGGGAGCATGTACGCGGGTCGAGCGCTACGTAGGGGTCGCACAGCAACGAGGCGAGGTCATAAGCTGCCGGACCTAAGCGCATCCCCTGGAAGTCGATCAGTGCCATGCGTCCGCCCTTCAGCAGCACGTTGCTTGATTGAAAGTCGCGGTGAACGACAACCAGCGTTGCTGTCGCCAACGTACGAGCAACCGTATCCATCTCTTGGCGCAAAGCTTGGCTTACCCCGGAAAGCCCGTAGCGCCCGCAAATAAGGAACTTTTCAAATAGAGCGTGTTCCCAGCCATAAACCGTCTCGTCGAACGCCGGTTCCATCGCGGTGCCGCGTTGCAACGCTAAGGCTGTCACGCGTGTATGCAGCACTGCCGCCGCCTTCAACACCGGTAAGTAGAGCTTGTGGGGATCAGCACCGGCTCGCCCCATGCGTTGCAACAGGGAATCATCTCCCCAATCCTCAATCACCACCGTGTCTGTGTCGGGTAGATCGGCTAGGATGTTGGGCACGGGCACACCTGCCTCAGCAAGAAGCGTTGCATGTCCAGCATAGCGGGCATTCTCGCTGCGTTCACGCGAGTAGGCCACCACAATAGCACTGGGTGCATCCTTGTTGTTGGGCACAAGACGCCAGAAGCGGCGCGCGGAACCGCGTTTGCCTAAGAAAATTGCAGCGGCGTCTTTCCACGCCAGGGCTGCGAGTGCCTGAGGCACCACGGGGTCATCGCATGCCGCTGCCGACACGACCACCGCATCGGAGATCTCACGCGACACGGTCGCGCCATCGACCACGCAGCGGCGCACACGCACGCCATCGTTAATCGTTGTGCCCGGCAGTAACAAACTGCCGGTTGCACGTCGTTTCTTGTTTTCTAGATCGCAACAAAAAGCGGTCTCAGCGGCCGAAAAAGCGTCCAATGCCGGAACATAAGCCGCACCCGCCGGATGTCCGCGCCGCGCCAGTCGCTTCACGTCGGCATGTGCTTGTAAATAGCCGGCGAGCGTTCCTGCATCGCACCAATAAGAATTCGGCACACGCACACCTGCAACCGGTCGTCCAGCCGCTTGTGCCCGTTCATAAGCCGTGATAATAGAAAAGCAGGGCTTATCGGGGAAAAAGTTAACGATCTCTGGGGAAATGAGTTGCACACCGCAAAACGTCGCCGTTCCGGCACGCGTTGGCGCCGGACTTCGATAGGTGGTGATATCGCCCTTTCTATCATAGGCGACGGTTTGCGGCCCGCGGCGTGGCATCAACCAAGCAGCGGCAATTCGGTCGCGCGTGGGCAACGCGTCGACTAACGGCGCTAGATCCACATGCCAGACAATGTCTCCATTGACCAGCCAGAACGGATCGTTCCCGAGCCAGTCGCGTAACGGTCGCAACGCGCCGCCGGTACCTAAGATTTCCGCTTCGTATGAAAAGGTGAGGATTGCCGGCCCGGGCCACGCCGACAAATAGTCGCGGAGTGCCTCGGCCCGCCAGTGAAGGTTCACAGCAATGCGTCGTACGCCAGCCGCTTCGAGCGTGCGGATTGTCTGGGCAATCAGAGGCTCGCCCCACAGAGGCAACAAGGGTTTGGGTATCCGTTCGGTTAGGGGTCGCAAACGTTCGCCCATGCCCGCCGCCAAGACAAGCGCCTGTTTTATCGCATCAGCCATACACATCCTGCTCTCACAACAAGGTTAAAAAGAATAGGAAATCATACGTTAATACAGCGGACCTAATCAAGCGAAAAGTTTGCTCAAATTGTAATTGGCCAGGCACAGGGGGCTGTGCCCCGTTGACAGCCCGATTACAGTCGCGAGTTGCGAGTTGCGAGGCTGGAGAGAGTGAGTAGTGAGTAGTGCGTAGGGAGTAGTTTCCGCTGGGGGCACCCCAGTCCCCGTTTCTTTGTGGTTGCGAAGCGAGGTGGGGCGCAGCCGTCTC
>CAZUAY010000243.1:0-6047 GCA_964618405.1 uncultured Lentisphaerales bacterium
GCCGAGGCCAGCCACAGGGGAGAAAAACCTGTAGCCGTTGATGACCGGTCAATGAATCGTGAATGCACCCCCCCGTCACTGACCGATTACTCGTCACAGAAAACCCCTACCCAGATACCTGCACAATGCTACTTCCTAATTTTTTCCGAGTAAGCGCTTCATGATGGCGAGGTCGAGGGCTTCGTAGTCGCGCTCGGCGATGAATTCTTCAATCTTATTCTCATCCATGGATCGGCTAATCTCCAATAGATCGAGGAAGATCTCGCGGCTGTTGGAAAGATGGCGGGTGGCCACCTCAGCCTTCTGCGTGCGCATGGCTTTAACGTCCAAGCCTACCCACTCACCGTTCTGACCATAGTTGTGCTTGTCCAGGATTCGAACTTGGTTGAATGCTCGCCGCAGGTCGACAGAACCGAACGATTTGTCCTGATCAAATTTAAGTCCGTTTTGATCATTCAGGTGTACGCTGAACAACCCGTTACAGGAGAGCGCGAAGCCCATCTCATCCGACGGATCGAGTCCGGCCAGAATCGCATGTGCACTCTCGATGACCACGCCGACCTTGCCGGGCTTGAGGCTGCGCGCGCCCAGGGCGAGAGCATGACCCACAGTCGGAATGTAGGTGTGATCCATCGGCTCGTTCGGTTTGGGCTCGACTGCAATGCGAACGTTATCGCCGTAGGTGAAGATCGCGTTCATGGCAGCCAAAATTCGGTCTACAGCGACCTTGCTGTCTTTAGCCTCACGAAGGTAAGTGCCTTCACGCGCGAGCCAGAGGACAATCAGATCGGTACCCAAGGCCTTCGCAATATCTGCGGTGCGTTCACTACGATCTTTGGCGTAGGCACGTGCCGCAGGATCATTGGCGGTGTAGCCGCCATCGATCGTTCGAGGGTCTTCCCACATTCGTGGGGCCACAAACTCTGCCACGAGTCCGTGATCATCAAGCTTTTTCTTGACGGCCTCGGCCTCACGTATGATTTGCGCCGGTTTGAGCGAATTCATCGCAGGGACGGCATCATCGTCGTGGAACTGAACGCCATCAAAACCAAGAGCCTTGTACTGCTCCAGTTTACGGTTAAACGGAATGGAATCTCGAACGTTAGGCCCAAAGGGGTCTGACCCTTCGTGAATGTTCCAGGGACCGAATGAGAATCTAAATTTACCTGCCATGACTATGCCTTCTTTCCTGAGATTTTGGGTGCGAATACGCGTTGCGCAATTTCGTCGCAACTCAGCGACATTGCGGGTTTAACATTGTGAACAGTTTTAAAGTAGAGGGCTCCACACATCGCCTCCAGGCGAGGATGCTGACGTGGGTTATCGATCTCCATAGCACCGCGCACGACTCCGTTCGTCGGCTTCGCCTTCTCTCGGATGATGCGGAAAATTTCGGTGAACGGGGTCACGATCTCTGGGTCGGCGGCGTTGACAAAGCCACCGTAGAGGCCTCGTCCTTTCTCGGCTTCGTTGCGCCAGATATCCCGATTGATCTCGTAGGCATCGCCACTATGGACACTGTCGAATGCAGGAACACGAGCTTTAATGTGGAAAGCGTTACCGATCAGGTGTGCGTAGGTTTCGAGTACGTCCAAATAGTCGTCGCCCATTCCGTGCGAATGCCCTGTGTCGATACCCCAGCGCAAGGAGGGTAGCTTTGTGGCCGCAATCGCGTCGAGATAGGTGCGCACTTGCTCGGCTGTCTCGCCGTTGCTGTCGTAGTGGTTATGGAAACAGAGCTGGAAACCCGGACGTAGCGAATCGGCGTATTCCGCCACCTGCGCGTAGGCGTCAACAGTCGTCTGAATGCTGTCGACAGAACCAAAGGGATGTATCATCGCGTAGGTCAGATCCGGGAAGAATTCCACCAGATTGTCGAGTTGCCGTTTCCTCTTTTTGATGTAATCTACGGCCGATGCTGCGCCGCCAAAATACGTCCCCACAACCTTGGCTTCGCTGGGCAAGCTCGCAAGCGTCGCCTTGAGCGTCTCACGGTCACACCCGTCCGCTGCAAGGCCTTCTGGGTTGAGCACCCCTTCTGGAATCTCAAGCTCGGAGATCCCTGAGGCGAGGAAGCTTTCCGCTGTCTGACGAACCAGCTCGGGACTGAAGTTGAAAAGTCGCGTGGTCGCGTAGTTGGTGCCCGTGATGGCTTGCCCAGTGAGTTGGATGGTATTCATGTGTATCATTTCCTTGGCTGAGGTGTTATTTATTTAATTTCAGAAAGCTTGACGGGGCGTTTTTCATTTGCGGACACCATAACGGCTTCGAGTACGCGCTGTGTCTTGTAGGCATCTTCAAAATCCGAGATCGGGATGACAGGCTCGCGTCCGGCGATGACATCAAGGAAGCTTTTAGCGAGATTGATGAAGGTATGCTCGTAGCCGATGTGGTGCCCTTCTGGCCACCAAGATTTCATGAAGGGATGCGTTGCCATATCCGAGCAGTTAATCGTGGTCCATCCACGCGTAGCGCGAGGCGTTGCGAGATCACAGTATTCCAGTTCTGTCATCCGTTCAAAATCAAAACGTACGGCACCTTTTGTGCCGTTGATCTCGAATCCATTACGGCTCAGATTTCCCGTTGCCTGACGTGCGGACTCGAAATTTGCAACAGCACCCCCACTGAAACGCGCAAGGAACAGGACGGTGTCATCGACCGTCACGCGCGCCTTGGTGCTTGCTTTTTGCAGGCCCTCGGCAATGCCGCCAGCGACTTGCCCCGTCATTTTGTAGCGTTGTTTCACAAATGTTTCCGCAAGGGCACCGGAGATTTCCGTAATCTCTTCGCCGGTGACAAACCGGGTCATATCGATAATGTGCGCGTTGAGATCCCCATGGGCACCCGAGCCGGCCAATTTTTTGTCGAAGCGCCAAGCGAGAGGAACACTTTCATCGGCCCAACTCTGCAAATAGACTGCGCGCACATGGCGGATGTCGCCAAGCTTGCCGGCTTTGACAAGTTGGTGCGCAAAGGCCACGGCGGGAACGCCGCGATAGTTGTACCAGACGAAGCTCTTGCCTTTGGATTTTCGAGCGGAAAGCATCATCTCGCGTGCTTCGGCCAATGTACCCGCTAGCGGTTTTTCAGATGCGACATGCTTACCGGCCTCGAGGGCTTCAATCGCCATCTTTGCGTGCAGATAATTCGGCACGCCTAAATCGACGAGGTCAACCTCTGGCGAGGCGCAGACCTTTTTCCAGTCAGTGCAGACGTTCTGCCAACCCCACGTGGCGGCATAATCCGCTAGACCCTCTTGATGTATGTCACAGGCTGTATGCAAAACCGGCTGAATGGGAGGCGAGCAAAACCGCCCGGCCTGCCCCCATGCGTTGGAGTGCATTCGCCCCATAAATCCTCGCCCGATTAGAGCCACGTTTAATTTTTTAGTCTCCATGTTTTTCATACTCCATGTCGTTTTAAATCACCATCGCATTTTTTGCTTTAGCAAGCACTGCATCCACTTGCTTCGTCAATACTTCTTCGATCGGATGGCAAGGACAGATATTGGCTTCATAAGCTCCTTGCTTAATAATCTCGTCCGTCGGGAGATAGCCTATAAAATCGTTGGCAAGCGAAACAAGAAGCGTAATACCAAAAGGACTCCGCTCAGCGAACTTCTTTCGATACTCACTCACAACTTCTCCTGGGAGCCCGAGCAAAACGCAGTCACCAGCAGCAACGCAGGAAATAGCAGTCGCTACGGTTTCCCCAGCGTTAACATGTGGGAAGTAAATCGCCATACGGCCTTCGAGATTCCATGTTGTAGTAAAAGACCAGGGTTCGTGAAGCGCGCTAACGCCCGTACCCGGTATCGGCGTGAGTGTGGCAATACCCAGACGAACCCTCTCTGCGAGATCCTCGCCCAACCGCCGCACCACATCCTGAGACGTTTGAACACAGGTTCGCGGATCAACATTGGCATGCCCCGAGACCGTGAACATCACGGTCTTTGCAATACCCGTCGCTTCGAGTGAATCTTTCAGGTAGCCGACATAATCGGCAGAAATGCCTTGAGCATTCTGGCCGTACGTAACAGGGTGACAACCGAAATTAACCATCAACGCATCAAGCGAACCATCCGGACGCCGAACACCGAGCAAGTCGATCGTCGGATCATAATACCCAGTGCTCTTGCCTTCAGGGTCACTCCACACATTCGTCCACGTTCCATCAGGTTTTTGGGCACGACGGTTACTCGCCAAATTCGGTGCATCCGTTATCCCATGTACAAATTCGCCATCGGAACGGTTTTGCCACGCTTTTTTAGCGACAGCCACAAGCCGTTCTCGCAAGGCAACAAAATACGCCGATTCCATCTCCGAACGTTCGCACCAAAGTGCATCGCTGACGTGTGGGCCGGAATGCGTGTGCGTGGCCGTAATCATGACCGCAGAGGAAGGCAGCCCTGTGCTCAGGGCTACCTCCTCGCGAATCGCGTCGGTCAGGGGCCGCGAAAACCCACCCACATCCGCTGAGATTAAAACCCACCCACACCCGTTAGACTCACAGACCAACGCTTCCGCCCGAAGGGGATGTTCTATCCATGTTGATTCCCGCGGTTCGTAACCCCAGAGGGTGACGCCGACAGGGGGTGTAATATCGACAGTTGCGGTTCCGATTTTCATGCGTTTACCCCTTATTTAAGCGCGTTGATCCTTTCTGCAACCTGCTCAAGCGGCTTATTCCATTCTGGAGTCAGATAAACCGTGCGTTTCATAATATCGACGGAGTTCGGCGCAGCCGTTTCATCGTAACAGGCGTCCTTGCCAGCTTCGGTGAGGAACGGATTCACTTCATCGCGATAAGCGCGCTTTTCAACGAGAGGCACCCAATTGAGGTAGACATGACGCCCTGCAGTCTTGAAGATGCTGCCACCCAACGAATTGCGTTCACAGAACGAGTCACATTCAGCCGCTGTCGGGAAGGTCAATGCCAAGTTAACAGCCGACTCTGGATCGTAATGTGGGGCAACCTTATATTTCCCGGTTTTTTCTATCAATTCCGTAGCATAGCGTACGCGCTCTCGCCACGAGGCCATACCCGGATCAAGCCGTTTGAGCTGTTCAAACAGGATCGCGCCTTGTATGTCAGAGGCTCGGTAATCCTGCCCAGCAAAAAGCGGAACTTTAACCTTGGCGTCATACGCCTGCACAAACGTACCCGCATCATGATAATTTCTGGCACGATCGTAAAGGACGGTATCATTCGTAAGCAACGCCCCACCTTCCCCGCAGGAAACGTTCTTGTAGTTGTTAAAACTGAAGGTGCCGATCGCGCCGATAGAACCAAGCCGTTTCCCCTTGTAAAGGCCACCAACAGCCTGACACGCGTCTTCCACAACAGGGATACCATGCTTGTCAGCAATGGCCATAATCCTATCCATATCGCAAGGACGGTTTGCCATGTGAATCACCATAATCGCCTTGGTCTTGGGCGTGATCTTGCGAGCCAGATCTTCAGGATCCATCGTCAGCGATTCGTCAATCTCCACTAGGCGCGGAATTGCCCCGAGCAATACGGGGGCCAGTGGCGTGCTGATCCACGTATAGGCAGACACAAGGACTTCGTCTCCCGGACCGATTCCGAGGGCAACCATCGCTGAAATTAACGCACTTGTTCCTGAGTTCATCATCAGCGCGTGCTTAACGCCAGCCATCTTGGCCAGTTCACGTTCTGATCGTGCAAGGTAACCTTCAGTACCCGATTGAAAACGCGTCAACCATCCTTTACGGATCGTTTCAGCCACTGCATTGATTTCTTCTTCACCGATTCCGAACATAATATACCTCGTATTCTTTTGAACTTTTTTGTCTTATTATAGACCGTTACGAACCCAAGTCTACCATATTCTTCGATTATAAACTCGTTCTTTTGACTCATTCTTTTGTGCTCCAGTATCATAATGTCATATTTGCTCAGCAGTCTTAATCAAAATCCGCGATCGTGATCGCGGCTACAGGGGTATTCGACAAAGTTAGCGACAAAGCTCACGACAAAGTTTTTTTCAAACGAAACTACGCACGACACACTCATCACCCGGCTTG
>CAZUAY010000244.1:0-6044 GCA_964618405.1 uncultured Lentisphaerales bacterium
GCCTCGGTGAGGCCGGAATCGTCCGCGATCACCGATCGCGGCTACAGGGGTATTCTACAAAGTTTGCGACAAAGCTCACGACAAAGTTTGGGAATCCACTAGCCACTCACGACTAGCGACTAGCGACTGTAATCGGGCAGTCAACGGGGGCACCCCCCGTCACTGACCGATTACGTTAGCCTGGCAAATACTGGATGCAAAAGATCGGAAAAGCTAGTACACTTAGAAGCGTAATCTTTACAGCCTATCTCATTATCGCGATTTCTAAACGGAGGCACATTTTCTGATGGAAAAGGCATTGACAGGGCAAGAAAATGACCGTTCTAAAGGTCTCTGGGGGACGAGTCGTCTTTGGGCGCAGGCGTCTTCGGAGCAGCGCGTTTGCATGCGTGAGGTCTACAAAATAGCTAACGAACTCATTCGTGCGCCTGAGGGAACCGCTTCTGGTTTTGACGTCCGTCTCGGGAATATTCCGTCTACGTTTTTTACGCTGCGTAAAAATTTTTTCTCGACGCTTTTTTATTCAATTTATCTGACGCTGGAGATACCGAAGCCACGTCGACTTCTGTACGGGAAAATTAACCATCTTTTTAGAATCTGGGTGACGAGTGCCGACAACCTTTTAGACGATGAAGATAAGTGCGTGTTGCCTCTGGTGATGCCGGGTACTTCACGAGTTATGCGCGAAGTGGTCACCATCATGGCGGCTGACCGTGTGCTCTGGCACGTACTGAAGGAGGCTGTCAGCGACAAGACAGTAACAGCCCAGCAGGCAGACGCACTGTCGGTGGAATCTTTACGCTACCTGCTGCCGAGCGCTGCACAAGAGGCCAGTGAAGAAGGCGGTATTCTTACGCGTCCAGAGCCTGACTACGTGCTTGAAACGATTCACGCGCTTAAAACAGGCTTGTTGTTTGCACTTCCGTTTATGGGCATTGACCTGATTGAATCCCAGATGGAGTCTGAACGGGTTGCGAGGCTAAAGCACGCGCTCATGCTCTTCGGCGGTGGCTGTCAGATCCTGGATGACGTTCGCGACCTCGGTCGTGATTTTGTGGAGCGCCGACACAACTACGTTCTCTCCGTGTTGGCGCATGACGACCCCGACGTGCTCCAGATGTGGTTTGGGCGGAATATTCAGCCCAGTGATCGATTGTATCGTGAGGCCTTGCCCGTCTGCGAGGATGCGGCTCGACTTGGGTTTCAAAAACTTACGGAAGCGTGTATTGTGCTGCAGCAGGATGGGGTGCTGCCCTGCAACGTGTCGGCCCCCAGAATGGCGTCCTCTATGTTCACTGTGCTCGATTTGGAGGACTTGGCCCATGTCGTCACGTCTGTCTGATGAAAAGGCTCCGTTGACCCGCGGGCGAACGCTAGACCATGCGGCTCGCGTGTATGATTTGCTTTCCCCAATCATGACCTTGGGGCAGGAAGGGCGCTACCGTCGCCGCGCGATCCGCTTGCTCGATTTGCGAGGGCCTGAGCAAATCCTCGATATCGGTTGCGGAACCGGGATTTTGACTCGCCTCTTGGCGCGTCAGCTTGATGCCACGGTGAATGCGACAGCAATCGGAATCGACGCCGCGCCCAAAATGATAGCCGTGGCGCGGCGAAATGCGGCCCACATTCCAAACATCCGATTTGATGTTGGCGTTGCCGAGGCATTGCCGTATTCGGATGCTTCATTTGACTGCGCAGTCTCTACCTTTTTTTATCATCACATTGATGCAGATTTAAAGCGTCGTTCGCTGTCTGAACTGAGACGAGTGCTTAAGCCGAACGGGCGGCTAATTATTATCGATGTGGACGTGCCTTATAACTGGTTTGGGCGTTTCTGCGCTTGGTCGGGTTATTGGCTTTTCCAGCAGGAGGAGATACGGGAGAATATCCGGGGTGAACTGCGCCAGGCGCTCACAGACACCCCTTTTCAGGAGGTGAAACGCGTGGCTCAATATTCTGGCTATGTTTCGGTGTTTCGTATAATCAACTAAAGAGATCAGTATGAACAAATGTGTTTTCCTGAGTTTTATGATGTTAATTGGGCTGTTCACATGGAGCTGTCGGGCGGAGGCACCAACGGAGGCGGCACTTAAAACCGCTGTTGAGTCGTATTTCAACGACCTCTTTCAGCGGCTAGGGAAGGCGGCGGAACAGGCACCGACGGAAGCGTCGTTTCGTGAGGTGATAAGACCCCAGATCGAGAAGATCGAGGGTCTGTTCGGTGCCACGCTGATCAATGAAGAATGGGAGATTCGTGCTGTCTATTTTAAGCGAGATTTTTTAGCGGTCGGGTTCAGCCTAAAGAAAGTTAAGGAGTTAGACGACTTTCGCAAGCTGATGGACGAGCGTCCTGCCCCACAGCTCAGCGAGCCAGGTCACGGCAGCATTCTACAACCCCGTTTAATCTCCCTGCGTTATCCACTGCTCAAAGACGGCAAGATGGTTCGCATAGTGTCGATGATGATTCGGACTGGAAGCTTTTTAAAGGCTGTCGGGTTGAATGAATGCAAAGCATTTAAAATCATCTGCTTCGGCAAAGATGCCGAAAGCAAGGGGACGCTCTCGGAGCAACATAAAGAGATCACAGTCTCTTTGCCCTCAACGGAATGGGTTGTTCAGTATGAATAGAATGCATTATGGTTAAGTCCGAAATTCTCGAGAACAGTACGCCCGATCCTTTGCTTGTTACTGAGCAGGCTAAAACCAGGGCGATGCCGTGGTTTTTAGCGCATGGCATGTTGAACAGTGTTTTTTCGCTGTGGACATTCACGGGATCTGTCTTTGTATTATTTTTGAACGAACTGGGGTTGGCTAAAGGTCAAATTGGGTGTCTGCTTTCGCTCTTTCCGTTTTGTGGCCTCTTGGCATTGGGGTTTGCGCCGATCATTGCACGACTTGGTCGCAAACGAGTTTTCATATTTTGTTATGGGCTGAGAAACCCTGTAATGGCTCTGTTGCTGTTGTTGCCGTGGTTTGTGTCGAACTACGGCAACCGGGTTGCTGTTTTGTTTCTTTCCGCAGTTGTCGCTATTTTTGCCGTGTTGCGGGCGTTGGGCGAGTCGGCTTACTACCCTTGGATGCAGGAATTTATTCCCAACCGCGTTCGTGGAAAATTGTCAGCATGGTCGCTCCTTTTGTGTCTGGTCGCTTCAGGTGTAGCCCTTGTGGTAGCTGGAGCCGTCATCGACGCTGGGATCGGTGTTGGGCGGTATATGGCTCTGATTGGTGCAGGCTCGATACTGGGTTTTACCAGCATTTTGGTTATGACGAAAGTTCCCGGCGGTGCTCCGATTCCGCGCGGGGCGGGCACTTCCACGCATGGTGCGAATATGCGTGTGGCGTTAAGTGACCGTAACTTTACTGCCTTCCTCGGAGGCATGGCAGGACAAGTTATAGGGGTGACCATGCTGGTGGCGTTCTTACCCCTGTATCTCCACGAAGAGTTTGGCCTTGCTTCGGCAACGGTCGTGCGTTTGGATGTTGTGGTGATGGTTGGTGGTGTGCTGGCCAGTCTTGGCTGGGGCTGGCTTTCGGATCGGATCGGCAGTCGGCCCGTGTTGATGCCTGCGATCGTTCTCCTGCTCATTCTGCCTCTCGGCTGGTTGCTATTGCCGCGTCAGCTTCCGCACATTTTGGTCTGGCCTATCGTTTTTTACTTCATTTTTGGTGTGGCTCTTAACGGCGTTATCATTGCTTCTGGTCGCCTGTTTTTCAACAGGGTATCGCCTCTGGAGAAAAGCACCGCTTATATGGCTATTTATTACGCATGGATGGGTGTGACTGGGGGCTTAGCACCGCTATTAGCAGGTGGCATTCTTTCGGTTGCTACTGATTGGCGACTGCGCATGATCGGCGTTACCGTGGATGGCTACACCCTGATGTTTGGTACGGCATTTCTTTTTTTGCTCTCAGGGTGGTTTTTTTACGGACGCGTTCAGCCTGACGGCAGCCATACAACACGAACAGCCGTACGCGGGCTTATGAATCGCATGGCACGTTTTAAAACAAGAGTTTTGCGAAAATATTGAAATAATGTTTGCCATTAAGGTATAGTGGTCTCTTCCGACCCCAGATACGGCATGAGCCGATGGGGTGATAACTCAGGAGGAATGATAATGAAAGAGACGACACAAGAAAAGAATAGACAGGACGGCGCGATTCAGGAGCAGACAACCGTGGGCGAACTGGTTGTGAAACATCCCGGTCTCCGTCAAAGTTTGGAGAAGCTGGGCATCGACTACTGCTGCGGTGGCAAGCGACCCTTGATTGAAGCGGCGAAGCAGGCAGGAGTCAACTGGCCAACAGTTCTCGCGGCGTTGAACGCAGCACTTGCCGCCCCTCCTAAGACGGCCAACACGATCGACTGGAATACGGCCTCGCTGACCTTGCTCACCGACCACATTCTCGATAAGCATCACGTCTTTACCAAAGAGCAATTGCCTCGGCTTGATGAGTTGCTAGCGAGACTGCAAAGGGCGCATGCGGCACATCACGGCGCGATGCTCAATCACATTCGCCAGTCGTACGAGCCCCTCCGCGCAGAGCTTGACTCGCATCTACAGAAAGAGGAACAAATTCTCTTCCCGGCGATCAAGGATATTGATGCTTTTATGACCGGCAAAGGTCAACGGCCTGTCATCCATTGTGGCAGTATTGCCAACCCGATTGCGCAGATGGAAGCGGAGCACGAAAGCGCTGGCCAAGCGCTGGTCGAGATTCGTCGAACGACGGATAACTACCAGCTTCCAGCAGATGCCTGTCAGACCTTCGCTGCGTTTTACGAAGGCATGGAGGCACTAGAAGCCGATCTGCACGAGCATATTCATCTCGAAAACAATATCCTTTATCCCAAAAGCCTGAAGCAGGAAGAGGAGATGGGGAAGCGATAGGAGAAGTCGCTAGTCGCTCTCCCTTATCCGATAAGGTTTCTGAGTTCTTTGCACTCTTGAAGTTTTATTCAAGATTACATAATCAGGAGGGCGGTACTTCATGCCTCACGTTATGTTGCGTAATCCGGATGGCCTGATGTGAAACGCTCGCTGAACCTTGTGGCAGGGTCTTGGCCGTAGTATTGGCGAAATTCTTCGTACAGGGCTGGGTGGGCGCCTTTCAGTTCTAAAGGTTTCTCGAAGAAGAGTTCAGTGACGACGGCAAAAAACTCGGCAGGGTTTGTCGCGCCGTATGGGTTGATGACGGTGGGCATGCCTTGGGCGACGGCTTTGCCGAGTGCTTCGAATTCCGCACCGAGGACGCGTGCCCAGTCTGGATACATCGAACGCTCGCTCAGAACCGGTGCACCGTTCATCGCATTATCGAGGAGATCAAGCTGGTGTGCGAATTCATGGAGGACGACATTCGTGCCGTCATCTGCTCGTTTCGCGCCGTGGGTTGTGTCGGACCAGGATAAGGCGATAATGCCAAGGCTATAAGAGACCCCTGCGACCGGCATTATTTCTTCCGAGACGATGCCATTGGTGGCGTAGGATTCTTTGTTGAATTCAAAGCCAGCGGGATAGACGAGGATCGTCCTGAGTTTTTCGTAGAAATCATGCTTAAGATTGAGTAACAACAGACAGGCCTGTGCCGAAATGATGAGTTTAATTTCATTCGTGATGGCCAGCCCCATACAGCCTTCGAAATGCTTTTCGTGAATGAATACGGCGACGAGTTTCCAGAGCTCGCGGCGTTCTTCAGAGTTTAATCTTTGACAATAGGGAACATTCTGGTCGATAATTTTTACCCAGTCGAAAGAGAAGGGTGCTTTGATAAGCTTTCTTCTTTTTGCGTTTCGAATGGGATGAAAGAGGCTCATGGGTGTCGGTATAGTAGCGAGGGAATGAGAGGGTGAGTAGGGCGCAAGGTGTGCTAAAAGATTAACTATCCAACATTCAGCGAGGAATGTCCAATGAAAAGACCGATTACAGTCGCGAGTCGCGAGTTGCTAGTCGCGAGTTCTTTGCACTCTCAATTTCCACCAGCCAACACGCAGATCCAACTTCCAAGTGGGGAACTTCGGTCAGGCCGTCTACGATCTTACGTTATTA
>CAZUAY010000245.1:0-6042 GCA_964618405.1 uncultured Lentisphaerales bacterium
TTGGAAAACCCGTTCTCCGTTTGCTTCGCTCGTCTGCCGTTCCTGCACAGGCTGGAAGCATCTGCTCCCAGTGGCTCAATCGCTGTGTCTCCAACTCTCTATGTTTAAAACCGCACCGCGCTTATTGCGACAACTGGGTTGATAGCACAGTATTAACTCAGAATTTAAACCCGAGGGTGAACAGAGGAATAGCGTTGAGGTTGGGCTGGGGGCGGCGATCACCGCGCACCTCCTCGATCGCTGTATTGAGTCGATCTCGGTTGTAACGGTTCGCCGCATCGATGCCGCCGTAGATGCTGCCGGAATACCAGGTGAACTCGCCTAGGGTTAACAAGGTGAACAAGGCCCATTGATCGTCTTCTGCCGTCTCGACCATGCCCCAGATGAAAAGCCCGTTGAGCAACAGCGAGCGAACAGCATTGCCTGTCTCGCCCGAATAGAGGTAGCCGAGTCCCGGAACGAGGCCAAGCAGTCCGCCAACCCTGGGGCTCTTGTCAGCGCCCGCCGCATAGCGTTCCACCGCCTCCAAGGGTTCGCCAGACAAGCCCGTTCGTGCCCCTTCCACATCGCCACTACGCAATCGCGCGGCAGCCGCACCTCGTGCCGCAAAATCGCGCCACGCCTCGTCGTCAGCCGCGCTCCCCAAACTCTGGAAGTAGAATCCGGCGGTAGCCCAGTCTCGCTCGGCCCATGCCTGTTCAGCACGTAACCATGTAATGGGTGCCGTCAGGTCATCGTTATCCGCATCCTCTGCCCGATCCAGCATCCGCGCTGTCAACGCCCAGTCACGATCGCTTGCATATTCATGCGCTGCCAGCCAGTACCATCGGCCAACCGTTGAAAGTTTGCTTTCATTCAGTGCCAGACGCCGATATTCTAAAGCCGATAGGTGGTGCTGTCCCTCGCGACCCAGCGCGAGGGCAAGCTCCTTTTCGACATCATTTGTTCCAGCCCGAGCCGATAAACAGACGAGCAATAACAGCGGTAAAATAAGGAAAGAGTTGAATTGAAAACGCATTATCGCTTCTCCTTCATCCAGAAATCGTGATCCGACACGGGATCCGCATATCGAATACGTCCATCCGGCATGACCACGGGCTTTTCTTTGGCATCATAAACCGAGGGCTCGCGGATGAAACGATCGGCCATCAGCGTAAAGCCCAGCAGACCGTGTGCTTGACAGGACTCCAGCAGATAGGCCGAGCAACTCGGTTGTAAGTCGCAACGCGATCCGATTGCAGGGGAAATCTGTGCGCGATAGAAACGAACAAGCCAGCGAGCGGGAAGGCGACTCCACGACGTGCGCCCTACCGATGTCCGGTTGTGATAGTCTTGCACCACATCGGAAGGCCACGTGCTACTCGTGGTCTGCAAGGTTTGCCAAAGACCCGGATACTGCTGACGCCAGGCGCGGTGTTCTTGAAAATGAAAGTAGAGGGCGCAACCCGCCTTCCAGAATAGTTCGACATCTTCGGCCCGTGAATAAGCAAAAATGAGCGCTTCACCCGTCAGTTGTTCATCCTGTGCCGTGCGCGCCAGAGCCAGCTCATACGCGGCTCGGCAGCGCAAATTGATCTCAGAACTTTCGTTCTTCCAGAGCGCTTCAAGGGTTTGCAGCGCTGGCTCTCGCTCCACGCTTGGCAGACGCAAGACCGACAGAGCGGATAGCAGGCGAGCGCGATCGGCTTCGTCGGGCGTTAACGCTGTCGCCAATACCCGACGACTTTCCAGTCCGGCGGCCGCCCATTGACCTTCTGCGAATAATTCGGATGCCAAATCGATTGATCCCGCCGTCAGAAAACTAGTGGAGAAGAGCACAAGCCACGTTACCAGCAGGATCTTGCCACACGCCCCTCGTTCCGTATTCGCTCTCACGACTCCCCTTTCTGCGTGCTTCACGCCTTCACGCATCGCCCATCACTTGACCGGCGGTGGTCCCAACTTGTCGAAAGAATCGACAAATTCGATTCCCTTAAAAAAGGCTTCAGGATTGAACAGCGAAGCCGGTAGCACGCCGTTGACCTCGAGATTGCCGACGCGGAGTGTCTCGGTGCGGACCTTGCCACGCAGGGTGGCTTGCGTCTTCTGGGTCGTGGCGATCCAAACACCGGGTAAAGCCTCCCGATAAGCTAAATAATCGGTGCTCACAATCAAGTTTTGCTGTTTTGACGATTCGAACACTGCTAGCCGCGCCAGTCGTCCCTGAGCATCGAGCGAAAGCACCGTGAAGGTTTTGCCATTGTCGTACGCCGCCCGCGTGGGATACTCCGTCGTGGCTTCTAATGGTAACTCGGAAACATCGGCCAACGATGCGAGCGCCATTTCGGGCGAACCAGGGACACTGCGCAGATTTGCCGACATTTCATCATTGAGCTTCGAGACGGGAACACCGAACCCCTTGGGCATCCCCTCGATATGCGACCAAAAATTCGTGCCATCGCAAACAATCCGACGTGGCAGAGGAGAAACCGTTTCGACATGCATCCGGTCACCACGCTGAAAATAGACACGACTCAGCATCCGCGATGCACTCCCCCCTGTCAGAGGCGTGTCGCGGCGAATCTCGCAACTGAGACTTTGAATGGCGTCGTAAGGTGAGCAAACACGGTTCAGCACTGTCTCAGCTTGTAGCCCAGAAACCATCAAACTCTGCGCGAGCAGAATAGACGCTATTTTTCGCATGATGCGTAATTCCTTCGTACCTGCATTGGGGAAAAGAAAACAGCGACGAGACAAGTCTTGTCTCGCCGCATAATTTTTCTAAGCAGAAGCTTAGAAGAAGCTTGCGCCGTACTGCGTGCGAAGGTCGTCTGTCGTCGTTCCCTGCCAGCCCTGGATGAACGACCAGATATGGCCGAGCAACAAGGCATCGATCCATTCCATGGCGATGACATCCTTGCCATCGTTGTAAGCGGCCGCTCCGCGCAAACCAAAACAGCAACCATAAAGGCCGCCCATCATGCCACCGCGCCGTGCGGGCGCTGCCATTGACGTTGTCGCCACCAGTAGAACCAGTGCCACTCCTGCAATCATACTTTTCTTCATGCTATTATTCCCTTTATTCTCGCCATCAGTGACAGCGAGGTTTTACCTTCATTTGTCTGTCCCGCTTTCGTCGCTAAATCGACCCATTTTACGGTTTTATCAACAACGAACAAAACAACTCATTTTTACGTAGACTATTATCGCAAAATTTCTCCCAGTACACAACATCTGATTTTATACAGGTATCCATGTTCCTCAATACTTGTGCTTGAGTCATCAGAAACTTGACTTGCGTACCGCATCGTATTGATGATCGAGAGAGATACGGCGACAAAGATAAACTAAGATAAACAAGAAAATTGTTTATCTTGCGTCATTTTGGGTGTTTTGATAGACTTTCACATCAAGAAAGAAAGCTTTACATGATTTCAAAATTCCATGTCCGCAATTTTCGGTCTATCGTTGACTATACGCTGGACTTTTCGTATGCCGAGGGGAAGGCTCCAGCTCACTTCGAAACGATGCCTTCCTACCCTTTTCTCCAACCCAAGGGGAACGCCAAGTTGCGTCTCGTTCCGTGCCTCGCCCTGTTCGGAGCAAACGCATCCGGAAAGAGCAATCTTTTCAGAGCTTTTTATGCGTTGGCGGATATGGTGAAGATACGAAACGCTGTGGTCGCGCACGATCCCAATCAACTCCATCCTTCTCTAAAAACCACCCTCTTTTCACTCGATTTTGTCATCGGTCCAGATGAGTATTCGTATCAAATCGAATATAAGGCTATCGGCATCATTTCAGAATCTCTGTCCGTGAACGGAAAGAACCTTTATCATATTAGCAATCTGGACGGCTCGTTTCCTGGCATGAAGACAGCGGTCTATACGGAAGCTAAACTCCAGGAGATTCTTCGCGTCGAGTGTTCGGGTGGAAAGCCAAAATCCGAGGAGCCAAGGCTGACGGTCAACGAAGGCACGGAAAAAACCGCCGCGCAGATAAGTTCCTTCCTTTCCGTCATCGGCAGCAACTATGCCGGGCTCAATGCAGAAGTTCTCCAGGCGTATCAGTTCTTCACTCGAGATCTCCTGCTCGTTCCCACCGAAATGCGTTCCCACTTACTCAGAACGAATCTCGCCGATCTTGTCTCTATCAAAGGATACAAGTACATGGAGATGGCTCTTGAAGATGTTGGAAAACTGCTGACTAAATTCGATATTGGCATCAAGCGGCTTTCATTCCAGTCGGATACGTCTTCATCCGATTCCGATTCTGGTGATGACGATCACAGAATCATCGCTGCCCATGTCGACGAGTTTGGTAAAGAGGTCGATTTTGAATTTGATCAGGAGTCTGATGGAACTCGGGTGCTAAGCGGAATCGCCTGCTTGGTGCTGATAACGCTCGAACTCGGTGGCGTGCTCGTTGTCGACGAGTTGGATAAATCGTTACACCCCGTTCTCCAGCGTGAGCTCATACGGCTCTTCAAGGACAAGGAGCGGAACCCCAAGCAGGCGCAACTCATTTTTACAGCCCACAACACCGATATCTTGGATGGCAACCGATTGCGAATGTCCGAAGTGGGTATTGTGAGCAAGACGCAGAAGAAGGGTACAACCTGCAAGCGGCTTGTCGAATTCGACGGCATCCGGAATGTCACCAATTTCCGCAAGCAATATCTAGACGGCGCTTTCGACGGCATCCCATTCCCCTACATCTGATCTGCAAAATGAATAAAATCATACTTGTTGTTTGCGAGGGAAATTCCGAACGGGCCTACCTGCAGGAACTTAACCGATTCCTGCGTGAGAGCGAAATTCCCCTTGTTTTTAACGTTGAAGTTTCTGCTGGCGGTGATTATCGCTTAGTTGATCTTTGTTTTCGAAGATGTCGAAAGGGAAACCGGACGATGGATATCGTGGTTTGGGTTGATGACGATATTTACAAGAGGAACGACAAAGGGAATCGCGATAACTACGCAAGAAGGCCCAAAGGAATCCCAGCCTTCAAATTCAATTACGAAAATTTTGAAGACTTCCTTGTCGTGCATCTGCCCGACGATAGGGTGGAATCTTGGCAGGAAATTTGCAATCACGAGAGGCATTTTACCTCCCCCATGCATGCCAACGAATATGTTCCCCTTTTGTTAAAAAACTCCATACTGCCAGGATACAAGAAGTGGACGTTTTCTGAGTGCCTCGTAATTGATCAAGGATCATTAGACAACTTGGAGCGTCACAACACAGACGCCGCCATCTCGTTTAACAGCGATTTTGCGACTTTCATTATTGAAGCAATTGAAAAAGCAAAACAAAGTATGCTTTGATTTGCTGCTTTCCCGATTCGAATTTTTACGGGTCTGTCATATCAGTCTCGTAAAGAAGAGAACCGAGAGATCCATAGAGATGGCCCCAAAAACGACTAGTATGTTGACGGAGCTGGCACTGAAAAACAACGAGTCTAAAACAAAAACAAGAACAAATTGAATTGAATTTACCTTGAAGGTAAAGTATAAATCATGCTAAAACAGGAACTCGTCAGATGAGATGGGATTATCGAGATGGGCTCACCGAGATAGATCGAATTCTTACCGAGTCGGGAATTGAGGATGAGTTTGTGAGCCGCCACTTGTGGTGAAATAGCACAGTTGATTCATGATCTCAACCGCATGGCAGCGAACCCAGAGAAGGCTCGGACGATTCTGCTCTTAGAGAAACCATTGCGTGTTGAAAAAGTATTTGCAGATTCAACCTGCGTGGAAGCCAACATTCATTTCCCCGCGGACTGGGTGTTACTGCGCGATGCGGTGCGTACGCTCGCAAAAGCCGTTTCGTTGATCCGTTATCAAGGGCTCGTCAATCGGATGTCGCCGCCCAGCCAGTTCATGAAGCAAATATATCAGATGTGTATCGCCATGACGCATGCCAAGCACAGCAAGAACGCAAAACATACACGCAAGCGTGTTTTGCGTAAGATGAAAGGTAACCGTTCACGGGGTATAAGCGACCCCGATTTATTTGAAGCATAGCACTGTCGCGGCACTAATGTCCAGCGCAAAAAAAA
>CAZUAY010000246.1:0-6023 GCA_964618405.1 uncultured Lentisphaerales bacterium
TGGCATTCAAGAGGTCAGGAGTTCGACCCTCCTTAGCTCCACCATTTTTAACAAGCTCACAGTCAAGAGTTTATAAGACTTTTAAGAACCCAAAGCCGGATCAAAATCCGGCTTTTTTGTTCATTTGTTTGACATTTCTTTGCCGTGCTGTTAGGCTCCTCTTCATTAAATCGCTTGATATTCCAACCGATTTCAAGGAGATTCAAATGGCAACTCCGCAGTTGAGAAAAAATTCGAAGTGGTGGTACGGTGGCTGGATGGTCAATGGAAAGAAGATCACAGCCAACCTCCAAGTTGTGGTCGAAGGGAAGCGACCGACCTCCCGAGCCGACCTTGGGGATGTACGGTTCCGAGTATCAAGAGAGAAGGCCCAGGCAAAGCTCGATGAGATTGTCCGTGAGTCGCTGACGAACAAGCAGACCGGAGTGCTGGCCCAGGCAGTCTACAAGGCCAGAACAGGTCAGTCGGTGCCTTCCTTGAGGCTAGATGAGCTCGTCGACTCATGGGAAGAGCTTCCGCGCCGACGTCAGGATATGAGTACAGGCCATATTGCCGCCTGTCGAACGAACCTTAGGCACTTCGTGGCGTTTATCAATCAGCACTATCCAACGGTGGCAACTCTGACCGATGTCACGCACGACATGGCGCAGGCCTTCATGGTGGGAGAACGGAACCGCGGCGTTTCGGGGAGAACCTTCAATGTCGCTCTGTACAAGACGAGGTCGGACGTAATCACCAAGCGTCTGGGGCGGGTGTTCAAAGCTGCTGGGTTCGCCGACGATTCCGACGACACGCAGACCGGAGACCCCAAGTCGTCCAACGCACCCGCCGAAGCACTCACCGAGGCGGAGATGAAATCCCGGGGGCGGGAGCGAATCCGTGATTGCAGTCAATCAGATGTCGTGCGCGCTAACATGCGCACGGTGTTCGACCTCTACATGGATGGTAAAGCCACCGCAGAGATCGCCAGTGAGATGGGAATGAGCAAGGGTAGCGTGTCCTGCTACTTCAAGCGCATCGAGGACGCCGTTGGGTTCCCTGTTGTCCGCCAACGCCGCGTGAAGCGCATCGGCAAGGCTCGTGGGGCGATCCACGCGTTGCGTCCGGGGCTGAAGAAGGTGAACCAGCGTGGTTTTCATTCGTTTCGCGCAACGTGGGTGACTTTGGCTCTGACTGCTGGAGTTCCAATGGATCTTGTCCGCAAGGTGACGGGTCATACCACAGCCGACACTGTCATGACCCACTACTTCCAACCTGGTCAGGACGCCTTTCGGAAAACGCTCATAGCGGCCATGCCCACGCTTCTCACGGGAGGTGCCACAGCGCCCACGCGCGAAGAGCAGATGAAGACGATTCTCGATGAGATGTCTGCCACGACCTGGAAGCAGTGCCAAGCTAGGCTGTATGCGCTGATCACATGACCTGTCGATTCGCCGAATGACATAACGACACAACGACATGCGGCACTGGAGTCGACGGGTAAGGCGAGAAGGCTCAGGCAGACGCCAACGTTTCAGTTCACCGGCGGATGCGGGCCTGGTACTTCCGTTTCAAACTGGCTGCGGTCTGTCGGCTGACCCCCAGTATCTGCGACAAGACCGTTGTACGAAGGCGGAATCCGGCATGGGCTTCGGATGAGCGTCCCACCGAATCATTGAACGACGTATGACCCCTTGCCGCGATGTCGCCACTTATCCTGCTCCATTCCTGCAGCAGCAGTTGCGCTTCATCGACACTTATTCCTGCATTTTCGGCGGCGGCGATAAAGCCGGGGGACGCCTTCATGTCAGGATGGCCCACATCTTCGCCCTGATACTTTAGGAGGCAATCTAGTAACAGAACTTGTCTTTCCTGCGGGGCTACGGAGTTCTCAAAAAAGCCTGCCCGTGCTGCCAGCCGGGTGGCGATTGCGTTCACCCGATCCGTATTTTTAGTTCTGCGCAAGGTGACGACCGAATGATGTCCTCCGACGACCGGAAGGACTTCCCCCACCATCATCGCTTTGGGAACATCACGGAACCATTTAGGTACCAGCTCGATCGTCGCCGTCTTCGTTTTGCAGCCCACGACGACCGCCGTTTCGATGTAGGCAGGGGCTTTGAGACAGGCAGCGGCTAGAAACCTCCACCACAAGTCGAACGTCTGATCCACGCCGTCGAATGAGCGGCGGTGGCTGTCGCTCTGTGTGCGTCGACGGGAATCTTCTGACTGCTTGTGAAGTCTCTCGGCCGCCCATCGGAGGAGTCCGATGCACAGCAGAGGAGGGACCTCGCATCCGACCGCGATGGCGGCGAATATCTGGTTACCCTCATGAAGCCTCTCGATGCAATACAGCAGGAAGTCGACGTCCAACTCGCCGTAAAGCGCGGCGAGCACGTAGGTCTTGACAACCTCCTCTGGGGTGAAAGGGAGATCTGGAGAACCGGGAAGCTTGACGCTTAGTTCGTCGTAGATGCGTCTGACAACCGGCTTCATGTTGGCCCGGGACACGTTTCTTCCGTCAGGCGGTTTAGAGGCCAGCACTTTTCGGGCCTCGGAGAGCCTGATGCCCTTGGCGGCGGAACCCAATCGGTTTTCGCCATGCCATTTTAGCAGCCCGTTTTTGATGTAGCGGGAGAGGGTCTTGCGGGCGATTCCAAGCTGCCTTGCGGCCTCGCTGGCGGATAGCAGTTCTTCTGTCATGTGGGACACATTAACATTTTGAGCTAGGTGTGCGTCAACAACATTCACAAGATACAACGGCAATACGGCAATTCAAATGAAGGGATCATGATTTATGAGCAACAACCTCAAGGAGAAGAGAACGGCGGCAAACCTGTCGCAAATCGGACTGGCGATCAGGGCGGGCATGCAGCCTGGGCTGGTGTGCCGGTATGAGAAAGGGATGCGGCCATGCCAGAGAAACGCCATGCGTCTAGCAGCTGCGCTGGACTGCGACGTCAGGAAGTTGTTCCCCGACTACAGCGAGCTGCGGTCGTACTGAACAGCAGGCGATACCGATGCTGAGCATGCTGAGCATGCTGAGGATACCGATATTGAAGATGCTGATGATACTGACGGAGTCACGAGCAATAGGATGGAATACAAACTTGAGATGGAGAATGAGCAATGAAAAGTTACACGACTGAAGACACCGGGGAAACAACATCCCCAACCCGGGCCCCGAAAAACTTCGAGACAATTCAATCCATGCTTTCAATGCTGGGCTTTTCGCCGGAGTTGATACAGGCAGGGATAGCCGCGCTCAGTGGAAAGACACCACAATCCACGTGGGCACAACCCACACAGGAACAACCGCAACCCGCGCAGCCACAACTGCAGGACGAACCTCTTCTAACCCCTCAAGAACTATGCGATCGACTTAAGATCAGCATGACAAGCCTCTGGCGGATGAAGCCGCCTTATATCAAAGTGGGCGGAAGGAAGAGATTCTGCTGGACTGAAATCTTGCGGTATTTTGAATCACAAAGCCCGGAGGTGACGCATGGCTAAGCGGACAGAAACATCTTCGCCTAAAAACACGAGTGCAACATGCGCGTTATATCCACGCATTTTTGCCGGGGAGACAGATAGAGATATCTTCGAGGCGTACTTACGTCTGGGCGCAAAAATTACGGTTAAGACAGTGTCAGGTAAGACTCGCCCTGATATTCAGTTCTCAAATATTGATTCTATAGCACCCGCAGATAAGTCTGAGGACCCCGATGAACACAATGCCACGATGAACCCTAGGTCGGAGAGAAATGAGGTGATGGCATGAAAAACGACCTTTCGGACCTTCGGTCGGCTATCGACAGCGACCGCGCTAGGCTCTGCGATGCCTTGGGGCTTGAACAAGATGGATCAAGGTATCTTTGTCCGAAATGTCAACATGATGGCGCGAAACATGCCGACGGGGATTTTTCCATTGAGGCTGGTTTTAAGTGTCATAAATGCGGTTTCAGTTGCGATGGCTTCGAGCTTGTCAAACAAGTAAAGCATTGCGCCTTTCCCGAAGCGGTTGCATTCGTGCGAGAGATCTATGAAATCGCTACGGTAAGGCCTACTGCAAGACCTACAGGGATCCGCAAGGGTGCTACGGTACACAAGACGTTGGGGGATGCCGCGACGGCTTGCGCGTGTGGAATATCGAAAAAACAAGGCAGCCCGTGGCACGTTACGAGGAAGGACGTTTACAGGGATGCCGCGGGCGTCGAGATCGCGGCGGTGCTCCGCCTTGATGGCGTAGACGCGGAGGGAGTGGCTGCTAAGACCTATCGGCCATATCACACGGTTACGGATGGGTGGCAATCGGGCGATCCTTCTGGGCTTTGGCCAATGTTCAATTTGGAGGAGATTGCCGGAGCGGATATGGTCTTTGCCCCCGAGGGGGAGAAAGCTGTTTCGGCTGGTGGCGAGATTGGTCTTACATGTACCACATCAGCTCATGGGGCGCAGAGCCCCGCGAAGACAGACTGGGCGCCCGTAAAGGGAAAAAAGATAGTGATATTTCCGGATAATGACGAGGCCGGACGAGGATACTCCGTGACCGTTGCGAGGCTCTGTCTTAAGGCTGGTGCGGCTTGGGTGAAGATCATCCATCTGCCGAACTTGCCGGCGAAAGGAGATTTGCGCGAATTCGTCGACGCTGGAGGAACGAAAGCCGACATTGAAAAACTTGTTGCTGAAACAGAGCCCTTTGAAATCAATGCCAACGACGACCAAGCCGAGGCCGAGCCGCTGAAGGCTGATGCCTCCACCGTGCCGACCATTGAGTCCGTCGCAAGCGTCGAGACCGTCGAGACATTGCGAGCTAGCTTGTGGGAATTGAGTACCGAAAAAATCTCAGGAAACGAATTTAACCGGAAAGCTGCCGACACCGTTGTGTCATGGCTTCACGGGCGCGGCCAATTCTACTATCATGTAGAGCATCGAGACTTTTCAAGCGTCTTGTTTTTCGACAATAAACGCAAGTTGCTTTTACTCGTACAGGGCGACGCTTTTCTTGCTTGGCTTGCCGAATGTATGGGTGTAAATCGCTCAGAGCGTATCTTCATATTTGCCGCATCCGCCGTGGAAACCGAGGGGCTCTCAGATCGTTCTAAGGGGATCGAACCCGCTTGCTTCTGGGCGGCGAAACGAGACGGTGACCGGATGAAGGCTGTGTATATCTCCAGCGGTCCCGGTCAAATGGTACGAATCACGGCGAAAAAGGTTGAGCTTGTAGACAATGGCGCAGACGAGGTTCTATTTCCCGCAGGAGCTGTCCTTGAACCGTGGCACCTCGTCGAGGAGCGCGACCCGTTCGAGGCATGTACTGTCTTTAATAATATGTCATCTGCCGCCCCGCATGGGCTCGACCTCTTGCGCTTATGGTCAACGACCCTATTTGCAGACCTGCCATGCAAGCCGCCGCTGTGTGTTTCGTCTGCCGTCGGTGGTGGCAAGACGGTACTTGTCAGGGCGGTGTTTCACTTGCTTGGAATGCCAGAGAATATCAACGCCGTCGGCAAGAATGATGATGAGGATTTTTGGGTCACGTTAGATGGAGG
Source organism: uncultured Lentisphaerales bacterium (assembly GCA_964618405.1). Classification (GTDB taxonomy): domain Bacteria; phylum Verrucomicrobiota; class Kiritimatiellia; order RFP12; family UBA3636; genus JBBQIY01. Next base: position 5,532 of record CAZUAY010000246.1, read on the forward strand.
CGGGCTTGTCTGCTTCGATAATGTAGACACGCGCATTGACTGGTTGCCCGACGCATTGGCCGCCGCCGCCACAGCGGGCAGTCACCAAAAAAGGAAGAAATACACCGATTCCGACCGCGTAACCCTCAGAGCCCGTGCGGCCGTTGCCGTGACAAGCGCTAACCCATCCTTTGCTTCGGATGCAGGCCTTGCTGATCGGCTCTTAGTCATTCGCTTAGAGCGTCGGAAAGGCGAAACGTCAGAATCATCCCTTTTCAACGAGGTGACCGCAGTGCGGGATGCTGGCCTGTCATGGATTGCCGCGACCCTATCTCGAGCACTTGCAGACACCGCCCCAACACCCCCCAGACTTAATGCCCGACACCCCGATTTTGCATCGTTTGCCGTTCGGACAGGACGAGCCATGGGCAAGGAGTCAGAAGCCGTGGCAGCTTTGCGGGCAGCCGAGGCAGACAAAAGCCTCTTCAATATTGAAAACGACGACATCGGTGA
>CAZUAY010000247.1:0-3629 GCA_964618405.1 uncultured Lentisphaerales bacterium
ATGCCAATAATGAAATTCACATTGAGGTCAGCACTGGCGGGAAGCTGATCGGGTTGTCGTCCGGTGATCCTGGTAGCCACGAATCAGAAAAGACAACCCACATAAAACTATTCAGCGGTTTGGCATTGGCGATTGTCCAAAACACTGGTGAACAGGCCGAAGTGGTCGTGCGAGTTTCTTCTCCCGGACTAAAATCGGCAGAAACGGTCATTTCTGTATGCTGAGGTCAGAAATTACTCCCACAAGATCAGCCGGAACCCACGCGGTGGAACGGTATCCTTCCACGTTGGAGCAAGCGTATAGGTCATTTCTTGATCCCAGACATCGCTCCCCTGCCCTCCCGGCTTCATGCCCAATGCCTTGAGATCAAGCTCCAGTTCGATCTCACGCTCTGCATCAGTGTCGTTTACCACCGCCAGAATCATCTTGCCGTCCTTCGTGTAGGCCGAGGCCATGATCCGCCCGATGTCGTCGCCCAAGCGTTTGACCACGGCATTCTCCCAATAGGGATGAAAAATGACGTTTTCATCCCAGCCGAGTGCGTCTTGAGTCGCCCAGATTTTCTCGCGTAGGGGACGACTTTTTACGTCGGAATCGTGAATGTCCACATCATGCACCACACAATAGCCATAGCTATGCAGCAGGGGCCGACGGTATTCCGGATTCTCTAAATCAAAATTTAACAAACGCTGTGGGTGGGTTTCCCTGAGCGCACGAACCGTCATGTCGATAAAGACCATCTTGATGCCGTACAGGTATGGACAATAAGACCCGCGAAACATCTCCGGCGTCAAGACTCGGAAATAATTTCCGTCCTGCACCACCCGGGTGCCCAAGCCTTCACCGCCACAGATGATGTCTGTAAAATGTTGCATCGGCATGACGCGCTGCATGCCCTGATGTGCGTAAATTCGGGCTTCAGGACCGGTACGTCGGATCATCCGGTACACATTGATCCACTGTTCGCGATAGCGATCATTGACATTCGGCCCCGTATCGAAATAGTAGCTGTGCGCCTCGGGGATAAGCGGCTTTTTGGCCTTCTCAAAGAAAGCGGCACGCGTGTGCTGCATCCAGTTAAAGAAAGAGTCAACCGAGATCGGTCCGCCGCTGTAAGTGTTAGCGTTGCGCACCTTGGTATCCCTAAACGAACCAGTCCATTTTCCGTATTCGCCCTTCGGACCCAGCCACTCCTCAACAAACCAGGGCCATTCGGGCGTGAACGGCGACGTCAGACCGACGCCGAGATAGAGGAAGACCTCGTCGGCGGTCGGTTCGGCACGTTTCAGGGAAGCGCGGATCGTGTCGATAGACGCTGTGTCGTAATCGGGAACGGTAAAATACTGCCAGGGCTGGCACCACATCTGAAAATCCTTATTTTCGCGACGGCGCAACACTTTCCGATCAAGCGGCTTCGATGGGGTCAAGGTGAATCCCAAACGATAAGTCCGCGGCGCATCGAGCGTCAGTGGCGCATCGATCAAGTTCAAGCGCACGGTCAGGGTCTCGCCTTCGCGGATCAGTTCCACCTGTTTGTCGGGCGTACGGTTATGCCAGGCATCGAGATCCCTGACCAACCAATTCAAACCCACTCGACCACCACCGACCCAGAAATACGCACCCCCCTGCCCTCCGAGAAATTTCTGACACCAATAGTCACCAATGGCACCAGCCTTGCTACCCGTAATCTCACTGACCTGAGCATCCCGGATGATTTGCGCCATACTGCCTCGCAAGGGAATATCCAGCGATAACGACTGTACCGCCACACCGTTCGTCGGCGGCTGCAATTCCATGTCAATCTCACAATATCCGTCAAAGTGAGTGACAAGACGGGTGGATACTCGAAATGCTTCTAAAGTTGCGGATCGCGTCAGGATCGCACGCATGTCCGTCGCTTCCCCCACCTCGGTCTCCACCAGCCCAATGGGATCGATTGCTTTTCCGTCCAACCGCAGTCGTGCCGGTGCCGTCAGTAACTCTTCGCCCTGACTGACCAGCGAATCGAACAAAATCCCCTGCCCGAATCCGTAGGTACGCCCCCAAGTTGAAATTTCGACTTTTAATTGTTGATTGTCCTTACTGCCCACTGGCGACGGCCCACTCGCCACTTCCACCGGTGTCCAAGGCGCGGGCACACGATCCGCATCCGGATCAATATACGGATGAAACGCCGGATGATCGGGGCCTGGTACCACGTATGCCTGCTGCCAGGCTTCAGTCGCTTCACCATCCGGAGCAACGTAGTCGACAAACACAGTATAATTACCGAACGAGAGCGCGGTAAAATTCAGATCGAACGTTGCGGTAAAGTACGAAGCATCCGTCGGAAGCGGCTGGTCGGCCCGAAAGGCCTCGCTGCCATCTGCCCGAAGGAAACGCACACGAATGGATCCTTCACCGCGCCGCTGTGCGGAGATCCGCACCTGACGGGACGCATGTGTATAAAGATAGAATACGCGCAGGGGATCCTCGCGTTCCGAGATGGTTTTGCGTTCGAAGAGTGTCCGCAATGCGCCTGTCCGTTCTTCAACAATCCGGAATTCGCTTAGATTAAAATCCGCACCACTGCCAAATTTCATGTCCGACGTTCTGTATGGCGTTGCACGTCCTTTATCAACCAACGTTTCGGAACGGGTACTCAATCCGTATGACTCCGTCGTATCGCTGATAAATTCGGCCCGAACCGACGTGTTTGACGGTGTGGCATCCACCTGAACCGCCTGTCCCGTCAGTCCTGCCTCGCGATCTATCCAATTTCCGATCCGAATCAGAGGTGAATCCTGCTTGAAGGTCAAGGCCGCAAAATGAGCCCGGTTGGTATCCGATCCCGCTACAGATGCCCAATTGGCCACCGCGCCAGACGCACCGTAACGACGGAGCAGATTAAAACGCCAAGTCGCGCCTTCAGGCGCAGCGGACAATCCCAACGCAGTGAAAGGAATTGCCGCCTCGACAAGCCAAAGACCGTTCGTGAGGGTGGTTCTGGCACGGATCGCTCCCGTCGTTATCCGGTGATCGGTCGCCTTCAGATCAGTTACCGTCCCATCCGGTGCAAACGCCAGTGCCCACATCTGACCGAGCGTCGGAGAAAGATACAGCTCCACGCGATCCTGACCCTGAGTGCCGCTTGCAGGAGCGGACTCGCGAGGTAGCTTTTCGGTCAATACAGCGAGATAAAGCGCGTCACGGTCGTAACTGAGTGCCAACCGGCTCGTCTCTGGCGATACCCTGGCCTGCCCGGAGGCGGCCAGACCGGTGGTGTCGAACGCATACTCGTTATCCGTGATCTGACCCGCTTGCATCGGTGTGCGTTCTCCCAGAACGACTAAACCTGATGGATGTTCGACCGTGGCGGCATCCGCCAGATAGAGCGACTGAACCTCTGCCAAGGTCAAAGGCCGCTCATAGATACGAAACTCGTCCATCAAGCTCTGTCCATTGAAGGCATGGGACCAGTCTCCGCCCGGCCCAACGCTGATGGGCTCGACCACATCAGCGTTTGCTAACGGAAATCGCACCTGACGGCGGCAGACAAGGTGGCCGTTATGGAATAGTTGCATCTCGTCAGGACTCCACGTGACTGCGAGATGATGCCACTGCCCCGGCACCCAGTCCCGCATCCGCAG
>CAZUAY010000247.1:3729-5907 GCA_964618405.1 uncultured Lentisphaerales bacterium
TCCACGTGACTGCGAGATGATGCCACTGCCCCGGCACCCAGTCCCGCATCCGCAGAGAAACCTCCGTCCACAGTCCTTGTTCGCCAACGAGAAGCAATAACTTGTCGTCCGAAAAAAACTTGTACAATTGGAAATAGTTCGGGCCGGCATGGGCATAGAACAACACGTTAAATCCATCGTCGGTGCCACTCCAGTCAAGCGGCTTGACCCAGCAACTGATTGTACCCTGTCGCAGATCGATGTTTCCCTTCGACGCATAAACGCTGTTGCGGGGCCGCTTGTCGCTGACCGGCAAGCCATCGACAATATCCCGCTTCGCCTTGGGATCGCCCCCAATCACCAGCGCTTGCCCACGGATTCCCTGTTCGAAGCGTGGCTCAGTCGCATGCGTGGCCGTGGGTGCGCCGCGAGCAATCACCGGCTCAGTATTGCCGTCGAAAGGCGCATAGAAGAACAAGGCATCATCCAACGACGCGAAGCCGTTCAGAGCGCATACAGAAAACAAAATCGTGGTCGCCATCCGGCACAGTGAAACTTTCATTTAAGTGAACCTTTCTTCGTTAAAACGCTCTCAAGACCCCTGCGCTCGCTTCGGCAGCCGTTCGGAGGCCAAAGTCTGTTGACTGCCTTTTTGCGAGTCGCTCCCACACTATCGCACTTGCAACAGCGTTCCGGCGTATACATGCTCGTAGCAGCCCATGTCCGGGATGCCGACAATCCTGTCAATTCGGGGATTTCCGTCCAGATCCTGCGCGGTATTCATCCAACCAATGGCCTGACCAGCATTCAGGCAAGGCGAGGTACCGCGCAGTCGATAATTTCCCGCAGCCGGATCGATGTATTGAGGATCACCCACGATGTTGCCTATGCCACCTATATGCAGCGGAGAACAAGTATAGTGGACGCGGTTGGTTCGATCCTGATCGCCAAAAAACCAGTCCGGTAAGTTGATGTTGCCATAGACGATGCAGTTGGTCACGACGTCCTGACCGTTTCCGAAAAAGTAGATCGCTGATCCGCCCGGCGTCGGAGCTGGGGGCGGTTCATACCACTGCGACCTGGCAAAATTCCCAACGAACGTGCAGAACTCGATGCTGTTGGTGGTATCCGCTGTATGGACATATAAGCCGCCGCCCCGAATACCACCAAAACCGTTGTTTCTGTAGTCGGCTCTGTTGCGGGCGATTAGACAATTCTTAAGCCGATTCGGGCTGCCAATGAGGCAAATCCCAGCGCCATAGATTGCAAGGCTGTTGCTGATGATGTTATCGGTAATTTCGCTGTTCTCGATCAATGTCCACGTGATGGGTGTATCCACCAGAACGCCTCCTCCGCTGTTGCCACCAACCGTCGCGTTCACCTCGTTGCCGACGATCCGCGAATTGCGGACCGTCAGCGTGTTACCCTGGAAATAGATTCCCCCGCCGCCTCTCGTTGCAAGGTTCGAAACAATTTCGGAGGCATCCACGGTCAAATGATAGTACTTCGCTTGAGCAGCGAAGAGACTAATCCCACCACCATTCATCGAGCGGTTTCCCCGAACGATGCAATTCGTAATATGGGGATTGTCACTATTCCCGCTCGAAGAATCTGAGCCATAGCCAACATAGACGCCGCCACCCTTAAAATCTGCCCTGTTTCCCACGATCAAGCAGTTGTCAAGTTTCCCATTTAATAAACGCACCCCCCCACCGTTCCCAAGATACGACGTACCCATGCAGTTTCCATTGGTAATGGTGAGTCCACGTAAGATTGCATCCTTGTGGTGCACGTGAAAGCAGCGCACGGCGTCGTTGCCATCCACGATTGTGTGATCCCGGCCATTGACGCCTTCGATGGTCAAAGCCTTGGTCACGGTGATCTGCTCGCCGAGCCTATAGACACCATTCGAGACATAGATCGTGCCAGTCGTCGCTTGCGCCACGGCGTTACTGATCGTAAGCCAGGACTGCGCCCAGCTCAGCCCGTCGCGCCCTGCCGCATCCACCCCATTGGTAGCGACGTACCAAGGTCCCGCCGCGTGAACAGTCACGCCAGCCATTAAGCATAAAAACATCGTCCACAGAAACCATTTCGTTTGACGTTGCATCAGTGAACCTCCACTAAGAGTAGAAACTGACCAATCCAAGGGTAACCTCGCTTCGCTCGGTGACTTCTTCGAAGGATGGTTTGCAAAGT
>CAZUAY010000248.1:0-2414 GCA_964618405.1 uncultured Lentisphaerales bacterium
TATCGTCTCATCGGAAAAGTAACATAAAATGTCCACTTAAGACACCCATTGACGTTAATGACATCCTGGAAAATCTATCGTCACCCTATGGACGATTACTAGGAGGTACGCTTGCGACTATTCGCAAGAAGTGAGATATATGACAGTTACGAAAACCATGCACGGTCAAGCTCTAGTCCCAACGCCGTCGCTCACGCGCGAGCTGAAGGGGCGACCGTATTCACACGCCGCTCCCTGCCCGATCACCGAACGCGGTTTCTGCCACTTCGCTTCCCCACCAGCAGGCAGATGCCCGATACGGCCATCGTCGCACCAAAGGCTGGAAGCATGGAATCGGCTGATTGTCCCCATGCGCCCACAGCGGCATAGACAGCACTAACAATGGCATTGCCGAGCAGCACCTCCCCCGCCGCTCTTTTGATGGGTTGGCGGGCAATGCCGCTAAACAGCACCGAAGCCTCCGCCAGCACCGGCACGGGCCTCAGCAGTAAGAGAAGCCACTTACCACCATTCTGAGCAAAACCCTCTAGCACTTTTTGATCGTGCGAGCCAATCAGCTTCGCGGCATAGCGCGAACCAGAGCGCCCCAGCGCATACCCGAGCGCGGCGCTCACGTTCATCGCCATGAACGAGACCATGAAGCCCCTAGGAAACCCAAGCGTCAGCCCGCAACACGTGCTGACAAGACTCGACGGCACGGGCAAAACGATATCCGTTGCCAGTAAGCCAAATAGGACCAACGCGGTACGCCCTGGGTGGGCCGATGCAAGTTTCATCTGGCCCTCAAACCACGCATCGATTGCACCACCCCACAGGCAGAACGGAACGATGATCGCAAAGGCAACGGCTAGAAAAAGTAGTATGGTTTTTAGTGGAGGTTTTTTCATGTTATTTTAAGTCGCGAATGGCGGATGAGAGCTTCGACGATTTCTCATCCTGTCTATCCTGTATATCCCTGTTCGAAATGCCGCCCAGCGTTTTGCGTTTTTTGTGACACCCTTCGACGCCCTACCCTTACTTCCCGTTTTCCCCGTTCCAGTTTCATTTGCCAACCGCGCCAAATGAAGGTAATATTGGTGATTCAGACAACTTCGAAAACCAAGCCACTCTACCACAAACACGAGAAAATCAGGAGCCCTTTCATGCCGCAACAGGAACTTTCAGTACAAGGCATCGTCGACCTTGCCAGCGCTTTCTACGGATCCTCCGTTCTTTTCTCTGCGATCGAAAACAATATTTTCACGCAGATTCAAAAACTAGGTGACTCTGCCACGCTCCAGAGGCTTGCAAAAGTTACAAACTCCGATGAGCGCGGTCTGCGTCTGCTCCTCGACGCCTGCGTTGCCATCGGGATCCTCGCGAAATCGGACGACGCTTATCAGAACACGCCGTCCGGTAGCATGGCGCTCGTATCAGGATCGAAAATGGACCTCTCACGCGCCATCCTCTACAATCGCGACGTCTTTCCCGCTTGGGGAAAACTCTCGCAATTGGTTAAAAATGGTAAGCCCGTTGAGGCCCCAGGAATTCACCTCGGCGAAGACCCCGAACGCATGCGTCGCTTCGTCTTATCGATGCGTGGGCGCGCGATGGCTATTGGCCAGTCTGTGGTTCCCTTGCTCGACCTAGCTGGCTGCAAGACCCTTCTCGATCTCGCCGGAGGGCCAGGCACCTATGCGGTGTTGATGGCAGGAGCCAATCCAGAGCTACATTGCACAACCGTCGACCTCCCCGCCGTCGCCGCCGTCGCCGCCGAATGTGTAGCCGAATCCGGCATGGCCGACCGGGTTACCTGCCTTGCTGGTGATTACCACACCGACACCTATCCTGCGAATACCTACGACGCCGTCACTATCTTTGGGGCGCTGCATCAAGAATCCCCCGACAGCATTCTCGACATCCTGCGGCGAGCCCACCGCGCGCTCAAGCCAACTGGGAAACTCTTCGTTCTCGACATGATGACGGACGCCTCGCGCACCCAGCCACCCTTCTCTGCGCTCTTCGCCGTCAACATGGCACTTACCACCCACAACGGGTGGGTATTTTCCGATTTCGAGTTGAAAGACTGGATGGCAAAGGCCGGCTTCATTCCTGGTGAGACCTGCAAAATGCCACCACCAATGCCGCACTGGCTCGTCACGGCAACAAAGCACTAAAGACACGTAGTGCATTCAAAAACACACACCCTGCATACAGCGATATGCGATTCAAGGAAAACTCAGGCGCATAAGACATCTTTAATTTCTATTAATTGCTTGTAGCGTAGAAAATCCGTCCTATTCGCTCATTGGCACACTCGTTGCTTATACGTAGATCGACGAAAGTTCACGACCCAACACACAAGCTTTCGTCAGAAACATAGATTCACCTTCTACAACATATTATCCTACCCAACACTTACCTCACTAATATAT
>CAZUAY010000248.1:2514-5895 GCA_964618405.1 uncultured Lentisphaerales bacterium
CCGCCTTGGCCCATGCCCATCATCATCAGGGGCATGACTGCCATCATCATGCTCTGGCTGAGCTGATCCTTCGACGTAGCATTCTTGGCATTTTCGATGCCCATCTTCATCATGGGAAGCATGCCGAGGATCTGCTGCTTCTTGGTGGCGTCAAACTTCATTCCTGAAATAGCCTTAAGCGCTTCGTTAACGCCTTCCTTCCAGCCGTCCGCCATTTCTTTCGGCACCCAAGCCCCCTCTACTTGAACGAACGGGCTTTCCTCGACAACACCCTTCTGATCCTTAACAGAAATGCTGACGGATCCATCATCCAACTGCTTTGCGCTAACGAAGGACGCTCCAGCCATATCGTTATTAACTGCCTTCGACAACTCTCCAGCAGAGGAGAACTCTGGCATCGAGACGATTTTGGAGATGTCGCCCGTCTTCAACATATCGAGCGTCAACTTTCCTGCTAGAGCCTTCAAAGCCATTGCACTCTTTTCAACAGAAGCAATCGTCTCCGTTGTCGGAGCCGCTGCTGAGCCGCTACTCCCAATCATCTGCGCGACAATTTGGGGCTTCGCAATACCAATGTCTGCTAGTGCCGCGACTAGTGCCTTTCCTTGATTCCAAATATCGACGTCCATTGTATTGCCGAAAGTCGACACCACGGTCGACACGTCCTGCTGATACGATTTCGGCAACATGGCATAAGCCGCCGTCACATTCCCTTTGTCTGCGACTTCAATATATTTCCGAGCCGCTACCTCAGCCGACTTTTCAGCCGGGGTCGCCGCTAGAATACTGATAACTGGAACCATCGCGATGAAAGTTGCTACAGAGTACTTCATTTGATTAACCTTAACTTGATTGATTTAAACTGATTTTTTTAACCTGCGTTCGAAAACGCAAGGATAACGAGCACTCATGAATTAAAACATAGTGGGCCGAATTTAACAAGCACAAACAATAAAAAAAACGTAATGCCGAGAAGGGGCGCTCGAAGGACCGCACACAAGGAAGTAAAATGTTAAGTTTTAAAGTTGAGAAAAAGAGTCCAATGGCTTCGCGTTCTTCTTTTCTTCGTGGTGGGAAAAAACGATGGGGTAACTTTTCGCATGGATCGAGGAGGAGGAGGAGGAGGAGCGAAGCAAACGGAGAAATTTCGGTCAATCTCTGATTGGCTCCTATTCCCATTCTTCTTTGTCTCAAACTCTCTGTGTTTAAAACCCAAACCCCATTACCCACGTGCTAACCCCAGTCACTGACCGATTACTACAAAATTACAAAATGGTGACTTTCCTTTGTCTTCTCAGGCTCGATGCCCTATAATTGCCTCAATCTAGCCCACCATCCCAATTATGTTCCACAATATTTCATTTGCCATCTCCGAAAACGATCTTCGCTGCGTGCGCTTGGATAAAATAATTCTCGCGCGTTTTCCGACCTCCACGCGGGCGCTCGTCAACCATGCCTTTGAAAAAGCCACCGTATTCATCGATGGAAGCCCCCAGCCCAAAGCCTTTCGCCCCACTCTAGGCAGTGTCGTCACCCTGCCACAACTGCTCGAAAGCACCGATCGCGTCGTCACGCCGCAAGAAGGTGCGCTCGACATCGTCAGGGTTGATCCTTCGATTCTTGCCCTCAACAAGCCGGGTGGCCAATCCTGCCATCCACTCAAACCAGGCGAGCTGGGAACCCTTTCTAATCTCATTGCCGCGCGTTACCCTGAAATGGCAGGCATCGGTGGCGATCCACTCATGCCGGGGCTGCTGCACCGTATCGATGCAGGCACGTCGGGACTTGTGCTCTGCGCACGAACCTCCGAATCCTTTGACTTCATTCGAAGCCAATTCTCCGCACGCACGGTCAAGAAAACCTACACGGCTGTAGTGAATGGAAATATTCGTGATGCAGGTGGCGTGAGCGGTTACCTCGCACATAACTCCTCGTTCCGCGGCAAAATGCGATGCGTTTCTGGCGCAAAACTTCCACGTGGCGAGCACCCCTTGTTTGCCGAAACCTTCTACAAACCGATTGAACACCGGGGCGGAAACACGGTTCTTGAGGTAACGATATACACGGGCGTGACGCATCAGATCCGCTGCCAACTCGCCTCTCTCGGACACCCCATCGTGGGCGATGCCACCTACGGCCCCGACGCTACGCTCAAGGGCCAAAACGGCGAATTCCATCTCCTCCATGCTACGGCTATCGAGTTTGTACACCCCGCTATGAAGGAAACTATTCAGATTAGAGCAGCCTTGCCATTTTGAGTTGCCGAAGAAGTCGCAAGCCGCTCGTAAAAAACTTTGTCGCTCGCTTTGTCGCTAACTTTGTCCAGAACTCACTAAAAGATCTTAATTTCGGAAAGCTAGTCGCAGATAATATCCCCATTGGAATCCCCATCGCTACCTCGTGATGAACGAAGCCTGCGTCTTCGCCAACACCTGCCAACGGTTCGGCTGGCATGCTTGGATTGTGAAATAAAGCGTAATCAGGAAAGCTCTTCACAAAAAACAACGCCCTCTTCAGCTTTGACTGCCGATATAAAATCGTTCGCGTCAGTCAAACGACGAGGAAAGCGCATCCCATACAATTTCTTTTTTGTTGTCGAGTGTATGTCTGATCCAGCCGTTTTACGCAAACCAAAACTGTTCGCATAATCAAGCGCGTGCCGATTGGCATCCTCCGGCCTTCCACCATTGAAAATTTCAATGGCATCGACATGCCGCGGAACCAATTGAACACAATCCACTCTTTCCCGTAAGGGATGCGCATGAACGATGAACCCTCCCGCTTCATGGACCCGATCAAAATAATTTAACCAATCCCAATCCCCCAAATCGGGGTGAGCAAGCAACCAAGCCTTGTCCAAACCGTAGGTGAGGAAGTGTGCCCAACCATGGCTATATTCCCACCCCAGAAAAACATCAAGCCCGACTTCACGACCCTCGCGTGCGGCGACTTCATATCCATGGCAGAAACTTTCGATGTGCTCAGCCCACGATCGCGCCGGTGAAGCGGGGGCACTTGAGCCACAAAATGATCGGTCACAAAAATCCCCGCATAACCCAACTTCTTGTAAAAATGGACGAGCTCCACCGCAGGAGCAACACTGCAGGCACTAACTTCTGAGGTGTGTAGATGCGTTTCGTATTGGTATGAAGACATGCTCTCGATCCTAACCTGTGTTGTGATTCAACTTAACCATCAAACTCTTCGCTCTTGTTTTGACCCTGACATCCTACCATTTTGACAGAAGCCTTTCAAGTTTTCACGTTTAGGCACAGGTAATCGGTTAGGCACAGGGGGCTGTGCCTAACCGATTACAGTCGCTAGTCGCTAGTGGCTAGTCGCTAGTAGCCACGGTAGTGGTAGTCGACAAAGTTCGCGACA
>CAZUAY010000249.1:0-5868 GCA_964618405.1 uncultured Lentisphaerales bacterium
CAACCCCCGTCGTGTCGGGGACAGGAATGTCCCCGCTCCGTTCGTTACGAGCACTGCTTAACGAAACTCGACGGTATAGGCAAATGCCGATGCTCCCAGTGTGCCGGGCCTTTTAAACTCTTCGCCAGGCGTCATGGCGGAGGGGGCCGACCCACTGGTTGAGTGGGAAGGACGCGCGGATGGCGTCCGTCTCAAAGATCTTCGCCTGTTGAATAGCGGTAGTCACCGGCATACCTTTTGCGAGGTTGGCGGTGATGGCCGCCGAAATCGTGCAGCCAGCACCGTGTGTATAGGCGTTCGGAATGAGTTCGGATACGAGACGCGTGATGGTGTTACCGTCGTAGAGCACGTCAATCGCTGTGGTGGCACCCAGCAGTTTGTTGCCACCTTTCACGAGCACGTTGCGCGCTCCTGCCTTGTAGAGCAAGCGTGCAGCCTCTTCCATGCCCTCAACCGTGGTGATGAGGCCGAGGCCAGACATAATCCCTGCCTCATAGAGATTGGGTGTAATGACGGTTGAAAGCGGCATCAGGTCGTCACGGAGTGCATCCGCTACTTCGGGACTAAGCGGCTCTGATGCTCCCTTGCAGGCCATCACGGGATCGATCACGAGATTGGGGATGTTGTGCTTCTTTACGGTACCGACGACGAGCTCAACGAGCTCTTTTGTTGCCAACATGCCGGTTTTGGCGGCATGAACGCCGATGCCCTCGAGGACGGTCGCGAGTTGCGCCTCGACAGTAGAGAGTTCTATGGGATAAACATCGTGCCGCCAGTCGGCACTTGGATTTTGGGCTACGATGCAGGTGATGGCGACCATTCCGTACACGCCGAGTTCTTGGAATGTCTTGATGTCGGCTTGGAGGCCAGCGCCCCCACTCGTGTCGGAACCCGCAATGGTTAAGGCTTTAAAAGGTGTTGGATTCATCTCATGCTCCGCGTTGATTTTGAAAGCACAGACTATACCGCAAAGCGAGGCTTCATTGCAACTAGTTGCCGTCACTGTAAACCAACTTGAGCCCCTCCGCTTTCATTGTAATCTTGTAGAAAACGTCAAGATTACAATGAAGTTGAAGCGTACGCTTGCACCTCGTGCAATTTTTTGAAATGATGTGTTCATGAAGCAAGGAGAAGCAGGCACACAAGTAGCGAATAAAGTGAGGGGACGGTTGGCGCCGAGTCCGACAGGTGCTTTGCATTTAGGTAACGCGCGCTCGTTTCTGATTGCGTGGCTGAGTGTCCGTTCACAAGGAGGCCGTCTGGTGATGCGAATGGAGGATCTCGATCATCCGAAAGTGAAGTCGGGAGCCGCATCAGAAGCGTATGCGGACTTGCGCTGGTTGGGACTTGATTGGGATGAGGGACCAGACGTCGGCGGCCAATTCGCGCCGTATGTGCAGTCGCACCGTCGCGAGCTTTATCGCACGGCGCTTCATAAACTTAAGGCCTCGAACTATGTTTATCCTTGCGTGTGCAGCCGAGCTGATGTGGAGGAAGCGCAGAGTGCGCCGCATCAGGGAAACGCGCACACGATGCGCTATCTCGGTACGTGTCGAGGTCGGTTTACGAGTTGGGAGGAGGCGGTCGACGAACTTCCAGAAGGACGGTTGCCGGCATGGCGGTTCCGCGTTGAGGTGGGGACGTCGGTTTTCGAGGACGGTTTTTGTGGACGACAGGCGCTGGAGCTGTCTGAGGCAACAGGCGATTTTGCATTGGCGCGTGATCCGGACGGTGCGGGTTACATGCTGGCCGTGGTGGTAGACGATGCGGCGATGGGCATTACGGAAGTGGTGCGAGGCGATGACCTGCTCGATGCGACGCATGCCCAGCTTGCGCTTCAGAAGGCTCTGGGACTTCCGTCTCCACACTACATTCACGTGCCGCTTGTGGTGGCTGAGGATGGACGGCGTCTGGCCAAGCGCCACGGCGATACGCGCATCCAGTCGTTACGGGAGGCGGGTGTAACGTCTGAAAAAGTTATGGGTCTTTTGGCGTGGTGGTGTGGGTGGGCAGCGTTTGGAGAGGAACTTTCACCCAAGGCGCTTTTGAAGCGATTCGATCTGGCGACCCTGTGCAGAGAACCTGCTGTGTTAACGCCTGCTGTAAAGGAGTATCTTGGATTATGAGTGTTTTACGTGTCAACGATCTTCATGTCTCTCTTAACGCCGATGGCCGAATGGTTGAAATCGTTCGAGGCGTTTCCTTTGGTGTAAGCCCTGGCGGCTTTCACGGTTTGGTGGGAGAGAGCGGGTGCGGGAAGAGCGTTACGGCGATGTCGCTGACGCGCCTGCCACCCACGGATGCGGCGCAGTGTTCCGGCGAGGTTTTGTTCAAGGAGCGCAATGTGCTGGCCTTGCGTGGGGCCGAGTTGCGTTCGATGCGCGGGCATGGATGCATCTCCTATATCTTTCAGGATCCGATGTCGGCGTTGAACCCCGTGCTACGAATTGGTGTGCAGATGCGCGAAGCGTTGCCGAGAGGGCTGTCGCGGGCGCAAGCGCGGCAGCGGCTATTGGAGCTGTTAGCATTGGTCGATTTGGCGGGAGGCGAAAAAATTCTCGACTCTTTCCCCTGCGAACTCAGCGGAGGCATGGCGCAGCGGATTTGCATCGCGATGGCGATGGCGGCGGAGCCAGCGTTGCTGGTGGCCGACGAGCCGACGACGGCGTTGGACGTGGTGACGCAGAAGCATGTCATGGATTTACTGGATGGGATTTGCAAAAAGACGGGCGTTGCGGTCTTGCTCATTACGCACAACCTCGGCCTCGTGGCAGGGTATGCGAAGAGCGTGTCGGTGATGTATGCGGGATTAATCGTGGAGCATGGCGACGTGCAAGACGTGCTCTCGCATCCTGCGCATCCGTATACGCAAGGACTCATGGCGGCAGTGCCAGGGTTGGACGGTGGCGGGGTGGAGACACTGGCCACGATACCTGGCCGCGTCCCTCCGGCGACCGAGTGGGGGATCGGCTGTACGTTTGCGCCGCGATGTCCTCTTGTGATGCCGATCTGTCGTGCGAAAACACCTGAGCTAAAAGCTGTGGTGGGGACGCATTGTGCTGCGTGTTTTGCGGTTGAGAAATAGGCTTTCGTTTCTAGGCAGTCGGCCGTAGCAACTAGCGAGTAATCGGTTAGAAACAGCCCCGGTGCCTAACCGATTACCGGCGTGTGATATTTTGATGTTTATTAAAACGCAGGAAAAATGTATATTCATGGGAGTTTTAAGTCACGACACGGAATCTGATATAGCAGAGGGGATAAATCATGAAGATATATGTTTACGATTTCACACCGGAAGGCATGGAAGTCTCTGGCTTGCAGGGAAATGGAATAGGCCTTTGCTGCTACGATGACGAATCCATAGACACGGAGAAGACGCGAGAATCCTTCAATCATGCCGATATGTCGATTTTCGGACGTGCAAGGCGGGATGGGGGGGCGCCTTGTTCGACTCCGTTTTTCGGCGGAGTCTCCAAAGGCAACACTGCTCGGCCCATTGGTTTTGGCGATTTGCTGATCTACGATGATGCCGGAGTGGATTTTTACGAAGATTTAAATGGGTTTTGAGGAGTTGCGCTGCCAAAGCCCCAGAAGACGCTTCCGTCTTAGGGTTATTTTCTAAGAAAATATGAATGGGAACACTAACTGGAAATGACGCATAGCATTGATATTATCGCCGAAGCCTTTTCTAACTTCATTGAGGGTGGTCGTGTGGTGGCCGTGGAGCAGTCTCGGGGCGGGCACATTAATCAAACTTATTTTGTGACGCATGAGGACTACGATCGAAAAAACCGCAAGTACGTGATGCAGTGCATGAACCGGAACGTTTTCCCGCACCTTGAAGCGTTAATGGATAATGTTACTCGTGTCTCCGAACACATGCAAGCACGTTGCCGTGAAAATCCGGATGCCGATTCCGTTCGCGGCTATCTACACTTCATCCGCACCCAAAACGGGGCCACAAGTTTTGATTCTCCGAAGCTCGGGTTCTGGCGGATGTACCGGTTCATTAACAAGGCGAGTGGCAAAATGATCGCCACGACAGAGCACGAGGCTTATTCAGCGGGTCAAGCATTTGGGAAATTTCAAGCACTTCTTGCGGATATTCCATCACCCAGACTTCATGAGACGATCAAAAATTTTCATGATACGCGTCGCCGTTATGAAGCGTTTGAGGAGGCAGTGGCGAAGGACGTCGTGGGACGGCTTCAAAATTGTGTCGATATTGTCGAAGGGCTACGCGAACTCAAAGAAGCCGCGCTCGTTGTTCAAGTGGCGGCTGAGCAGGGGCTGATTCCGGAGCGCGTGGTCCATAATGATGCTAAGCTCTCGAACGTTTTGTTGGATACTGACGATGGTCATGCTGTTTGTGTTATCGATCTTGACACCTGCATGCCAGGTTTGACCCATCATGATTTTGGCGATCTCATGAGGAGTATTTGCAGCAATAAGGACGAAGATACCGATAAGCCCGAAGAAATCGAAGTCAGAATAGACATGTTCGCGGCCTTGCACGCCGGTTATTTGGCTGGTGCGGCTGGGGTACTGACGGATGCCGAGAAGGCGTTGCTTCCTGAGGCCGGTATCGTCCTGACACTCGAGGTTGCTGTTCGCTTCCTCGGCGATTATCTGGCCGGGGACGTTTATTTCGGAATCAAGCATCCTGAGCATAATCTCGTGAGAGCGCGAGCGCAATTAGCGTTAGCTCGGCAACTTGTGAAAACGCTTCCCGAGCTTCATCGAATTGCTTCGTCGCTTCTCTGAGTCGTGACTCACGATTAGCGACTCATGTCTGCGTAGGGTACAACGCCTACTGAGTTGGCGATTCACCAGCATAAACTGCGAATCTTAGAATGAAAAATTACAATGGATACTAAAGTTGAGACTTGGATAACAGAGAAGCTTCCCGAGTGGTCGGCGCTTTTTGATGCGTGTGCAACCTGCCCTGCAGTGAATACGGCTAGGGGGTATCGCCTGCCGGGTCAATCAACGATTATCGAGGTGCTCAATGGCATTGTGGGCTTGCTTTTCCCTGGGTGCTTGAACAACGATAATGCACCTGCATTCGTGGGTCATTCCAAAGGCAAGTGCGATACTGGCGATGTGGCGCAGCGTCTCTACGATTGCATTCTCCCGGTAGCAAAATATTATTGTGAAAATCAAATTTGCAAGCACTGCGGAGATTGCGGGCAGGTCGCCCGCGCCGCAGTCGTTGGCCTGTTCTCGAACGGGGCTGAATTACGCGATATCCTACAGGCGGATGTGCAGTCGGCTTACGAAGGCGACCCAGCGGCGACCTCCCAACTTGAGGTCGTGATGAGCTATCCAGGACTTTACGCGATCGCTGTCCATCGTGTGGCGCATCAGCTTGTCAAGTTGGGCGTTCCGTTGATTCCCCGCGTCATGAGTGAACACGCCCATTCGCGCACCGGCATCGATATTCATCCCGGAGCTACGATTGGCAGCGGCTTCTTCATTGATCATGGCACGGGCGTCGTCATCGGTGAAACATGCAAGATTGGCAAAAACGTCAAACTCTATCAGGGCGTCACGCTCGGGGCTTTGAGTTTTGCCAAGGATGAACAAGGCAATCTTGTCAAGGGAATTAAGCGCCACCCAGACGTTGAAAACAATGTCATCATTTATGCTGGCGCCACGATCCTCGGAGGTGAGACGGTGATTGGGCACCATTCCGTGATCGGTGGAAATGTCTGGCTCACCCATTCCGTTCCCCCGCACAGCAAGGTCTATAATACCCAACCGAGTCTAGTGGTGAAAACGAAGCCTAGCAGTTAACTCAACGCTCGTGTAATGGAAGAATGGAAGAGAACCTGTAACGTGCGGGTCAGAATACTGAGTTAAGCTTTA
>CAZUAY010000250.1:0-5853 GCA_964618405.1 uncultured Lentisphaerales bacterium
TATTGCGACAACTGGGTTGATAGCACAGCAGAGCAGATCTCAGGCGTCACCCTCGGAAAATGTTTTCATCCCTCCCCCGATGGCTGACCGATTACCTACCGCATTACCTACCCGATTACGATCGACATTGACAAAAACCACCAAAAAGCATAGGTTATACATCAGATGGGAGGTTGAGATGATCGATATAGGTGAAATTAAGAGTGCTATTAAAGCTCTGCCTGAAAAAGACTTAGCTTCATTTTCTTCGTGGTTTGGTAGGTTTGAAGAAGAATCTTGGGACAAACAGATTGAAAACGACCAAATAACTGGATCGCTTCGGAATCTGATTAAAGAAGCCGTGGTTGACTTTAAAGCTGGCAAATGCAACCCTCTTTAAACCATTTTACCACTCCAAAATATTGGGATTTCTATCATAAGCTCCCCCATAGAGCTCGGGAGGTAGCGGATGATTATTTCAATCTTCTTAAAAGCAATCCGAAACATCCCTCATTGCATTTCAAGAAGATTGGAGACCTATGGTCGGTAAGAGCTGGTATTCATTACCGCGCATTAGGGATCGAAGCAGAGGGCAACCCCAAAAGCATCCTCTGGATATGGGTTGGTTCGCATGCAGAATACGATCAACTTGTAAGAAGGTCATAAGAGAACACCGCTGTGTCAAGATACACGCTACCGCTGGGTCATGCAAGATGCCGATGTTCTCGATAATTTCGGCAGTCTAGGAATAAGGCTTTCCATGCACTGGGCGGTGCAGATCTACCCTCGTGTCTGAGGGACGCGCCAGAAGGGCTGCGATGGGCAAGAAGCTTGGCTGCCATTTTGTGTAAAACTTTAAGAAGTAGTGAATAGTGAGTTGCGAGTAGTGAGTTGCGCGACCTGCCCAGATATAGTCAATATGGGGTTCGCCTGACGCTTACGTAATAAACGGGGTCTTGGGCAGAGCCCCTGCGGAAACTACGCACTGCGCACTTCTCTTTCCCCTTCCGTGTTTTTCAGTGTGTTCCGTGGACAAAAAAACCTCGGCGCAGCCGCCTCAGCAACATCAAAAACTCCGTGCTCTCTGTATCCTCTGGGGTTAAAACTTTTAACGCAAGGAACGCTAAGTTTACGCAAGGATCGCAGAGCGCGTGTTGTGTTTCTCAAAGAAGAGTGATACCATTCCCCCATGACGATAACAGTAGAAAATCCTGTGTCCGAAGCTCTGGAGATGCCTATCCCCGTTCGTGCTTTTATAGCAGAACGGATTCTAGAAAGCTTGGACATGGAGGCGACAGTTACGAACCTTTAATAGTTCTCCGTGCCTCACTGCCTCCGTGGTGAATCCCCCCTTGCATCATTAACCTTTTTTGTGGCAAAGTCCACACGCTACCACCAACTTCTTACTCATGAAACTCATCTCTTGGAATGTCAACGGAATCCGGGCGGTTGTCCAAAAGGGCTTTGAAGCCTTTCTTCTACAACACCAACCGGATGTCATCTGTCTACAAGAAACCAAAGTGCATAACAACGACCTGCCGCCTGCGATTGCGGAGATCGGTGCGGTGGCAGGCTATTGCGGATACTGGAATGGTGCCGTGCGAAAGGGCTACAGCGGCACTGCCACGCTCACCCGCATTCAACCGATCACCTACGAAACCCTTATTGGAGATGAGCGCTTCGATTGCGAAGGCCGTTTTCAGTTTATGGAATTCCCGAACTTCTTCCTCATCAACACCTACGTCCCGAATGCAAAAGACGATTTGTCACGTCTCGCTGAACGACAGGAATTCGACAAGCTGTTGCTACAAAAAATCAAGGCTTTAGAGACGATAAAACCCGTCATTATCTGCGGGGACATGAACGTGGCCCACAACCCCATCGATCTCGCTCGACCCAAACCTAACGAAGGTAACGCGGGCTATACGCTTGAAGAGCGGCAGGGCATGACGAATTATATCAACGCGAATCTGGTGGACACCTTCCGCACCCTGAATCCAGAAAAAGAGCAGTATTCCTGGTGGAGCTATCGCGGCGGAGCGAGAGGAAACAATGTTGGCTGGAGAATTGACTACTTTCTCGCCACGCACACCCTGATGCCGCTCGTTCAGTCCGCTACCATTCATGATCAGGTCACCGGTTCCGACCATTGCCCGGTCGAACTCAATATCGCACAAAGATGAAAATTCGACAAGCCACGAACGCAGATATTTTTGCCATTAAAGAACTCGTTTTCGGAATCCTAAAAGACTTCAAGCTTAAACCGGATCCCGACTCAACTGATCGTGATCTCGATGACCTCGACGCACACTATTTCAAAAAACAAGGGTGGTTCTGTGTTTTAGAGTACGGAAACAAGATCGTGGGAAGTTACGGCCTATCCCGGGTTGACGACACCCTGTGCGAATTGAGGAAGATGTATCTTGATACAGAACACCGCGGAAAAGGGTATGGAAAGGCGCTCTTAGAAGATGCGCTGAAGAGAGCATCGGAGCTCGGATATAAATCCGTGTTTCTCGAAACAGCCTCTGTGCTAAAAGATGCGGTAAAACTCTATGTGAAGTACGGTTTCGAGCCGTATCAGCCAGCGCATCTTTCACCACGTTGCGACCAAGCCTACATAAAGACGCTAAACTAAATCCAACACAATACCCGTGCTATGTCGGACAAAAATATTCTCCAATACGGCAGTTTACAGAATTGCCACCTACGATTTGAGAAAGAGAAAAAGGGGCACGTTGCCTTTCTCGGCGGATCCATCACGGAGATGAACGGCTACAGGCCGATGATGATCGAGATCTTGCAGTCTCGCTTTCCGAACACGGAGTTCACGTTTACCTCAGCAGGCATTGCATCCACCTGCTCTACAACCGGCGCGTTCCGTCTAGATAATCACGTCCTATCAAACGGTCCAGTTGATCTCTTGTTTGTAGAGTTTGCGGTCAACGATGATCAGGATGCCGCCCATTCACGACGAGAATGCCTTCGCGGCATGGAAGGCATTGTGCGGCATACTCGCCTGCATAACCCGAATGCTGATATGATTATGACTTTCTTTGTCAATCCAAACCTGCTCAACAAGTGGAGTGCGGGCAAAGAGACAATTCCTTCAAAGGCACATGCCAAGGTTGCAAAACATTATGGCGTTTCTGTAGTCCATCTCGGAATGGAGTTGGCGGATCAAATCAAGGCGAAATCGTTCAGTTGGGAAATGTTTGGCGGCGTACATCCAGGAGAGCTGGGCAACAGGCTCTGCGCTAACATGATTGAACGTCTGATGGACATCAACTGGAACGATGAAACTATAGCCACAAAGATGAGGCCTTACAAGATGCCGAAGCCGCTTGACGAGAAAAGCTATTATCGGGGGCATTTCCTCGACAACAGTAAAATCAAGCGAACCGATGGCGTTACCTATAAGATGCCTAACTGGGAAGCAATTGAAGGTGAATTACGCGATACCTTCACAGGCATAAAAATGATCTGCATGGATAAGCCCGGAACCGAGCTGAAAGTTAAATTCAACGGCTCAGCCATCGGTGCATACGTTCTAGCAGGCCCAGACGCAGGAATAGTCGAAGCAAGTATTGACGGCACTCCAGCAGGCAATCACAACCTCTTCCACAGATGCAGCAGTGGGCTACACTATCCGCGAACCATACTATTTGCCTCTGACCTTGATGAAGGGAAACATATTCTGACGCTGAGAGTAAGTGAAGAGACCCAATCAAAGGGGCACGCAATGCGAGTTCTGAATTTTGTTGCCAACGGATGAGGATAAATATTTCATGATCAGAGTATTGCTTTCTTGGACGATCCTATTTGGAACCACCGCCGGAATTGGGTTCCTTGCTGTTCGAGCTCTCTCGCGACTCTCCAAGTGCATTGACGGACAGTATCTTGATGCCTTCCAGCTCTTCTGGGTTGGAACGGCGGTTACGATCACCACGGCTCATCTCGTTCATTTCTTCTGCCCCCTGAATTCCGTCTGCTTGGCCCTGTGGCTTGTAATGGGCATCATCGGATTGTCGATCTACTTAAGAAATATTTCGAGACGCTTATTAGATCCTAGGCCTGTTCTCGACTTAAACCTCTGTGTCCGTGTAGTGCTGTTTGTTGTCTTGATCCTACTTTTTGCGTACCTAGGCGCATCAGGAGTGGTACACAAAAAATGGTCGGGTGCATACGATACTGATCTCTATCATTTTAACGTCATACGCTGGCTGAATGAATATCCGATTATTCCCGGTCTGGGGAATTTGCATTCCCGCCTTGCCCATACCTCTGGCTTTTTATCCTATTCTTCTCTTGTCGACAATCTGTGGTGGGATGGCAAAACAGCATGGATAACCTACGGACTCTTCATGACCACCGTATGCGCTCAGTGGTTGTGGATCATACTTGTTGAATCGAGGCGCAGATCACGCAGGGTGGTTCTTTTCTGCATGGCAACATTTGCTTACCTTTTGAAGCTGCAAACAACCATTCATCCAACCCTGTATTATGATAATATTGCGTTGTTACTGCAAGTGGTGCTGATGATGGAGTTACTGGTCGGCTTCCGGGGCCATGCTGCGGACGAACCCTACGACACGAATTACACGTGGACACGCATGACCTTTCTTTCAACAGTGGCGGCGCTGGGTTTCAGCATAAAGCCGATTGGGGCCGTCTCCTTGCTATTCATTTTACTCCTGGTATGCTACGTTGTCGGAATGATCCTTTTCAAGGAAAAAGCAAGGCTGCGAACGAGATTCTCAGCACTTTTCGCTGCAGGGTTGATTCCAGGGTTCCTGATTGTGAGTCATCTTTTGCGCAATATCATCACGACTGGCTGGTTGCTATTTCCTGCTCCCGTGGGTCATTTTAACGTTGACTGGGCGATGCCTCATGAGCCTATCGGCGAGACTCACGCACATGAAATGCAATCTGTTGCAGGGCAATATGGTGTGATCAAGGGATGGGCGCGACTTCCGGGACCCAACTACCACAAAGCCACGATAGAGGGGTTTCCCTACTGGTTCCCGCAATGGAAAGATCGGGTTTGGAAGGGGCTAGAGCCTCGATGGCTTTATCTCGGCTCACTCCTGATTTTGTTGCATGTCGTACGACGAGCGCTTTCGCAACGAGAACGGCACAAGATCATTTACGACACCTGTTTAATCCTCCTGTCAGCAACCAGCATCTTTTATTGGTTCTCGACTGCACCCGACTTACGTTTTGGAAGTGCATTTTTTTGGATATGGATGAGCCTTGGCACCTCACTGTTTTTGGAAGGAGCCTTCAAGAGATATTCTGTAGCACTGGTTCTGGTCGTGCTCCTCTCGGTCTACTCCATGTATGCCCTGTCAATTAGCGTAACTCTGCATCGAAGTCCTCTTATGGCGCCGATCGGCAAGGCTACATCGAAGCGAATGAAACAAGTCCTCATCGACAATGGACAAAATCCACCGCTTCCGGTTTACGTGCCTGTTTCGGGCGATCAATCCGGCGATTCCCCATTGCCCTCTACGCCTTATCCACTCAACACATTGCAGTTGCGAGACCCATCTTCTTTACGCTCAGGTTTCAAAACCAAGGCAAATCAGGATGCCGACTTGACGCTTTGACGCAAGGAAAGCCAATCCCCGACAAGTGTGCCGACCGACCTAGGAAACATACGCTCTAAAATTCGTAATTCATAAAAAAAGCTTTTTTAGGTTAACATGGATGTACAGGATGATTTCCTGATGTTCCTGAGTTTCAGATAAAAACTTTAAGAAGTAATGAGTAGTGAGTGGCTGAATATTTGCTAGCGTGGATCGAGGAGGAGGAAGAGTGAAGCAAACGGAGAACGGGTTTTCCAACCCGTTTTCGTACACGGGTTGAAAACCC
>CAZUAY010000251.1:0-5802 GCA_964618405.1 uncultured Lentisphaerales bacterium
TGGTGCCTCTGAGCAAATCCAAACGGACAGGTCAACGGAACGAGGATGCGCCCGTTTGTAATCGGGTAGCGACAGGGGATGGCAAGGGTGGGCCATGTTTTCGGGATTGTAATCGTTTTACTGGTAGTCCCATACGCATCGTCCGCGAGCACCGATCGCGGCTACAGGGCTCTCGCAACTCACAACTCGCAACTTCTCCTCTGTAGCTGGCCTCGTTGAGGCCGGAATCGTCCGCGATCACCGATCGCGGCGACAGGGCTCTCGCAACTCGCAACTCGCAACTCGCAACTCACTACCTTAATTCTGCGTAATCGCGTGATTGAGAAGACAAGCCGAATCCTGCATCTGGACGATACTCGCGGTAAGCGAATCGAAGTCTGAGGCGTACTCCACATCTGTTAGGACCAATGATGAGTCCGCCGACGCATCGGCATCGTAGTCCGACACAACCGTCGTCAACGCAATGAGTGCCGCCAACGGTTGCAAGTTGATCCCCTCCCCAACTGGCGTCTCGATTGGATGATTACCCAGCATCGTCATCACCACCAGCGCAGCACAAGCAGCCAAGGGCGCTGTCATCACGGCAATTCGACGCACGGCGCGGACAAACCGAACGTGGTGGGCCTGTTTGCCCGCGCTGGCCCTAATAACCGTAAGCGATTCGGCAGAAGGCTCGCTAGAAATCCGAGCTTCCAATCCGCGTTTAGCGGCAGTGAAAAGTTTTGCTTCAAAATTATCGTTCATTTTGCCTCCTTTGAGAAGTTGCTAGTCGCTAGTGGCTAGTCGCTAGAGAAGTCGCTAGTCGCTAGTCGCTAGAGAAGTCGCTAGTCGCTAGTGGCTAGTCGCTAGTAGCTCCGCAACATTCATAATTCGTAATTCCTTCTGAGAAAAGTCGCTCGTCGCTAGTAGCTCCACAACATTCATAATTCGTAATTCGCAATTCGCAATTCGTAATTCATAATTCGTAATTCCCTCTTCATCTCTGCCAATCCGTCTTGTCTGCCGTAAGCGCCGTCCTTAACTTCGTCACCGCATAATGCATTCTGCCAAGCGCGGTATTCAACGGAATCTTCAAAGTCTCGGCAATCTCCTTGAAACTTAAGTCCTGAACGACCCGCAGGAGAAAGACTTCCCGCTGAGCTTCCGGCAGTTCCATCACTCGTTCTGCAATATAGGCTTCCACTTCCAGGCCTTCTAAAATCGCATCTGGCCCCACCTCATCATCGGGAATAAAATTCCCCATCGGCTCTCCAAACTCGTTCTCCTTGTCCAGACTCAGCGTCGGTTTCAATCGTCTCAGCATGTCAATCGTGGCATTACGTGCGATCGTGATCAACCAAGCTCTAAAACTCCCCCCATGCCACTTGTCCCCGTTGTTGACCACCCGAATCCATGTCTCCTGAAAAACATCGTCGACGTGAGCCGAGTCGACTCCCAGCATGCCTCCGATGTAGCGCATCAACGACGGTGAATGGCGCGACATCAACTCCTCGAAGGCCTTCTCGCGACCCTGTCGGTGAAATTGCTCGAAAAGCTCCTGATCGTCTAATTCCGTATAATCTGTTTTCATAAACATCGATTTGCATCATGTATAACTAACGCATTCAAACCGCCGCTTATTGTGAGGATTCAATCTTTCTTGCGCGATCCTGCCCGTCCTCATTTTCGTCCTCGTCCTCGATGACACCCAAAAACCTTCGGTCTGTCAATTTCTTTAACTCAATTGACAAATCTCGCACCGCTATAAAACGACAATGCTTTCATGGTTAATTGAGTTTCGACAAAGCTCGCGACTTATGTTTTAACGGGGTATGGGGTGTCCCCATCGGAAACTACTCACTACGCACTACTCGCTACTCCCTTCTCTAGCAACTAGCGACTAGCGACTTCTCCCGTCCAAACGGCAGAACTCATGTCCGAAGGACACCGCCAATCGCCGCGTGGTGAAAGCGCCATCGTGCCGACCTTGGGTCCATCTGGCGAAGCATTACGCTTGAATTGCTGACTAACGAAGCGTCGAAGGAAGATCTGAAGGGTGTTTTCGATCTCCTCCGCCGTCGCCTGATCACTAAACGCCTCGGCTGCGAGGGCCGCGAGCGTTTCAGGCGTTTCACCAAACTTCATGAAATAGTACAGGAAGAAGTCGTGGAGCTCGTAGCGCCCCACGATATTCTCCGTATGCTGTGCGCCAGGCAATAGCTCAGGCGACACTGGCGTCGCGTTGACATCTCGAAGAATTCCCGCCAACTCTGCATCCGAAATCGAGGCATAGTACTCCACAAGATAGCGAATGAGCGTTTTAGGAACGGAACAGTTGACGTTATACATCGACATGTGGTCGCCGTTGAACGTGCTCCAGCCGAGCGCAATCTCCGAGAGATCACCTGTACCCACCACCAAACCGCTTTCCGCATTCGCTACATCCATCAGGATCTGCGTTCGTTCGCGTGCCTGTGCATTTTCGTAAACGACGTTTTGATTACCCGCATCATGTCCGATGTCCTTGAAATGCTGTTCGACCGACGCATCGATGCGTATCGTGCGTAGCTCAGCACCTAGTTTTTGCACCAGTCGTTCTGCATTGCCCTTGGTTCGCGGCGTCGTGCCAAACCCTGGCATCGTGATGGCGCAGATGAACGAGCGTGGAAGTCCCAGCAGATCGCAGGTCTTCGCGCAAACAAGTAAGGCAAGCGTCGAATCGAGACCTCCCGAAACGCCGATGACAAGCCGTTTGGCCTGTGTATGCTCCACCCGCTTCGCAAGCCCCGCCATTTGGATATTGAAAATCTCGTGGCAGCGTTCAGACCGTGCCACATCCTCCGAGGGCACAAACGGACGCGACGAGATTTTAAACTGTTTTAGATCAGGCGATGCTGGTAGGGCGGGAATATGAATTCGCTCCGTAGCCGACGTTGGCACGCCATCGTTGAAACTTGTCCAAGACGCACGCAGGCTATCCGACCACGCGGGCTTCACATCGGCATAGATGATCGAAGACTGCCGGTTGAAGCGTTCGTTCTCGGCAACGAGGCGACCGTTCACCGCGATCAGGGCATGCCCGCCGAACACCGCATCGGATGTCGATTCGTGAACCCCTGCTCCAGCCATCAAATAGGTTCCAGAAATTCGTGCACTCTGGTTGACCACAAGGTCCCGGCGGAAGTTCGCCTTCGACACCAGTTCCGTGCTCGCCGTGAGATTAAAAATGACCTGTGCGCCGCCAAGGGCGAGATCGGACGAAGGCGGAATGACAGCCCACAAATCTTCGCAAATCTCCACGCCGAAGCGGAACGAATCTGCAGCGCAAAAAATGAGTCCACTGCCAGCGGGAACTTCAACGCCATCAAAGACGACACTATCGCCGTCAAACTCGCGCACGGAATTGAACTGACGTTTCTCGTAAAACTCGCGATAGTTGGGAAGATACTCTTTTAGCGGAAGCCCCAAAAGGCATCCATCCGCGATCACGGCCGCAGCGTTAAAGAGCCGCGACTCGACGCGAAGCGGCGTCCCCACGATGAGAACGGTCGGGCGACCCTCGGTCTCAGAGATCAGCTTCGAAAGCGCCGCATCGGCGGCATCCGTTAACGCCGCTTGTTCGAACATATCCCCGCAGGAGTAACCCGTAATAGCAAGCTCCGGGAAGAGGATCGCCGCCGCGCCCTGCGCGACCGCTTCATGATAAAGCTCAAGAATTTGGGTAACATTAAACTCAGGGTCCCCAACTCTGAGAACTGGGACGGCTGCCGCTACACGGTAAAAACCTTTCATAATCTTCTCCTTCAACTGCCTATCCAACTGAACGGACATAAATCTTAGTAACGATTATAGCAGAAACATGCTTAAAAATGAAAAGAATGTTTGGGCAGACCAGTAATCGGGCGCACTTACGATTCATTCACTTCCTGTAGCCGCGATCGGTGATCGCGGACGATTCCGGCCTCACCGAGGCCAGCCACAGGGGAGAAGTTGCGAGTGGCGAGTTGTGAGTTGGGAAAACTTTGTCGTTAGCTTTGTCGCTAACTTTGTCGAATACCCCTGTAGCCGCGATCGGCGATCGCGGACGATTCCGGCCTCGCCGAGGCCAGCCACAGGGGAGAAAAACCTGCAGCCGTTGATGACCGATCAATGGATCGTGAATGCGCCCGCACCGATGTTTCGGAAACTTCAAAGGTTTACGGCGGACGCGAATTCGGATACAATTACGACCCGATAGGCAATAGAACTACCGCTTCCGAAACCATCGGTGGAGAAACACTTGTGAAGACCTACGCCGCCAACGAACTCAATCAGTACACAGCCATCGCCAATCCCGATGCGGTGGGGTTGCGTGGCAATGCCACGAATAAGTTGAATTTGATTTATGAATATGTTTAAGATGGTATCGCAAAGGAGTGTTTTATGAGTTTCCTACTAAGTTTTGGAATATCGGTCATCTTGATATTTCTGCTCCCAGCGGTTTTAGGAACGCGTGTGTTTAATGGGACGCCATTAGGCGATGTTTTCTTGGACGTTGCGTATTGGCCTTTCCTGGTTTCTGATACGTTGTTTGCTATTGAGAATCTTGATCTTGCCTTTGCCGTTAGTGTGGGATCTACTATCCGGTGGTTTGTAGTATGCGTTCTCCGTTTAATGAAGCCCATTATTCGAGTTGGATCCCACAGTGGGAACATGTCCGATATTCTCAAATACTTGGCGGAAGGTACGAAAAAAAGGGAAGCAGGGAACAGGCGTCTAAAACCGGGACTGAATGACTCTTTTGTGGGGCTTTGGTGGCGATTTGTTGAGTGAGTTATGGCTGTGAGGGATACACGTTGAATGTGGACGTTAACGATCGGTTTATACGGTGCAAACATGGGAATTAACAGTTATGAATATCAGAAAAATTGAATTTATGGCGATGTTGATCGGTATTTCTGCGTTTATAGTGATGGTGTCTTCAATCCTAATAGGAGCCCAGAATGATCAACCAAACGTAGCGAGACATATCAAATGGTTTGCTTTTCCAGCGGCTACTGTCATGGGAATGTGCAGTGTTGTACCAATGGCATTACGTTTTTATCATGACAAACGCGAGTCCCTATCAGGTAAGCAGTCAGGGCTAGTCGTCAATAAGCAAAATAAAAAAAATAGGAGACAGGCGTGAGTGGCGAGTATTTTTACGGTGGCGACGAGGTCAACGCCGCTTCTGCCGTCATGAAGGAACTCGATATCACTGCTGTTGTGAATCCTCCCGGCACCAACGATGCCGACCTCGGTCAGTCCGTGACGGGTAAGGTCTACGTGGCAAAGTCTCCCGAGACGTTCACGTATGATGACGACGGGAACATGCTCAGCGATGGACGATTTGTCTACACCTGGGATGGGGAGAATCGGCTGGTGTCTGTTGAAACATCGGCTGCTGGTGTTTCCGCAGGAGCCGTGCGTGTCAGAGTGGAGTACACTTACGACAATCGCATCCGCCGAATCGGAAAAGAAATTTCTCATTTTGAAAACGATACATGGACTGTGGCAGAGTCTCGCTCTTTCGTGTATGATGGGTGGAACATGATCCGGGAAACAATCCGCAATCAGCAATCGGCAATCAGCAATTCCCTTGTCTGGGGGTTGGATCTCTCCGGCTCCCTCCAAGGCGCGGGCGGCGTTGGCGGATTGTTAGCGGTCATATCCCCTCTACCTCTGGGAGGTAACCGTTCACGGGGTATAAGCGACCCCGATTTATTTGAAGCATAGCACTGTGGCGGCAGTAATGTCCAGCGCAAAAAAAAATATTTTTTGGGCTGGACTCGGCGCCGTGAATGT
>CAZUAY010000252.1:0-5763 GCA_964618405.1 uncultured Lentisphaerales bacterium
ATGCCCAAATCATCGCTTGCACGTCAGCACTTTTTTTTGTATGATTTTACGCTTAAATTTCGATGCCCTTTTAGGGGCAGGAACCTGTTCAACACGAAGGAATCATCATGATCTATTCACATGAAGTTCAACACATGTGCTCTGTGGCCAAGGGATGCAACCACGGTCCAGCGCCTATTCCCGAGGAGGGAAAATGGGTGCAGGCGAAGGAGGTTAAGGACATTTCTGGCCTCACGCACGGCGTGGGCTGGTGTGCACCGCAACAAGGCGCTTGCAAACTCACCCTCAATATTAAAGAGGGCATTATCGAAGAAGCGCTGGTCGAGACAATCGGTTGCACGGGCATGACGCATTCCGCTGCAATGGCCTCGGAAATTTTGACCGGCAAAACGATTCTCGAAGCACTCAATACTGACCTCGTCTGCGATGCCATCAATACCGCAATGCGTGAACTCTTCTTGCAGATCGTCTACGGTCGTTCACAGTCGGCCTTCTCTGAAGGTGGCTTGCCGATCGGCGCGGGACTTGAGGATCTGGGCAAGGGACTGCGTTCGGTGACCGGAACGATGTTCTCCACGCGAGCCAAGGGGCCGCGTTATCTCGAGATGGCAGAAGGATACGTCAAGAAAATTCACCTCGATGACCAGAACGAAATTTGCGGTTATGAATTCGTTCGTCTCGGTGTGATGATGGATCTCATCAAAAAGGGTACGGATGCAAACGAAGCCCTTGCCAAGGCGACCGGCAACTATGGTCGTACAACTCTGGAAGACGGTGCCGTTAAGAGCATCGATCCGCGTGCGGAATAAGGAAGGATAAATTATTATGCCACTTTTTGAATCATACACCCGCCGCGAGCCCCAAATTCTTGCCGAGCTCAAGCAATACGGAATCAACTCCATTGAAGAATGCTTGGAGATTTGTAAGGCCAAGGGCTTCAATCCCATCGACATTGTCAAGGACGTTCAAAACATTGCTTTTGACAACGCAGGCTGGGCCTACACCGTCGGCGCTGCAATCGCGCTGAAAAAGGGTTGCACGAAGGCTGCCGATGCGGCTCGCGCAATCGGGGAAGGCCTCCAGAGCTTCTGCATTCCTGGATCCGTTGCGGACGATCGTAAGGTTGGTCTCGGCCACGGTAATCTCGGGGCGATGTTGTTGACGGAAGAGACCCAGTGCTTCTGCTTCCTCGCCGGTCACGAATCCTTTGCCGCCGCTGAAGGTGCCATTGGCATTGCCAAGTCCGCGAATAGGGTTCGCAAAGAGCCGCTTCGCGTTTGCCTCAACGGTCTCGGCAAGGATGCTGCTTACATCATCAGCCGCATTAACGGCTTCACCTACGTGCAAACGCAGTTTGACTATGCCACGAGCAAGCTCGCCATTGTTAAAGAAGTCCCGTTTTCAAAGGGCGCAAAAGCGAAAGTCCGCTGCTATGGTGCTGACGACGTCCGCGAGGGCGTTGCGATCATGTGGCAGGAGGGTGTCGATGTGTCCATCACCGGAAACTCGACCAACCCAACACGCTTCCAACATCCCGTTGCTGGCACCTATAAGAAGGAATGCAACGAGAAGGGCAAGCAATACTTCTCTGTCGCTTCGGGCGGTGGAACAGGCCGTACCTTGCATCCGGATAACATGGCTGCGGGCCCTGCCTCTTATGGCATGACCGATACCATGGGCCGCATGCACTCCGACGCACAGTTTGCTGGATCGTCTTCGGTCCCCGCACACGTCGAAATGATGGGCCTTATCGGCATGGGTAATAACCCAATGGTGGGAGCGACCGTTGCCGTTGCTGTGGCGATTGAAGAAGCGATGAAGCATCCCGTATCCTAAGCGGGTGTTCCAACTGGGTGATTAGAGGGGCCTCTGCATCTCGATGCAGAGGCCTTTTATAATTGAATCGCCTCGGGCTGGTCGGGAGGGATTTCGAGATAGCGCGCGATGGCAATGCCAATCTTCGAGAAGACTGGGGCTGCAACGGTACCGCCATGGTAATTCGGTTTAGGGGTGTCGAGAGCCACGAGGATGGTTACTCTGGGATTGGCAGCGGGAAAGAAACCGATGAAGGAGGCAGTGTAATCGGTCGTCGAGTAGCGGCCACCCACTGCGATTTGTGCTGTGCCCGTCTTCCCAGCAACGGCATAACCTGGGATTTTAGCACGACGTCCCGTGCCGCCTGTTTCTGTAACCGTGCTCAGCATGAACGCGGTGTCTTCAGCCGTTTTTTTTGTAAAGACTTGTCCGAGAGGGGTGGGCCGGTTTTGAACTAGGACCTCTCCATTCGCTGCCACTATTTTGTCGATCACGTAGGGCTTCATGCGCAGGCCTCTATTGGCGATCGTGTTGTAGAGGGACATCATTTGCATCCCGGTAACCGAGATGCCTTGGCCGATTGCGATGCGGATGGCTTGCACTTCCGACCAACTTTTAGAAGGGGAAAGAATGCCACTGCTTTCCCCAGTGAGCTCGATTCCGGTCCGTTGACCAAATTCGAAGGCTTTCAGATACGCTTCAAACTTGTTTCGGCCGAGAGCCATGGCGACCCGCGAGGCGGCACGGTTACTCGATTTTTGAGTTGCTACGGTGAGGGTGATGTCGCCTCGAACGTGATCTTGCAAGGTTCGTCCTGCATAGAAACCGGCATCAACGTTGATTAAGGAATTTGTTTGATACAGGTTTTCGTTGAGGCCGGCAGCGAAGGTCAGTGCCTTCATGGTCGAGCCGGGTTCATAGTTCATGAAAATGGCGCGGTTCCATTTGTCCTCAGGGTGACAGGAACCGTACTGCTCAGGATCAAAATTCGGACGTGACGCCATCGCGAGTATTTCGCCGGTGTGTGGATCTTGAACGATGGCCCAGGCTGACCGAGCTTGCGTCTCGATCATCGCCTCGTCAAGTGCGGTTTCTACGTAATATTGAATGTTTCTGTCGAGCGTCAGAACGACGTCTGCGCCGTTGATTGGCGCAACTTTTTCTTCCCGTTTCGCGGCGATTTCACGTCTTTTTGCACTTGCAATGCCCTTGATGTACCCATCCGTACCAGTCAGATACTTGTCCATTTTGAGTTCGATTCCGTCAAGAGCTTCTCCAACAGAATTGACGATCCCGACGACGTGGCACATGTGACTGCCAACGGGATAGTTTCGCTTCGTAACAATCTCTTTGCCGACGCAGCGTTTCAAAAAAACGTTTGTTGAAATGGCATCGACGGTCTCCCGGTTGATGGTCTGCCCGATCGGGTGGTATCGACCTTTTTTGCTGGAAAGCGCACTAAAAATTTTGTCCTCATCGAATTCATTAAACTGGACAAGCTGGCGCATGACCTCCGGTTTTTGTTCTTCGGTTAGTCCTTCTGGGTCTATAAAAACTTTCCAGTACGGCACCGATGAGGCAAGAGGCTTGTCTATGCCATTACGATCATAGATACCGCCTCGCCTTGCCGGAAGTTTTCTGGTGAAGTCCATGGCATTGACGATACCGCCAGATTTCTTTCCAAGCTGGATATCATAGAGGCGCTTGGCGACCTTTGCGTAAAGCAGCGTGACCCCAACCACGATGAGGAAGATCCATGGTTTTTTCCAGACGAAGTTCATGACGATAAAACATTAGCGATTGGCTGCGTAGGATGAGATTTCGCGAGTGTTTGCGGATGCAGCGGTTCCGGACATCGCAATCCTCTGGCCGCTGTGGGGTGAGGTCATGGCAATTCCGTGGCCGAGAAGCCTCCGTTCGAGGTTCATGGGGGTTTTCATGTTCTGCCACTTGATGGTTTCGCGCTGTAAATCATCCATGAGCTCGTATTGTCGGGTTTCCTGCTTAGCAATTTCGTCGAAGAGCGAGTTCCGGCTGTTGAGCGTAATCACGTACGCAACCATCAAGATGACTGCAAAGACGATGAAGACAGCTGCCTTGATCGGGACAGCCCACGTGCAAACGGTTTCGTCCCAGACGCGGTTATCTCTGCCATTGCGGCGACGTTTTCTGGGCTTGTTTTTTGATTTTGTAGTTTTGGCCATGGTAGGGTTCAATCTTGGGTTGCGAGGCGTTGAACGACTCTAAGTTTCGCTGAGCGCGAGCGTGGATTAGTAGAAATTTCTTCTTCACTTGGCGTGATGGGGCGTCGGTGGATTCGTAGGACGGCCGGTTTGCTGCCGACCCACTTGTCGCCGCCTTGTTGAAGCGAGACCCTTTTTCCTGCATGATCGGCTAGCCTCTGCTTCGCGATTCTGTCTTCGATGCTATGGAAGGTGATGACGGCCAACCGCCCGTTCTCTGCTAGAAGCGAAAGTGCTGCTTCGATGCCGGCGCTTGCTTGTTCGGTTTCTGCATTGATGAAGATTCGGATGGCTTGGAAAGTGCGCGTGGCAGGGTGGCGAGGGGCGCCGCGTCTTCCGCCGACCGCCTTTTCGATACTATCGGCGAGGCGCTTGGTTGTCTTGATCGGGCATTTAGCTTGCTCGGCGAGCACAACTTTTGCAATCCGTGCAGCTTGTGGCTCTTCTCCGAAAGTTCCTAAGATTGAAGCAAGCTTGCGCCAGTCGTCTCCAAGAGATTGCAGGAGATCGGCAGCCGTCATACCCTTGCTTGTGTCCATCCGCATGTCGAGCGGACCGTCGTTCATGAAACTGAAACCACGTGCAGGTTCGTCGAGTTGGAAAGACGAGACACCTAAATCGAGCAGGATTCCATCAACCTGATCAAAGCCGTTGGCTTCCGCAACAGATTTCAGTGAAGCGAAATCTGCATGAACGCATGTGAAGCGTTCGCCATACTTCGAAAGTTTTGTCTTACAGCGCTTAATCGCATCGGGGTCGCGGTCGAGACCGAGCAGACGTGAATCGGGGTTTGAAGCTTCGAGAATCGCCTCAGAATGGCTGCCACCGCCCAAAGTACCGTCGATGTAACGGCCTCCAGGACGCAGCGCAAGCGCTTCGAGTGTCTCTTTTAGGAGAACTGGAATGTGCATCGTCGTTACTCCTGTTAAAATTTCATGGTGATCGCTTCATTCGCCAATTGCTCAAGTAAATCGGCTTCAGATCCGTCAATTCGTGGCCGGTTTTCAACTGACCAGACTTCAAAGTGGAATCCTGCTCCGATCAACACGACATCGTCATTACCAATTCCCGCAAACGAAAGAAGCGAATCCTTGATGCGTATGCGATTTTGGCTGTCTACAGCAACGCAATTAATCAATTCGCCAATCCGACTGGTAAAATTTGATGTGGCGGCATCAGAAAGGGCTGTATTTCGGAAGGACTCCATCTTTTTGTCGAACTCGGAGGGGCAGAACACATCGAGGCGACGCATCCGTGAAAGACTCGGCATGGCATACACCTGCGAGGGGCGCCCCATCCTTTCAAACCAGTCGGAGGGTATGGTAAATCGCCGCTTGGGGTCCAAACGGTGATCTGCGCGTCCCAAGATAGGCTGTATGGCCGTGGCTTGGGGCACCCTCTCAATTGTATTTTCTATGGGATGTTCTGACATTTTCTGCCTCTTGATGACATTATTAAACACTTTGCCCCACCTAAAGTAAAGGGTAAAGATCTAAATAGTCTTAAAAATCCGTAATTTTTTCGCGGAATCCCCCCTTTTTCCTCTATTCTATGATCAAAAACATAAAAAAAACGCCTTTCGAAGCGACGTATCGGGCGTCTC
Source organism: uncultured Lentisphaerales bacterium (assembly GCA_964618405.1). GTDB lineage: Bacteria > Verrucomicrobiota > Kiritimatiellia > RFP12 > UBA3636 > JBBQIY01. The sequence continues at coordinate 5,662 of CAZUAY010000252.1, forward strand.
ACCTCCTCCACCTGGCCCCACGTCGCTAGTCGCTAGTCGCTAGTGGTAGAATGTCATATCAGCAGAACTCACGAATTTTTTGGGTTTCCCGTGTTTGTGGGG
>CAZUAY010000253.1:0-5726 GCA_964618405.1 uncultured Lentisphaerales bacterium
CTAGCGACTGTAATCGGGCAGTCAACGGGGGCACCCCCCGTCACTGACCGATTACACACACTGCACTGCCTCGAGTAAAAAATAAAAAATAGTTATAGACGTGAGTATCACTTTGTGATATTAAGGTAGTTGGATTCAGAAGAACCGACGCTAATATTCAACGGAAAGGCTTCTATGAAAAAACAAATGATGAAATCCGGCCAAACAAGCCGAGGACTGCTGACCCTGTGTCTGACCGCAGGTATTTTGATGGCCGCTTTGGTGCGTGCCGTCCTTCCCGAAGGCCGCAGCGTGGACATCCATCAGGATGACGGCGATGTGAGCCTAAGCTTGCCAGGCATTATGAATGCCCCGTACGACATCCAAGTCAAAAGCTCGCTGACGGACGAGTGGGAACCACTGGGAACCGTCAAGGGACAGGCGGGCGAGACGTTCGTCCCTCTTGCCCCGGATAGTGCGCCCACGCGGTTCTTCCGCGTCGTGTTCCCGCAGCCAACCCTCACGGCCAGCGAACCGGCGTTCGCTTCAACAACGGGAGGAAGCACTGTCTATGTAACAGGCCAGTATTTTTACGAAGGCGATCAGATCTTCGTCGACGGTGTGCTGCTCAGCAATGTGACGTTCATCAGTCCGACCCTGCTCAGCGGTACCCTGCCGACTCTGTCTCCGGGGCTCCATAAGGTTGAGGTGATCAATAGCCACGACGGGGCTGTGCTCGCGACCCTGTCCGACGCGCTTGAAGTTTCCCCATCGCCGGAACGGACGTTGCAGGGAGCCCCCGAGTGGCCGCCCGCCGGCCCCGTGCCATTGTTCGGCAAGGACTTCAAGGGGCACGTCACTCTCTTGAAGGCTTTTGACGACGAAGACCCCACAGCGGCCGCCCGCGGTCCTAAGAAGACCGGCCACATCACTCTGATGAAGGCTTTTGACGACGATTGCGATGGAACAGAGGATAGCATTTACGCATCTGGAAATTTAGATCCCTGGGGAGACCCGCACGAAAAGATCGCTGCTAACGGCCACGATGTTAAAACTGGCAATCCCGCCGGGAAGCGGGATCATGCCTCTGGGCTGCCGACTGGGAGGAGAATGCATACACCGATAGGCTTAAATCCTGCCGGAAACCCTAACCACTCCAGCAATCGGCTTGACGATGATTCGGACGACGACGGTATCATGGACGTTAGCCTGCACTCGGGCGAGGTCCAACAGCAGGTCGTTGACCTCGCCGTTTCCGGGCGCGGTCTCGATTTCCTCTGGGTGCGCACCTACCGCTCCCGCACTGGCGCGGCTACAGCGCAGGGCAACCGCTGGAGCCACAGCTACGATGTGCGCTGCGTTCAGAACAGCACCGGCATCGAAGTCACTGACGGCACGGGGCGCAAGGACACCTTCCGCCTTCAGGCCAACGGCACGTACACGTGTCCCGAGTTCTTCCGAGAGGGGTCGCTCGATCCCGATACTGGCGCCTTCCGCCTTACGTTTGCAGACACGGGCTATTGGGCGTTCAATCCGTTCGACGATGCCTCTCCCACCAGCGGGAAGCTCGCCCAGATCGTCGATCGCCACGGTAATACGATGTCGCTGAGTTACGATGGTTCAGGTCGACTCGCAACAGTCGTCGATGACTTGGATCGCATCCATACGGTCGCTTATGCTCCGAACGGACAGATTGCCTCCGTCTCTGACTTCTCCGGCCGGACTGTTTCCTATTCTTACTACGGCGCGGGCGACCCGAATGGATGTCCCGACGATCTCAAGTCGGTGACCTCGCCTGCCGTGATCAACACCTCGATCGGCAATGATTTTCCATCCGGCAAGACCACGACCTACACCTACAGCACGAATGCTGCGCCAGAAACCAGCAGCTTGCTGATCTCGGTCATTGACGCACTCGGTCAGACCACCGCGCGCTGTGTGTACGATCTCGACTCGGCATCCCCAACTTTTGCGCGCTGTGTGTCGGTTCAACGCGGCACGGATGCCCCCACCTGCATCACCTACCTCCCGCAGACGCCCGCACCGGGCAACCGTTTCGCCGCGCTGCGCTGCATTGTGAACGACCCCGAAGGCAACGTCTCGGAACACGATTTCGACAGCCGCAACCGTTGCGTCGCATTGCGCGAGTACACCGGCCGCGCCGAATCAGGCCAAGCCGTGACCTCCACCGCAAACCGCCCCACAGACAAACTGCGTGCGGACGATCCCGATGTCTTTGAATCGCTCTGGAGCTGGAACAACGATTCGCTCTGCACCCTTTGGCAGCGTCCGCTGACCAACCGTGTTGAATATGTCTATCAGGCCGATCTCGATTCGGCTACGCCAGCGCGTCAACGCGGCAATCTCCGCACAGAACGTTGCGTCTCCAACGGTGATCTGGATGGCGATGGCCTCAGTGACAGCATCGAGTACAGTTTCGAGCACGACCCGCGCTTCGGCTCCGATCCATCGCGCAGCGCTTGTAATAGCGTGGATGATGATTGTAGTGGGCGCGACATCGACGATTTGAAGGGTTTCGTCACCCGTGTCACCAACCCGCGCGGTTTCGAGACGCGCTGCGTCTACGACGCCGCCGGCAACCTCGTCACGCTCACGCGCCACGGCATTGTCCTCGACACCACCCCGCCGACGTTAACCCGTGTAGATTTTGAACACAACGCATACGGTCAGTTGACAGCTTGCGACCGTGCTGAGGATGGCGCAGGACACCGCCGCCGCGACGAATACACCTACTACAGTAGCGGATTGCAGCGCGGCTACTTGGAAATCTGCGTCGTGGACGCCGGTGCCACCGGACAGAATCTCTCGACCAGCTTCGAGTATGATGCCCGCGGCAACGCAACCCGCTGCGTCGACCCGAACGGAACGCCTACGAAGTTTGAAGTTAACGCTTTGAACCAGGTTGTCCAGCAGACTCGGGGCAGTACGCTCGGCGAGCGTGTTCAATCTCGGTGCATCTACGATGCCAACAACAACCTCGTGCAGGTGGATGTCGAAAACCGGGCACCAAATGGTACACTGGATTCAGCCAATCCCTATTGGACAACCACCTTTGCGTACGATCTTCTGAACCGGCCGATCCAGACGGCGCAAGAAATTTCGGCGAGTGGCTCGCCGAGCATCATGACCAACCAGTTTCTCTACGACGCCAACGACCGGTTGACGCTGCACCGTCTGCCGGAAGCGGTCAGTGGAGTGGATCCCGACAACGTGATCATCTATGCCCATGACGAGCGCGGCCTCCTGTACAGCAAAGCCTGCGCCCCCGGCACTGGCCTCAGCACGGTCGATTTCTACGCATACGATAGCAACGGTAACGTCTACAAGGTACGCGAAGTCGCTGCCGGTGCAGCTAGCGAAACTGTGTGCCTCTATGATGGTTTTGACCGTCCCGTCCAAACTATAGATGCCATGGGTAATGTCGCCATCTGTCGTTACGATGCCTGCGGTAACCGGACATACACCAGGACAGACGGCGAACTCGTCGATCAGCCCGGCGGTACTCTCAACGTGACCCTAGCCGAAAGCACCTTCTCCTACGATCCGCTCAATCGGCTGATAGCACAGACGAACTCGTTCTTCGACCTGGTCAGCGGCACGCTGATCGGCGACGGTACACGTTCGACTCGTTGGAGCTACGCGCCCAACGGTCAACGGCTGGCGTGTATGGATGACAACGGACACACCAACGTTTGCACCTACGACCGCGTCGGCCGGCTGGCCTCGGTCACAGACCCCAAGGGCAATGTGATCGCCACGACATACGATGCCAACGGCAATCCTTTGACCGTTCAGAACACCGACCTTTCGGATGTCAGTGCGGGGAGTCAACTCTTCACGCAGACCTTTGCGTATGATGCCCTCGATCGTTGTGTGAGCGCGACCGATAACGTCGGCAATACCGTTTCCAACGCCTACGATTCCTGCGGCAATCTCGTCAGCACCACCGATGCCCTCGGCAATGCGAGCGTGTTCACCGTGGATGGGCTGGGACGTGTCACCGACGGCACCCACTACAGCGGTGCGCAAGCAGACGGCCAGATCCTCTCCTCCTCGCACAGCGTGTATCGCAACACCCGTCTCGTCAGCACAGCCGACGGCAAGGACAACGCCACCACGTTTGCCTACGATGCCTGCGACCGTTGCGTGACCGTCACCCACGCCGATGGAACCGTTGTAGTGCGCGGCTGGGATCCGCGCAACCGATTGGCACATTCCACGGATGCCAACGGCACGATCGTGACCAACACCTACGACGCGCTGGATCGCGTGATTCGTCGAGACATCGTCGTGGCGACGGGTGTCAGCGACACCACAACCTTCGAGACGCTCGCATACGATGGCCTCGGACAACTCGTTGCAACGGCCAATGACGACTCCTCCTTGAGCTTTGCTTACGATTCGCTCGGCAACCGCACCCAAAGCACACAGGACGGAATGGTTACAACCTGTATCTACGACGGTGTTGGCAACCGGCTGACTTTAAGCTGTCCCGACGGACGCGACGTGTTGACGACTTACGATGCGCTCGATCTGCCGGTCACCCTCAGCACCCGCGCCACAGCGGCGAGTGACCCGACCACCCTGGCGACCTTGGCGTATGACGGGCCTGGGCGGCTCGCCAAGATCGCCCGTGCCAACAGCATCAATACGCGTGTCTTCTGGAATGGCCAGCAAAGTTCTCCGAACGTCACCAACGACTTCGGCTGGCAGCAGGTGGCCCGCATCAACCATGCCCGCGCTGGCGGCGGAAAGGTCATTGACCAACGCAACAGCGGCTATGATCGCAATCAGAACCAGAACTTGCGAATCATGACCGCCCCTTGGAGCAGTGACGGGCTGCTGACGGAAAATAGCTATGCATACGACGGCCTCAACCGGCTCACACGCGGCACCCGAAGCGACAGCCCGGCAGACGACAGCGTCAAGAGCTACGTCCTCGATGCCAACGGCAACCGTCTGCTGGTAACCAACAATGGCTTAGCGGAAGTCTATACGATGGACAACACGATCCCGCCGGGTGATGCCCAGATGAATCAATACACGGCCGCGCCCTCCGGCACGTTCACCTACGACGCCAATGGCAACCGGATAGCCAGCACAAATGCGACGGGACAGCGGGTTTATCACTACGACTACGCCAACCGGCTCGTGCAGGTGGATGATCTGGACGGTACAGGCACACCCTCGACCGTTGTCTCCTATCGCTACAGTCCGCTGGCGGTGGGGCGTCGCCTCGGCAAAACCACGCCGGTTATCTTAATCGGTGTATTAGGAATGTCAGGTTTAGGAACGAGTCCAGCCGTCACCACAACCACCTACCTCTACGATTACGGCACGGACAATGACTGCGACGGTGTGGACAACGATTGCGACTCTCCCACGTCCGGGAAACTCCTGCAAACCTACGTGGACGGTGTACTCCAGCGCACGTTCGTATGTCCGGATCCATCCGGCGCATTGGCCTCGATCAGCGGCGGCGCGGTTTTGTTCCATCACACCGACGACCAGGGCAGCCTGCTGGCCCTCACCGATAGCAAGGGCGATGTTGTCGAGCGCTTTGACTACGACGACTTCGGCGCGCCGCTCTTTTTCGATGCTGCTAGCAGCCCGCGTCCCGACGCTACCGCGCCACTGACCGATGAGCTTCAGCTCTTCCAAGGTATGACTTGGAATGCGGAGACCGGCCTTTACGGCGGCGGCGGTGCCCCCTCGCCCTACATGAA
>CAZUAY010000254.1:0-5723 GCA_964618405.1 uncultured Lentisphaerales bacterium
ATAGACCACGGTCTTTTCATTATGGTTAATCAATTCCCCCCGGCATCTCGCGCGAAGCGGCTAAGGCCTAAAACCTAGAACCTAACCCCTTCTCTCGCAACTCACACCTCGCGACTTCTTATGGCATGACCGCTGGATGAAGATAGATTGGCAATGCCATTGCGGAAGAGCCAAGGATGGCGAGGCGGCCAACGGCTTCGGCGGTGGGCAGAGCTGCAAAGACACGATTCTTCGGAAATGCAGACAGAAGCAACGAACTGAGGCGATCCATATCCGGAGTAATCACCGCTGCGTGGCAGGGTATAGACTCTGCCACAGCCGCACGATCGATCACCTGAAAGTCGTCAAGGCTGTTGCGACTGATTGTGGAATTCTCAAATAGCGAAACCCATAAATGTCCGCGCCGTGCATCCCCAATGACCGCCACTGAATCAAATTCTGGGTGCCCTGCTCGGAAAGCTGCGTTAGCAGCGGCGGCACTGCTGACGCCTTCGACATGGGCTCCCAGAGGAAGCGCAAGCCCTGATAGAAGGGCAATCGCCGATCGGATGCCAGAGAATGATCCTGGGCCGATTCCCACCGCAAAGCGAGTTAACTCGGCCGCAGACACGCCAGACTTCGCCAGTAGCGTTTCAAGAATGTCGAATGCATCGCCATGGCCGCCACCCGTGTGAGATACGGCAGTCAAGAAATCGCTTTTTTTTGAAAACAAAGCGGCACTGCCCGTTGCCGTGGAACGATCGATAGCGACGAGCACGACTTCATTTCCCTTTCTGCAGCGATTTGCGAGTTTGCGAGGTCAGTTCCGGCACGATACTGACAAGGGCCTCCTCAAGACGCCGGCGGGCACCCCAGCTCAAAAGAGGAAGCTTTGTATGCGCATTGATAATCGAGGCCACATCGGCTCGAATCGAGGCCCAGTATTGGCGCAAGTCTTCGCGTACACCAATCGCAAGCGATTCCGCATATTCTTCTTCGAAAACGCGATCGATTCCACAGACAAGGGATGCCCGAAGACGTCGGAAACCAAAATGCGCGCAAACCACCATCGTAAACCCAGCGACTCCTGTCGCGACAAGCGTGAGGAAATAGGCAACCGCTTTGCGCCAAGAGAGGGCTGGTGCCTCGCTGAAGCTTGGCACAAGGAAACGCGTTGTAATGTACCAGGCGATAACCCCCACGGCACCCGTCACCACGGTGAAAGCCACAAGCTGTCGGACACGTCTCGCAAACAGCTTCCAAGCAACAGCGGAAAGCACACGCGACTGAATAGAAAGACGAGTAAAATCGGAATGCACATTCGCCAAAATGCTGTCGAACCGACGCTGCGATACATTTCGAAGCAATTCGAGAACTTCCCCACGATGCTTATCGAACCAGTTCAAATCGAGTTTAGCACTGATACGCGCTTCGGCGCGGGGCGTATAGGTCGTGTAAATCGTCGGAAGATCCTTCATGCGCAACACACGCGCCAGATTCCAACAAAGCGTACCGTAGGCTCGGGCGAAGTCGTACATACTGTCGAACGTATCGGACTTGTTCAGCAAAACGCGCAACTTGAACTCGATCCCGAACATGCAGTTGCTCAGCACGGAGACCGTCTCCGCCGTCGTGCCAGGCTTATCGGGATCGAACATAAAGAAAACTAAATCCGACAGCTCGGCGAAATTCCGCACAGCCACCGTAAAATTATAGTCGCGTTTCGAGGTTCCTTCAGCGGTGTCGATCATGCCAGGGCTATCGATCAGGTTGACACCCTGCAGATAGGGCCGATTTCGAAACTTCACCCGTAAATGCTGAAGAAATGCGGGGCCCATGGAAATGACTGAGGCGAACTCAATGGGCAGCTGACCAACGGCGGCTGGGCCGTAGTAGTCCTGCTCGGTTTCACCGTAGCGAATCACGGTGAACCGGTCATCGGTTGGTGCAACGCCCGTGTCCTGCACGGGAGGATCCCCGAGTAGATTGTTGATGACGGTAGACTTACCCGAGGAATGATTGCCGAGAAAAATAACATTCGGCTTTCCGCCGACGGTAATAACAGGCCGTTGAAAAGTATAACGATAGCGGACCGCGGTCGATTTGAATGCCTTGTAGAGGCGATTCACGCTCGTCTCTATATCGCGAGAACCGTAACCGAACATTTCAGACTCCTTTACCCGTTCATTACGGAAAGCACCCGATCCACAATTACATCAGCGTCACCGGCACCATCAACATGGCTGATTTTGCCTGCCTTCGTATACCAAGCAATTAACGGAGCCGTTTGCTCTTCATAAACTTCCAACCTGTGCTTGATGGTTTCTGGCTTATCGTCGGCACGAATCATAAGTGCGGCACCGCAAGCATCACAAATTCCCTCTCGCTTCGGAGGGAGCGATTCAATATGAAATCCCATACCGCAGGCTGGGCATACGCGGCGGCCGCCGAGGCGTTTGAGCAATACGGCTTCTGGGACATCGAGGCAAATCGCCGCTTTAACGTCTGCATGGTATTTCCCAGCCAGACTGTCTAATTGACGCGCTTGGTTCTCATTACGAGGAAAACCATCAAACAAAAAAATAGAATCGTCAGATGCAACAGCCAAAAGCTCGCCAATCATGTCGACCAACACCTGATCGGGAACGAGCGCACCTTGGTCCATGTAAGACTTAGCAGCGAGGCCGGCGGGGGTTCCTTTCTTCAAGGCCTCTCGCAACATCGCACCCGTTGAGATGTGGCGCGCTGAAGTTTTTTGAGCAATTCTTGCAGCGGCTGTGCCCTTGCCAGCACCTGGAGCGCCGAGGAAAATAAAAATTTGCATGGTCGACATCATTCTTTGGTCTATTGCTGAAGCATCGACTGCGGAACATTAGGCGAAAACTCCCAATTCGGCCGTTCGGCCCACGGGAGATCAGTCCCATCGGGATTTGCCATCGCCTTGCAGCCGGCAGAGGTTAAAAGAGCCAGTGCCGCTCCTGCAAGAAGCAGCGCGGCACCAGCCTTATTTTTAGTAGATGACGATGTCTCCAGCTTCAATTGGCACCTGCTCCCATCCGTACATGTTGTCCGCGATGACGATATTTTCCTTATTGGGAGGATTCGTGATGCGCAGTCGCGTCACAATGACCTCGCCTGACGGTGTTTTGCGGTGAACCATCATCTCTACAGGAGAGAATACACCACCCGCCGTGATCTCGTCGGCCGCTTCTGGCGTCAGCTTTACGAGGACATACGCCCATTCGGGGTCGATATGGACAACGGCTCCCTTGACACCAGCGGTCAGTTGGATCGTACGCTGCGTATCTTCAGCCAAAGGCTTGTCCGCTCCTCCGCCGTGAATCGTCGATTTCTTAATTTCTTCTTCGAGACGTTTAACTCTATTGTCGTAAGCGACAAGCTCCTCGTCCTTCTTAGCAAGGGTAGCGCGAAGCTCGTTAATCGTATCGCTTAATTCGATCTTCTCTCGCTCGAGGCGTGCGACCTCGCTCTTTTGGCGGCCGATTTCCGTTTCTAGCTCGCCAAATTTAGCCTCAAGTTGTACGATCTTAACGAGGTTAAGGCGACGTTCTTTCTTCTCCGCGTTGAACAGTTCGATAACAGATTCAAGTTCTTGGCGAACTTTGGTCAACTGGTTGCGTGTGCTATTGAGCCGTTTAAACTGAGCGCTCGCTCGCTCGAGTACTTTGCTGAGGAGCTCATCCATCGTCCCTGCGCCTGTTGTCTTCGGGCGTTTTTGAATATCTTTGACGATCTGGCCTTCTGCATCTAAAAGATAATACGTGCGTAACTGCAAACGAGAGCTCTCGTTATCGAGCCTCATCGTTGGCGTGCTCAAGACTTCAAGTGCATCGTTGTAGTCGCCCCAGAAATCGGTTTTATTTGGCATGTCCAGCGGACGAGCTGTGACTTCGTCAATATCGCGCTCTGGATGGCTCAGGACGCCATCGAATACGGGCTCCTTCTCCTCTAAGGTCACGCTGAGCTGAACGATTTTTTCTTCCAGCGCGTGTGTTCGCCCAATTAGCAATTCGCGCTTTTTGAAGTTAGACAGCCCCATGACGAAAGCCAGGATGCTGAGGAGTAGAATGAAAACTGTGAGTACTTTAAGTAGCTTGCCCATGACGGTATTCCCCGACTTCTATTTTATCTAGTTGTAAACCAATGGAATCAGATTAAATGATTCTGCGTTCAAATGCAACTCAAAAAAAACGAAAACGCATAAATTAATCTCGAGGGGATGCTTTCCTGCCTCTTACGTCCATGATCGCAGTTAAAGCGTAGCCCCCAGCTTTGTCGCCTTAACTCCTTTTTTTTAGGAACATCAGGAATTTTATCCTGTCGATCCCATCCTGCTAAATCATCTCATTGTGCAACGCTTTTCGTCGTAGTAATCTCGTAAGAATATTCGTAGCTGCCCATGTCGACGCGCTTAGACATCGAATCCAACCGCGGGCTCCGATCCAAATCTTTTGCGCTTAACATCCACGGCTGATTGATGCCCGTGTTAAGGCAAGGTGAAGTTTCCGTAAGGCGATAATCATCACTCGCCGCGTTCACAAACTGCGGGGCAACATCGATGTTTTGCGCTTCGGGCGAAAAGCCCGTAATTGGGGAGGTGCAGGAGTTGGTGAACGAGAAAGAAGGACTTTGGTTTGCGCCGTAGTTCGAAAGTTTAGCACCCCTATAATTATCGAGAACAATAGAATTCCATATTCTGTGAGGCGAGCCACCCTGCGAGTAAAGCCCACCGGAAAGTGACCCCGAGTCAGACGCAACATTACCCACAATCGTGCAATTGTAAAGATTCAGTTCAGCACTATTGCCAGTAGCGATCGCGGCTCCCCCGACGGGATGGGCGCCCGAAACGGTATGAATGAGGCGGTTATCGTAAAATAGACTATTCCGAACCTCGTTGGAACTTCGTGCGTTCCAAAAAGTTATGCCAACGCCATACATTGCATTTGTCTTCGCGTTGCCCGCGAAAACACAGCGGTCGATCACATTGGTCCCCTCGCCGCACTCGAGCCCGTAGGGTGTGTTTTTCTCGAAGCGCGAGTCAACGACGGTTAAGCTGGAAGGGAACGACTTAAACATCCCTCCGCCGACGTTGTTACACACAACGGAGTTGGATACGATGACCGACAGCGCCGATGCGCCAGACAAAGAAGCCATCACGCCTCCTGCGCTGTTGCCGCCGCGGTTGCCGGTGATGATGCAGTTGTCCACGAGTGCAATACGCGACAACTTCCCACCCTCGATCAAGATACCGCCGCCATTCGCATTTCCGTTGGTCAGCGTGAAGCCACTCAGCCGTGCGGTCGTGAAGGCACTATACAACGAGGGTACGTTAAGCCGCACACAACGTGTGTTGGTTACCCCACCTGCGTCGATAATGGTATCGGCCGGATTTCCGCTGGCGCTACGCACCGTGATCCATTTGTCAATGTTGACCAGATGAGTAATGTTGTCTTTCACAAAAGGCGTCAATGCGTGGCCATACACGCCGGGTGCGACCCAGACAGTATCCCCATTGTTGGCTGCCTCAATCGCTGCCTGAATGGTACTGGCAGCGTTATCCCAACTCGTAAATTTGCCGAGCGGATCGGGCGTCTGCCCATTCTGCGCGACATAACGGTCAACACTCGGCCTCTGCTGTCCGAGCATCTCCTCTGACGGCGGGCCGAAATAATCCTGCATACGCCCTTGATAACCCGTGCCGCCGATGAACGTGTCGCGAATGT